>CACLKR010000001.1 GCA_902607625.1 uncultured Pelagibacteraceae bacterium
AGGTGGCATTTTTAATGATGAATCCCTTACATCAGTAGCTTTTTCCCCAAAAATTGATCTTAGCAATTTTTCTTCTGGGTTAGATATGCTGTCACCTTTTGGAGTAACTTTACCGACTAATATGTCCCCAGCTTTTACTTCAGCTCCAATATATACAATGCCCGATTCATCTAAATTCCTTAGAGATTCTTCACTTATGTTGGGTATGTCTCTAGTTATTTCTTCAGTTCCTAACTTTGTGTCTCTAGTCATTAATTCATACTCTTCTATATGAAGTGAGGTAAAAACATCATCCGATACACATCTCTCGGATATTAATATAGAATCTTCAAAATTGTAACCAAGCCACGGCATAAACGCTACTGTGATATTTTTTCCTAGGGCCAATTCACCTAATTTAGTAGAGGGTCCATCAGCAATAATATCCCCTTTTTTTATAACGTCTCCTATTTTTACTAAAGGTTTTTGATTTATTGTTGTATTTTGATTTGATTTTTGAAATTTAAATAAATTATAAATATCAACGCCAGATTTAGATAGATCTTTTTCGAAAGCATTGACTACTATTCTTTTTCCATCAATTTTATTAACTATTCCATCTCTTTTAGCTATAATTGTAACTCCTGAATCAAGAGCAACATCTCTCTCGATTCCAGTTCCAACTAATGGAGATTCGGGTTTTAATAATGGAACTGCCTGTCTCATCATATTCGAACCCATTAATGCTCTATTTGCATCGTCATTTTCTAAGAATGGTATTAAGGAAGCCGCCACAGACACTAATTGTTTTGGTGAAACGTCAACATATTCAACAGAATCAGGTTTTGCTAAAATAAAGTTAAGCGATTTTCTACATGAAACGAGTTCTTCTGTTAAGCGTCCTTCATTATTTATCTTTGTATTCGCTTGTGCTATTGTGTATTTTTCTTCCTCTATCGCAGATAAATATACTATTTCATCTGTTACTACAGAATTTATAACTTTCCGATAAGGGCTTTCTATAAATCCATATTTATTTACTCGAGAAAATGTAGCTAAACTATTTATTAATCCAATATTAGGTCCTTCGGGTGTTTCTATCGGACATATTCTTCCATAATGTGTTGGATGAACATCTCGAACTTCAAATCCAGCTCTCTCCCTTGTAAGTCCACCTGGCCCCAAAGCGGAAACTCTTCGTTTGTGAGTTATTTCTGATAGAGGATTTGTTTGATCCATAAATTGAGACAACTGTGATGTTGCAAAAAAATCTTTGAGCGCAGCAGTAATTGGTCTAGGGTTTACTAGATCTTGAGGCATAGAAGATTCTACTTCTAATAAAGTTGACATTTTTTCTTTTATTGCCCTTTCCATTCTTAAAATTCCAATTCTGAATTGATTTTCAACAAGTTCACCCACAGATCTTACTCTTCGATTTCCGAGATGATCTATGTCATCAACTTCTCCTTTGCCATCCTTAAGATCCAGCATATGTTTAATAATAGCAACAATATCGTCATTACGTAAAATCGTAATGTCATCATTACATTTTAAATGAAGTTTATTATTTAACTTTACTCTACCTACATCGGATAGATCATAACGTTCAGATTTAAAAAATAAGTTATTAAAGATTTCGTTAGCAACATCAAAAGATGGTGGTTCGCCTGGTCTTAAAACCTTATAAATATCATTTATTGATTCCTCTTTTGAATTATTTTTATCTGCATTTAATGTATCAATTAAATAAGAGCCTTTTGTAACAGAATCAACATTAGCAATTTCAAGTGTGTTAATATTATATTCAATAATTTTATCTAAATTTTCTTTATCAATTGACGACCCAGATTTTAAAAAGATTTCTTTTGTCATTGGATTTAATAAATTCTTTTTTGTATATTTTTCAATGAAATAATCTGATGTAAACGAAATATTTTTTAGACCTTCGTCAAACAATTTTTTTGCAATAACAAAATTAATCTTTGAACCTTTTTTTAATATCTTTTTTTCATTTTTTGAGTTAATTAGATCAACTCTTAATTTAATGGGACGTCTATAATCCTCAGGATCAAACTTAGTTTGCCATAGTTTTTTTTCTTTTTCGAAACTAAAAGTTTTAAAATCATAAAATAAATCTAATATTTCTGCTCGTGAGTATCCTAATGCAAATAAAAAAGTTGTTATTGGTAATTTTCTTTTTCTATCTATTCTAAAATACAAAAGATCTTTAACATCATATTCAAAATCTAGCCATGAACCTCTATTTGGTATAATTCTACAATTGAAAAGAAGTTTACCGCTAGCGTGAGTTTTTCCTTTATCATGATCAAAAAAGACTCCTGGACTTCTATGCATTTGGTTAACAACAACTCTTTCAACACCATTAATTACAAAAGTTCCACTTGGTGTCATTAAAGGAATATCACCCATATAAACTTCTTGTTCTTTAGCGGATAAAACTTGTTTAGTATTATTTTCTGCGTCTATATCATAAACAACTAGACGTAATGTAGGTTTTAATGAAGATGAATAAGTTAAATCTCTTTGTCTACATTCGTCAACATCGAATTTTGGTTTATCTAGACGAAAAGATATAAATTCTAAAGTAGATTTCTCAGATATTTCCTCGATTGGAAAAATACTTTTAAAAACTCTATCAAGACCTTTTTGTAAATTTGATTTACTTGTATCTTGTGATTGTAAAAATTGATTATACGACTTTTTTTGAACTTCGATTAAATTTGGAATAGATAAGATTTCTTTTAACTTTCCAAAATTTTTTCTTATACTTTTTTTTTCAGTAAAAGACAATTCCATGCATGTTCTTACATTGCAAAATGTAAGTTAAATTTTAATATTAAAATACTACTTTAATTCTACTTTAGCGCCAGCCGCCTCAAGTCTTTTCTTGGCATCCTCTGCATCTTTTTTAGGAACACTTTTTTTAACTTCCTTAGGTGCGGCCTCAACTAAATCTTTTGCTTCTTTTAAACCTAATCCTGTAATTGCTCTTACTTCCTTAATAACATTAATTTTTTTATCCCCTACTGCTGCAAGGAAAATTGTAAAATCTGTTTTTTCTTCGGCTGGTGCTGCTGCACTAGCTGCTGGAGCAGCTGCAACTGCTGTAGCTGCTGTTACCCCCCATTTTTCTTCCAATTTTTTTGAAAGGTCAGCTGCCTCAACAACTGTAAGTTTTGATAATTGATCGATAATTTTATTTAAGTCTGTCATGGAAATTCTCTCTTTATTTCAATTTATGTAATTTCAATTTATGTAATTTTACTCTTAGCGTGCGCCAAAATAGCAATTTTTGAGCCGGGCGCAAGTAAAATACTTATTATTTTTTGCGCTGGAGCGGTAAAAATACCTACAATTTTAGCTCTAGCCTCATCTAAAGTTGGTAGTGTGGCAATTTTTTCCACATCTTCCACTGAAAGAGGATCCTCTTCCATGATTCCACCAATAATTTTTAGATTTGAATTTATTTTAGCAAATTTAGTCAAAATTTTTGCTGAAGTTATAGCATCTTCAGAAAAAGCAACAGCAGTAGGTCCAGAAAATAATTTATCTAATTTTTTAAATTTACTTCCCTCTAAAGCAAGTTTTGTAATTTTATTTTTTGTTATTTTAAATAGTATTCCATGTTTTCTCATTTCAGATCTCAACTCATCGATTTGTTTTACTGTAAGGCCTTGATAATGTGTAACAAGAACTGAACTTGTCTTATTAAAGAAAGTTTTCATTTCTTCTATGTAGTGCTTCTTTTTATCTTTATTCATCATATATTTAATTTTAATTTAAACGAAATTCCCATTGTTGATGTTATAAATGATGACAAAATAAAATCACCTTTTATACCATTTGGTTTTTCTTTTAATATAGTTTGTATAAAAGCATTAAAATTCTCAATGATTTTAGAATCTGGAAAACTCTTTTTTCCAATTGATGCTGCAACATTACCATCTTTATCATTTTTTATTTCTATTTGGCCATCTTTTAAAGCTTTTACCGTTTTTTTGATATCAGTAGTAACAGTTCCTAATTTGGGATTTGGCATCAAACCCTTCGGTCCCAAAATTTTTCCTAGCTTTCCTAATTTTGACATCATATTAGGTGTTGAAATCAGTTTATCAAAATTTATTTTTCCATTAGTTATATCGTTAATCAATTTATCAGACCCAACTAATTCAGCTCCAGAGTCCTTGGCTTCTTTAATTTTGCTTTCCTCACATAGAACTGCCAATTTAATTTTTTTTCCATTACCATTAGGTAAATTTACTACCGTTCTTAAATTAACCTCCTCTTTTTTTTGTTTTAAATTTAAATTTAGAGACACATCAATAGACTCGTCAAACTTGGTTGTACAATTTTTTTTAATTTTTTTAATTGCCTCTTCTAAAGTTTCTATCTTATTTACTTCAGTTTTATCGAGTAATTTTTTATATCTTTTTGATAATTTTTTTCTCATTATTCTTTTACCTCTATTCCCATGGATCTAGCTGATCCAGTAATTATTTTAACAGCTTCTGCAATGTCATGTGCATTTAAATCTTTCATTTTTTCTTGAGCTATTTTTTCTGCTTGTTTTCTTGTAATTGATCCTACTATTACTCTACCTGGTTCTTTTGAGCCACCTTTTAACTTTGCTGCCTCTTTTATAAAATGTGACGCAGGTGGAGATTTAATAATAAAACTAAATTTTTTATCTTTATATACAGTTATTACAACTGGAACAGGTTTACCCAAAAAACTTTTAGTTTTTTCATTAAAAGCCTTACAAAACTCCATAATGTTTATGCCACGCTGTCCTAAAGCAGGTCCAACCGGTGGAGCAGGATTTGCCTGACCACCCTTTATCTGTAATTTTACATAACCTGTTATTTCTTTTGCCATATTTATGATTTTTCTACTTGATTATACTCTAATTCAATTGGAGTAGGTCTACCAAAAATTGAAACTGATACTTTAAGTCTCGACTTTTCTTCATCAACTTCTTCTACCAAACCAGTGAATGACGCAAATGGGCCTTCACAAACCTTTACTTGTTCTCCAATATCGAAAGTAACGCTAGGTTCTGGTACTAACGATCCTTCCTTAATATTACCTAAAATTTTTTCAATTTCTTTATCAGAAACCGGTGCGGGTGCTCCTGTTGTTCCTAAAAAACCTGTTACTTTTTGAATATTTTTAATCATATGGTAAAGCTCCTTATTCATTTCCATTTTTACTAATACGTAACTTGGAAAATATTTTTTTTTTCTTTGTACTCTTTTACCTCTTTTTACTTCAGTCACTTCATGTATAGGCACTAAAACATCACTAATTTTATCATTTAATTCTTTAGATTTTACAGTATCTTTTAGCGTGTCAGCAACCTTGTGTTCAAAACCTGAAAATGTTTGGACTATATACCAATTTTTCATATTAAAAGTTAGTAGCTAAAATTATATCTAACAAAACTTTATATATTTGGTCTAACAACAAGAAAAATATTGCTGCAATAGTAGCTAAAACAAACACCATCGCAGATCCAATTAACACTTCTTTCTTTGTTGTCCAGGTAACTCTAAACGCTTCTTGTTTTACACCCTGAATAAATTTTAATGGATTAATCATTTTTAATATTCTTTGTTTTGGCAGGAGCGGAGGGAATCGAACCCCCAACCTCCGGTTTTGGAGACCGGCGCTCTACCAATTGAGCTACACTCCTAGTAGCTTATTTTAAAATTTTAGTTACCACTCCTGCTCCAACGGTCTTGCCACCTTCTCTAATTGCAAAATTTAACTTCTCATTCATTGCAATAGGAGTAATTAATTTAACAGTAAACTTAGCATCGTCACCAGGCATAATCATTTCGGTGCCAGATGGAAGAGTAACCTCTCCAGTAACATCCGTTGTTCTAAAATAAAACTGAGGTCTATATTTTGTAAAAAAGGGCGTGTGTCTTCCACCTTCTTCTTTTTTTAATACATAAGCCTGAGCTTCAAATTCTGTGTGTGGAGTAACCGAACCAGGTTTTGCTAAGACTTGACCTCTCTCGATATCTTCTCTTTCAACACCCCTTAACAAAGCTCCAATATTGTCTCCCGCTTCTCCTGTGTCTAAAATTTTTCTGAACATTTCTACACCTGTGATAACCGTTTTTTTAGTTTCTCTAATTCCAACTATTTCAAGTTCTTCACCTGTCTTAACTACACCCTGTTCAACACGACCAGTAGCAACAGTACCACGACCTGATATAGAGAATACGTCCTCGACTGGCATTAAAAAAGGTTTGTCTTTTGGTCTTGTTGGTTGAGGTATATGTTCATCAATTGCTTTCATTAATTCAAGAATTGAATTTTTTCCAGTTGCCTCATCTTTTCCTTCTACTGCATTTAATGCTGACCCCTTAATAATTGGGATTGTTTTTCCAGGAAATTTATAAGACGTTAAAAGTTCACGAATTTCTTCTACAACCAAATCTAAAAGTTCCTTGTCTTTTACTTGGTCTACTTTATTTAAGTAAACCACGATCGCTGGAACTCCTACTTGCCTTGCTAATAAAATATGTTCTCTAGTTTGAGGCATTGGTCCATCAGCTGCGTTAACAACTAGAATTGCACCATCCATTTGTGCCGCACCAGTAATCATATTCTTAACGTAGTCAGCGTGACCCGGACAGTCTACGTGAGCATAATGTCTTTTATCTGTTTCATATTCAACGTGGGCTGTTGCTATGGTAATTCCTCTCTCTTTTTCTTCTGGAGCTTTATCGATTTGATCATAAGCAATATATTCTGCTCCACCCTTCTCAGCTAAAACTTTTGTTATAGCAGCAGTTAAAGTCGTTTTTCCATGATCCACATGACCTATGGTACCAACGTTTGCATGGGGTTTTGTTCTTTCAAATTTTTTTTTCTCTGCCATTTTTTTTACCTCAATTTTATCTTTTGTTTCACAAACTACTAACTTGGAGCGGGTGAAGGGAATCGAACCCTCACGACCAGCTTGGAAGGCTGGTGTTCTACCATTGAACTACACCCGCATCATTCCAAACGTATCACACTCTTTTGCTGCCCAAAACTTTATTAGCTTGGTGGAGGGGGAAGGATTCGAACCTTCGAAGACCGAAGTCAACGGGTTTACAGCCCGCCCCATTTGACCGCTTTGGTACCCCTCCGAAACTCTGGAGGTTACCGACGCAATAAAGCTTTATTCAACAAGTTTTTATAAGCATTCTTATAAACAAATGCAATAAATGATTTTAACTATTAATATGCTATTAATCCTCTTAATTCGTTAAAAACATGAAAAAAACTACATTTTTAATAGCTGGAAAACATGCAGTTACAGAAGCATTAAAGAATCCTAAGCGTGAAGTAATAAAGATATTATTAACTGAAGATTCAAAAAAAACATTAAATAAAGAAAATATTAATCTTAACTTGCTGAAAAATGTTAAAATTTTTTATAAGACAAAAAAGGAATTAGACCGTTTATGTTCAAAAGAACAAATATCACACCAAAGTTTAATTGCTGAGGTAAAACATTTAGAAGAAGTAAATCTCAAAGATTTTTTAAAATCGCAAGAGAATATAAAGATCATCACTTTAGTAGCTCTGGAATCTGTGACTGACCCAAGAAATATTGGATCAATAATCAGGAGTGCTGTTTCATTTAATATTGATGGATTAATAGTAAAAGAGAGATCTTTTCCTAGCGAAAGTAAATTGTTATACAAAAGTGCAAGCGGATGTATGGAACACGTTAATATATTTGAAGTATCAAATATAGGTACTACATTAAAATACTTAAAAACAAAAAATTTTTGGATTTATGGTTTTGATAAAAATGGTAAAGATTTTACAAAACATGATTGGAAAGGAAATAAAGTATTATTATTTGGATCAGAAGGATATGGTTTAAAATACCAGACTATAAAGAACTCTGATTTCCTTCTAAAAATTGACATAAATAAAAAAATTGAAAGTCTTAATATTTCTAATTCTGCTGCAGTAGTTTTTCATTACTTAAATAATTTATCTAAATAAATTATTAGTTAATTTTTATTTTGAAATTTTACTATTTTTTTTGCACTTGTAAAAATATTAATTTTATTCTTCTCTATCAGTTTTTTTATTCTTGTAAAATCTTTTTTTGTATTAATAAAAAATTTAAGATTAGGATAAGCCAAAGCTTTTGGAGCTGGAATGGAAAATATCTTAAATTTTTTTAAATTTTTCCATATATAAATAGTAACATGCTCCCTATCAATATTTTTTTTAGTCAAAGTATTTAACTTTTTTAATGTTTTGAATGATAACATTTCGGCACCAAAACCATCCGCGTATTTGCTATTTAGTTTATTTTCCATATTACAAACATAGTCATATTTTTTAAAATAAAAAATTCTTATCAATTTATCTAATTCCTTAGGGTCTATAAATGGACAATCAGCACAAATTCTTATTATGTTTTTAGCTTTTACCTTCTTTGCGGCTTCAAAAAATCTACCTAGAACATCTTTTTCGCTACCTCTGAAAATATTAATTTTATATTTTTTTGCCACTTTGGTTAAAGCATCATCCTTCTTTAAGATGCTGGTAGCTAATATTATCTTATTAATTTTTTTGGATTGTAAAATTCTAAGAATTAACCATTCAATAATAGAAAATTCTGATAATTTTTTCATCACCTTGCCTGGCAATCTCTTTGAGCCCATTCTTGCTTGGATAATTGCAACGGTATTATACATTATGCTTATTTTATTTTTTTTATATCTGACCACTGCAAAATATGGTCTACCTTCATTTTTTTTTTGGAAAAGCGCCCTAAAACTTTATCCCAGTATTGTGGACTTATTCCAGTACCTGGGCGTTTACATATAATATTATTTTTACTAATTTTTTCACCAAGATTTATATTTTTTCTTAATACTATGCTTCTCCTTGCATTCTTTCTTGATATATTTTCACTGTGTATAGGGTGTTTTTTTTCATTTTTACCTAATAAATGATAAACTTTTTCCAAATTTTTTTTGAACTCAATTAAATTTTTAAAATCCATTGAGTGATAATGATCGTTTCCAAGTAAAGATTTGTTATATGTGAAGTGTTTTTCTAAAACTACAGCTCCTAAAATAAACGCTGTAAGTAATGATGGAAGATTTGAATCTGGAACTGTATGATCTGAGTACCCTATTAAATTATTGGGGAAGGCTTTTCTTAGGCCCTTTATCATTCTTAAGTTAGCATTTTCATTTATTGTTGGATAATTTAATATACAATGCATAAGAACAACGTCTTTCACTCCATTTTTATTTATAATTTTTAGCGCATTCTTAATTTCACTTATTGATGATGCTCCGGTAGAAAGAATAATTGGTTTTTTTTTTTTGGAAACTTTCCTAAGTAGAGGAGTGTTTGTAATGTCAGAGGATGAAATCTTAAAAAAGGGAACTAAAGAATTTAAATAGTCTACAGCTTCATCGTCAAATGGTGTAGAAATAAAATCAATACCTATCCTCTTTGAATATTTTGCTAATTCTTTATAATCTTTTTTTGAAAAGCTGTCATATTTCTTAAATAGCTCAAACTGATTTTTGGTAATTTCTTTTTTTGTATCCCAATATGCCGGAGAATTTTTTGATGCTAATGTTTCTGCTTTATAACTTTGAAATTTTGCGGCATCTGCTCCGCCTTTTTTTGCAAGGTAAATCATTTTTTTTGCAATGTTTATTGAACCCTCATGATTCACACCTATCTCAGCAATTATATAAGGTTTTGAAAAAGAATTAATTTTTCTTTTTCCTAAAAAAATTTCATTCATTTTATCTTATGTTTCTTTCTCAATTTTTTTAAATGGTAATCCATAACTTTTCCATCATTTGTTATATTGTGTTTATGTCTACGATATCGATAAAGCGGTATTTTAATTCTATGAATCTTAAACTTTTTTTCAAATCTCTTTCTTAGGTCTTTATCTTCATGACGTAAAAAACTTTCATCATAAAGTCCAATCTCTTTGTAATGCTGGGTTCTAAACATAATACCACATCCAATTGGATCCTTTAAACAATTTCTTCTTGAAAAACTTTTTTCAGTGTCATCAACTAATAAATAATCACATGCTACCGCATCCATAAATTCATCCGCCTCTTCATTCTGGATTAAGTATTCGGATAAAATTTCCAGAAAATGTGTGTTAACATAATCGTCTGAATCTACCCTTACTATAAAATTAGAATCTGATGAGAGTATTCCTTTGTTTAATGATTTTGGAAGACCCAAATTTTTCTCATTATTTATAATTTTGATGTCTTCTTTAAAAAGATCAAGCGCATATGCTGTTCTGTCCGTGCTCCCATCATTGATAACAATTATTTTGTATTTATCTCTACTTAAAGTTTGATGTAGTAAAGATCTTAAACAACGACCTATGAAACGTTCTCCTTCAAAAACTGGTACTATTACTGAAATCATTTTTAATTAAATTCTTTTTTCAAAACGGTTTACTTTACATATTATTTTAATTTATCCCCACTTAACTCTGAAAACAAATTGAAAATTTCCCTTTTGTCAAATTTAACAGGATTTTGCTTTAAAGCACCCTTAAGTTCAAATGTTTGATTTGTAAGCAAGTTAATCCTTCTATAGTTCAATTTTAACTTTTTTAAATTACTTGGAACTGAAAATTTTACCCATTTTTTTTTAATTTCACTTAAAAAATTTAACGATTTCTTTTTAGAGGAGATATTCAATTTCTTTTTTTGGTATAATTCACCATAACCATAAAAACCATTGTTTATGTTATACCTAATTATATAAGGTAAAAAAATACCCCCGCCGATACCATGTGGCACTTTATAATGAACGCCTGTGGGATAAGACATGGCTGCTGCTGGGCCTGTACCTGATTTCATCAGTGCAACAGCGGATAAAAAGGCACCTAGCATAACTTTCTCTCTATATTTAATATTATTTGGATAATCTAAAACCTTATTTAAATTTTCAATCACTAATTTAAAACCATCTTTTGCAAAATTTCTTGCAATTAGATTTGTTTTTTTTGCGACAAAGGCCTCTGTTGCATGAACTAAACTATCTACAGCAGCAGAAACGGTGGAAAATTTTGGGCACGAAACAGTTAGTTCTGGATCCAATAAAGCATACTTGGGTCTAATAGCTTCACCATTTATTCCCATTTTTCTTTTATCATCATTATTAATAAATGATGCATTAGGTGTAATTTCGCTTCCTGTTCCCGCTGTAGTTGGAATAGCAATAATTGGTTTTATAGGTTTTTTAAATTTTTCGAATCCCCTATAACAAATTGCTTCTTTATTATTAGTGTACAAAACAGAAAGTCCTTTCGCAAAATCAACAGAGCTTCCTCCTCCAATGCCTATAAAAACATCAATCTTTTTTTCTTTTTTATTTATTCTTTTTTTTTCTAAATGACTATAGGTAGGCTCTGATATATCGCATGTAATAATACACAAATTATAAGATTTTAAAGAAATGATAAATTGATTAATTTTAGATACTTTTTTTAAATTTTTATCTATAACTATGCACAAATTTTTCCACTTGTTTTCATTAAGAATCAGCTTAATTTTTTTTCTAACACCGGCACCAAAATAAACATTTCCATTAAAATTAAGATTAAAATTTTTTATTTGTGGATACATTTTATATAATTCAGAATTAACAACTTACTCTTTCTTAAATTGGAGTTAAAGAGAAAATCAGTTTTCTGCGTATAAAGTTTTAAAGTTCAATCTGCAAATTTCTCTGTGTCTTTTTATTTATAACAATTTTTTTGTTTTATTGATGCTTCTTTAATATAAAATTGGTGCAAATTAGGTTTAAAAGTCTTGAGATTAAAGTTTTTTAACCATCTGATATTTGTTCCAATAATATATTTAAATGATCCTACATCAGGTTTGATTTTTTCATCAACTTCAACACTTTCAATTTTAAAATTATCACATTTATCAATTTTATTAAATTTAATTTTTTTTGTTGGGATCAAAATTTTTAGAATTTCTTCAGCAATAATGCTGTGACCTAAGGCAGACGGGTGGTGGATGTCAACAAAGTATTCTAAAAATAAATAATTATTTTTTTCATTTAACAATCTTATATCAGGATCAATAACTTTTATATTTTTATATTTATTTTTTAATAATCTAATTTTTGAATTTAATGAAGGTAAGGTCCTTAAAGGTAAACCATCAGCTTCTCTAGCAGCATGATAAAACTCTTTACAATTATTAACATCATTTGGATAAACTTTCAAAAAGTTTTTATTCAAACAATTGACGCCTTTTAAATATTCAAAAGTTGCGCCATCAGGAAAATCTTCAGTATTATTAACATCAAAAGCATTAGAATTTATAAAATCATATTTAATTAAAAAATTAGAAATTTTATTATTTAGAGACTTAATGCTATTGTTATTTAAGTTTTGAAAATCGTGAATTGGAAGATATAAATCATTAGTAAGAGTTGTTGATAATATCAAAAGTTGGTCTTCTCTCAAATTATTTTTTATTTCTAAGACTTTATTATTAAAACTTTCATAGATATTTTTTTTATCTAGATCGCTAACTATTTGTTCATTTATAAAATATTTGATTTTATATTCTTGATTATTTTTTCTTTTTTGAAACTTATTAATGAAACGATTTAAAATTACATAAATGCGACGTGAAAAATTTGCTATTCTAATTTTTTTTGTTAGTAGAAAAATATCAATATTTTGATTATTTGTTTTACTATTATTTAACAATTTTTTTATATTTTTAGCTCTTATATCGTGAGAAAAATTTTGATTTATAATTGATCCATCTGGTAAGGAAATCGCAAGTTTACTATCATTAACTTTTGAATATAAATGGGACCAAATTTCGTTATTTCCTGAATAAATAATTATCACATCATAAAAGGATGATACGACATTAACTATCTTTGATTGAAAATTTACAAATGGCGCAGCATTTTGAGAATAATTATGAATAACATTTTTTTTTGGTAAAGATTTTTTTAGAAAAGTTTCAAAACCAATTGTACTTGAATATCCGTTTGCAGTGCTTCCCCCAAAAATAGCAATCTTAAATTCATTGCTATTTATTTCATCAATAAAATTTGGAGTATTTTCTATTGATTCTAAAAAACTATTTCTCTTTCTAGTCTCTTCATAATTCTCAAAATATTGATGATTTGTAATTAAATAGCCAAAAAAGAGAATAATTTCTAAAAATAATGAAGTTAAAATTACTAATATTAATATTATAACAAAATTTTTTATTATGCTTATTTTAAAGATCATAAAAAAATTTTCAAATTATAAACCATAGTCAAAATTTTTTCATTTAAATAGATTTTCCATCTATATTAAATTTACTTTTGTATTTTTCCTTTAATTGGATATTTTGTTGATCTTTGTGCAAAATATAGTTTCCACATACTAACATATCTAAATCTGTTCCCATAAAACATCTGTAGGCATCCTGTATAGTACAAACTATAGGTTCATCCCTTACATTAAAAGAAGTGTTAACAAGAATGGGACAATTAGTAATTTTTTTAAAGCTTTGTAAAAGTTTATAATATTTAGGATTCGTTTTTTCATGAACCGTTTGAATTCGTGCTGAATAATCAACGTGCGTTACAGCAGGTATATTTGATCGTTTAACATTTAATTTATTTATACCAAAAAGTTTATTTTCTTCATTTGTCATTTTTTTTCTGAGTGATTTGTGCACATCGGCTACTAAAAGCATGTAAGGGCTATCACAGCTTAGTTCAAACCATTTGGACAAATCTTCTCTAATTATAGAAGGGGCAAAAGGCCTAAAACTTTCTCTAAATTTAACTTTAAGATTTAAAATTTTTTGCATTTTATCAGATCTAGGATCAGCAATGATTGAGCGTGCCCCTAAAGCTCGCGGACCAAATTCCATTCTTCCCTGAAACCAACCTATAGTTTTTTCTTGAGATAATTCATTTGCTGTAATTTTTAATAACTCTTCTTCAGAAAATTTTTCATATGTAGCACTTAAACTAGCTAGATGTTTTTCAATTTCATTATCATTGAAACTTGGTCCAAGATAAGAACCCTGCATTTCGTCCTTAATAGGATAAAGACGTTCGTTCTTTAACTCTTTATGCCACAATGCTAGGGCCGCGCCTAAGGCACCGCCAGCATCGCTTGCAGCAGGCTGTATCCATACATTTTCAAAAATTTTCTCCTTTAAAATTTTTCCGTTTGCTACACAATTTAAAGCAACTCCTCCTGCCATACATAAATTCTTACTATCATATTCTTTAGCAATAGATTTAGTTAATCGCAAAACAATTTCCTCAGTAACTGCTTGAATTGAACAGGCGATATCCATATGGAATTGTGTAAGCAAATCTTTTTGAGGATTTCTTACGGGTTGACCAAATAATTTTGAAAATTTATTATTTGTCATTTTTAATCCTGTTGCATAATCAAAATATTTCATATTTAACCTAAAAGTCCCATCCTCTTTTAGGTCAACTAATTTATCAAAAATCAGTTTTTTATATTTTGGCTCGCCATACGGAGCCAAACCCATAACTTTATATTCACCACTGAGAACCTTAAAACCTGTATAATAAGTAAAAGCGGAATAAAGCAAACCAATTGAGTGAGGAAAATGTATTTCTTTTAACATTTCCAAATCACGACCATCTCCTTTTGCTACAGTCGTAGTTGCCCACTCTCCTACTCCATCCAAAGTTAAAATAGTCGCATCTTTAAAAGGAGACGGATAAAAAGCACTTGCTGCATGACTTAAGTGGTGTTCAGAAAAATGAATTTTGTTAATATCTTTAAAGTTTTTATCATGACTTCTTAATTCATTAAAAAGCATCTTTTTTTGGAACAATTTTTCTCTAAGCCATAAAGGCATAGACATTGAAAAAGATTTAAACCCTTTAGGAGCAAAAGCAACGTAAGTTTCTAATAATCTCTCAAATTTTAAAAAAGGTTTTTCATAAAAAGCTATATAATCAATCTCATTTAGTTTTAAACTTGCTTCTCTTAAAACGTATTCAATTGAATGAAATGGATAACTTAAGTCGTTTTTTTTTCTGGAAAACCTTTCTTCTTGAGCTGCTGCAATTATTTTTCCATTTATTATCAATGCTGCAGCACTATCATGATAAAAAGCAGATATACCTAATATAGAAGTCACTTTAAAAAATTGTATAAATAAATGGAGCTATTGCTGACCCTTGGCTTAATATTATTAATGCACCAAAAAGAACAAGAACAAACAATATCGGCAACAGCCAATACTTCTTTCTTACTTTTACAAATTCCCAAAATTCCTTTAAAAATGAAATCATTAAAATTGTTGTTTCATTGTGCTAACAGGTTTGCCGCGTATAATCCAATAAGTTGCTTTTTTTTTATCATATTTTTTATTTAATAAATCTTTACCTATTATTTTCATAAAAATGCCTATCGGAGTTATTACTAAAAAAAAAACAACACCCATGACAACTGGTGCAACTATAGCTCCTAAGATCATTCCAAATTTGAACCACAGTTTATTTAATGGAGTCAACAGTTTTGAGTTCATTAATCCTAAAACTAAAAAAACTGAAGAGATAATCACAGACCAAATTCTGAACGGCTCCTCATTTGTTAAAGGCCAGATGCCTACAATCAAAAAAACAATGAAAAAAACTAAACCAAAATTTCTGTTTGAGCTTATTTTTATTTTATTTTTAATCTTTATTAACATTATTAATCAATAATACCTTCATCTCCCAAAATACTAGCACAAATCCTAACAAAAAGATTCAAAAAAAGTTCAGTACTACATCAGTACTATAGACCGATATTTGTATTGACAAAAATAATTTGATTAAATAAAATTTTCTTATGTCTACGTATAAACCATCTCCTTTAGCTATAAGTCTTGTTTATCATTATTCAAAACTGCCAGTGGTTGTAATTGCTGTATCTTATTTTGTTACTTACTTTCTGGCTTCGAAGATATTCCCAGCATCATATGAATGGTTTTATAGTTCGGATAGAACGTTTTATGACGAGGGATCCTTTTCAAATGTTACTCTTGGAGCGTTTGCTGGTGTATTGATTTACACTCTTTATAAATCCAGGACAGAAAAATGGGTAAAGTCTCTGGTCGATGGAAGCGCAGCACTTGTTTATATTTTTTGTATTATGCTTGGTCTCGTTTTCATATGGACTATTTTTGCTCCAATTATTTGTGGTGTAATTCTTTTAGCTGTTATGTCATTCCATGCGCGAGCTTATGACTCCTTTTTCATTAAAAAAGGTTGGGTTAGTAAAGAAATATTAAAAAAATATAAAACAAAGTAGGCACACCTTAAGTAAACTGTCAAAAATTTTTCTTCAGTACTACAGTCAGTACTACAGATGCGTCACAACCAGTCACTTCAAGCAACTTTCACTTGAAATTAAGCAGTAATGAAAAACATTTTAATAATTGAAAAACAAGCTATAACATTTATTAGGCTTGCATAATTTGATGTTTTCAACTAAAAAACTTTTTGCGCCCTCATAGCTCAATTGGTAGAGCAACTGATTTGTAATCAGTAGGTTCGCGGTTCGAGTCCGTGTGGGGGCACCAGAAAAACCTATCACTACTAATTTTAGTAATCATTATCGCTATCTATAGCCTGGAAATCAATCCCATTTTGTAAAGTTTGATTTAAAGAATTATCATTTAGAAAAAAGGCAAAATTGATTTTCTTTTTTGAAGAAAAAATATCAAGTTTTTTGTCTAAGATTTTCTTATTCTGTATATGCCAAATATAATCGACATCATTGTCCGAACACCATAATTTTAACAATTTAAATATTTCTGAATTGCTATTTGAAGTACAATAAACAACATTTAATCTTTTTAAATTATCTTTTTGGATAGAATGTGCTACTAGAATGTCATTCTCATATTCAAATAAATGAATATTTTCTTTATATGGACATCTTAATAATCGCCATTCAAACCAATTTTCATCTCTAACAACATGTACACTTTTATCTATATTTTTTTTATTATCCAGAGATACTAAATGAGAAATTTTTTTTTCTAATAAGGAAAATTCTCTAAAACTTGACTGTTTCTTTATTTTTTTTGTAAATAAATTCTTGAAACTCTTGTTAATATTACTTAAGTCAAATTTTTTAACTATTGGAATAAATTTGAGATGATTTATAGGAATAACAATTCTCTCAAAATCTAGATTCTCTTTCCAGCCAAGTTTCTTAAAAATTCTTAGAGAGGCATTATTACAAAAAGTTATCTGAAATGGACATAACTTCATCCATTCATTGGTCAATATTTTTCCGTAACCTTTGCCTCTAAATTCAGGCAAAATTACAAAATCTGTAAACCATATGGCTAAATTTCTTTTTCCATTTATTTTAAACTCTATTGGTATAAGTCCGGCATGCCCTATGATTTGGTTTTCTATTTCAATAACTATTGGTTCTAAATTATTGTATCCATCTCTATAACACCACTGAAAGTTATTAATTAATCTTTTATCTCTCTCTGGAAAAACCTTGAAATAAAATTCAATCAAACTTTCATGTTCGATTTCAGATATTTTTTTGATTTTGAAATTTTTCACTTTTTGCTGTAACATATTAGCTTCAATGATAAGTTCAATTAAAAATTATTTGTCTGAAAACACAGTATTGCTCATTAGAATGGATGATATAGCTGAAAACATGAACTGGAGTTTAATGAAAAAATGTGAAGATTTATTTGATGAATTAAACATAAAACCTTTATTAGGAGTTATACCAAAAAATGCGGATCCTGAATTATTAAAATATGATAAGTCTGATAATTTTTGGCAAGAAGTAAGAAATTGGAGCAAAAAAGGTTGGGAAATTTCTATGCATGGTTACAATCATGTTTATGGTACAAAAACCTATAAAAAAGATTATTTTAATTACGGCGGAGATTCTGAATTTTTTGGACTTTCATTATCTGATCAGAAAATAAAAATTAAAAATGGTCTTGAAAAATTTATAAAAGAGGACATTCAAATCAGATCATTTTTTGCTCCAAATCATACTTATGACTTAAACACCTTCAAAGCTCTAGGTGAATGTGGAATTATTAATATTATCGATGGTTATGGTATATTTCCTTATTCATATAAAAATTTAAATTTTATACCACAACTTTTTTACAAAGAAATAATGTTACCTTTCGGTATTCAATCAACTCAAATTCATCTTAATTATTGGAAAGAAGAAGATTTTAAAAATTTTGAAAAATTTTTAAGGAGGCATCAAAAAAAAATTGTTTCTTTTGACAATATACTTAATAAAGTTAAATCAGGTTTTTTTATTTATTCAATAAACTTTGCTTTGAAAAATTGCATTAAAATATCAAGAACTTTAAAAAGATCTCAGAAATTATAGCATGAAAACTTAATTAAAATTATACCGTATTAATTTTAGTACCTTTTAACAAAAAATTCGTAATCTGACTAGCTGCCATTTCAGCAACTACAATTGAAGCCTCCTTAGTAGAGGCTGCTACATGTGGGGTTAATATTGTTTTGGTATTATTAAATAAAATATTTTCTTTAGCAGGTTCCTTGGAATAAACATCGATTGCTGCTCCTGCAAGCAAATTTTCATTTAGAGCAGCATTTAAATCTTTTTCATCAACAATATTACCGCGCGCGGTATTAATTATATATGCTGTAGGCTTAATTTTTTTATAATGTTCTCTGGTTATTAAAGGCTTTCCATCCTTTGCAGCTTTACAATGAAAACTTATAATATCACTCGTGCTAATTAATTTGTCAAAACTAACATTTTTTACATGTGGAAAATCTTTTTGTCTTGATTCTAATGATTTAGAATTAACCAAAATATTCACTCCAAAACCTTTAACTAGATGACTTAATCTAACTCCTACATTTCCAAATCCAACTATACCAAGAGTTTTTTTTGAAAGTTCGGTACCTTTAATATTTTTTTTCTCCCATTTTCCTTTATGAGTGGTGTCGTTTGCGTAAGGAATTTTTCTTAGCACTGCCATAATTAACGCAAAAGCATGTTCAGCGGTAGCGTTCGTGTTTCCACCTGGTGTATTCATTACTAACATATTGTGTTCTTTTGCAGCCGGCACATCGATATTGTCTACTCCAGCTCCAGCTCTAGCTATAACTTTTAATTTTTTTGCAGCTAAAATTATATTTTTTGTTACTTTTGTAGCTGATCTAACAACCATCCCATCGTAGTCAGAAATAATTTTAATAATTTCCTCTTCAGATAAACCTGTTTTTACATCAACTGAAATTTTATTTTTCTCAAATATCTTTTGAGCAACATTACTCATTGTGTCTGATATTAAAACTTTAAACATTATTTTTTACAGTGTGATAAGCCCAGTCAAGCCATGGCAATAATGCTTTCATATCGTTATTTTGAACTGTTGCCCCGCCCCATAATCTGAGGCTAGGAGGTGCTTTAGGATAACCAATGATGTCTTTGGCTACACCTTCTTTATCAAGTGTTAAAACTATTTTTTTAATTACATTTCTTTGTTCTTCTTCGCTAAATTTATTAAACCATCCATCTTTGATTAGAAGCGTAATGCTTGTTGAAGATCTTGTATTTTTATCTGCACACATAAACTTAACCCAATCACTATTATTAACCCAATTTTCAACAATTTTAAGATTTTCATTTGAAATTTTTATTAACTCTTTCGTTCCGCCTACCGACTCTACCCAACTCAAAGAATCCAGCACATCCTCAACACAAATCATTGATGGTGTATTTATGGTAGAGCCCTCAAAAACTCCTTTGATTACCTTTTTTTTATTTGCTAATTTGAATAATTTAGGAATTGGCCATTCGGGTGTATATGTTTCTAATCTTTTTAAAGCGCGTGGCGATAAGGCTAACATTCCATGGGCAGCTTCTGCTCCCAAAACCTTTTGCCAAGACCAGCTGATTGCATCAAGTTTGTTAAAGTCTATATCCATCGCAAAGATACCTGAGGTCGCATCGCAAATAGTCAAACCTTCTCTATCATCTGGTATCCATTTTGCATCAGGGACTCGAACGCCCGCTGTTGTTCCGTTCCATGTGAAAATTACATCATTCTTAAAATTTACTTTACTTAGATCAGGAAGTTTGCCGTAATCGGATACATAACTATTTACATTTTCGATTTTTAATTGTTCCAACACATCAATTACCCAATCTTTTCCAAAATTTTCCCAGGCCAAGACATCAACTCCTTTACAACCCAATAAGGACCACATGGCAGCTTCTAAAGCGCCAGTATTGGATCCAGTCATTATAGCCAAGCTATAGGAATCTGGTAATTTTAAAATTTGTTTCGATTTAACAATTGCTTGTTTCAATCTGTCCTTACATTCTGTTGATCTATGTGATCTTCCAATAGGAGTATTTTTTAGAACACTAAGCTCCCATCCTGGACGTTTAGCGCATGGTCCACTTGAAAAATTGGGATTTGATGGTTTGTTTGATGGTTTAGCTAATGCCATAATTATTAGACTTTATCATAAATTTAAATATTAGAGCCAAAACTATATTTTTTTCAAAATTGTTGTAATGATTTTTTTTATATATATTTTTTAGTTATATAAAAAATCATTTTATATTTTCAAATTAACATCATTTTTACAAGAAATATATGAAATCAAAGTATTTAATTATAGGTGCTGGTGTTCATGGTTTAAGTACAGCATGGAACTTATGCAAAAAACTTAAGAAAAAAAATCAACTAAAAGATAACTCGGTTATAGTTTTAGAAAAAAGCAAGGTTGCTTCAGGCGCAGGATCGATATCGTGTGGTATTGCTAGAAATAATTATTTTCAACCCTCTATGCGAGAATTGATGACACATTCAATTAATGTATGGAATGAAAATGCTGAACAACTAACTTTTCATAAAGTTGGATATATGCAGATTAATTCTCAATTAATGGTCGAGAATATGAGTCAAGTTTATGAACAACAAAAAAATATTGGTTTCGAATCCACTTTTGTTACTGGAGCAAAAGATTGTGATAAGTATATGAAAAATCTTTTTGACGATTGGCAAGCACAAGGAATCGAGTCAGTTCTTCATGAAAAAAAATCAGGCTACGGTCACAACAGAGGGGCAATACTTGGTTTGGCGGAATTGGCAAAAAAAGAAGGGGCAAAAATTTTAGAAGGAATAGAAGTTCTAGAAATAAACAACGGTTCAGGATCTAAAGCTGCACAAAATGTTAAAACAACAAAAGGTGTATTTGAATTTGAAAATCTAATAGTTGCAGTTGGGCCTTGGGTAGAAAAATTTTGGAAATTGATGGGATACAATGATTATATAAATGTTAATGGTTCTAAACAACGTATGTGGAGTTATAACATGTTAGAAGAAGGTGAATTAGAGTACGATCCAAAGTTACATACTACAAATAACCAAAAAGAATCTCCAATTTTACATGTAGATACTGAAGCCACTTTAGTTTCAAAACATACAGGTAATACAATTCATGAAAATGAAATTTGGGGAATTTATTACAAACCGGATGTTTACAGAAAATGCATTCAAGGTGGATCTTCACCTCGTGAAATAAAAACTGAACCTCATAAAATAGAGCTAGAACCTTATGGGCACGATTCTAAAAAATATAAGACCAGTTCCGAATTTTATGATAAATGGACTTCGGCTTTATCTTTTTGCCAAAAGAGATTTGAAGGAAAACATAAAAATTATAGGAAACGTAGCAATGGAGGTGTGGGATGCCTGACACCTGACAAATTTCCTGTTTTTGATGTATTTAATGAAAATATTTACTTAGTAGCAGACTCAAATCATGGTTGGAAAATGGTGGGAGTTGGAGAATTGGTTGCTGATGAATTGTTGGGGAAAAAATCATCAATATTGGAACCCTTCAGATTTAGTAGATATGAAAAGGGTAAACTTCATCCTCGTTCCAAAAGTCCCTTTCCATGGAGCTAAATTTTTAAAACAACAAATATTATTACTTTCTGGAGTTACACACATGTAGTACAATTGTGTTAATGAACAATCCAGATTTATTACTTAAGTTTTGGGAACAGCAAATGAAAAAGTCGCATCGTTCCAGTAACTTTTTTTTTAGAAAATCACCCTCACACTATCACATGATGTTGTTGGTTATGAATGCACATCACAACCAAAGAGATTTATCGGTTGAGGAACTAAAGACAAAATTATTCAAAACGTCTAGACCCAAATCAGCAATAATAATTAATGAAGCGTGTGAAAAGGGTTTTTTTTACCTAGATATATCTTTAATAGATAAGCGAAAAAAAAATGTAAAACCCGGTAAGTTGTTTATTAGTGAGTTTGATGATTATTTATCTACTCTTAGAAAAATAAGCAACTAATGCTCTTACATAACAACGCTAATTACTCTTATTCTTTTTATATATATTTTTTATTTCTAAATAAAAACATTTTATGTTTTTAAGTTTTTTTTCATCATCAAAATATGAGCTACCAATACTATAATCCAGCAACAACACGCTTACAAAGAAGTGAACTAGCAGTTCCCGGATCGTCTCCAAAAATGTTTGAAAAAGCTTTAAATTCAAATGCAGACTATATCTTTTTAGATCTTGAAGATGCTGTGTCTCCAAATGATAAACTACCAGCCCGTGAAAACATAATTAAAGCTCTTAACGAAATTAACTGGAGAGAAAAGGGTAAAACTATTTCTGTAAGAATTAATAGCTTAGATACTCATTATATGTATCGTGATGTTGTCGATATAATGGAAAAAGTTGGCGATAAAGTTGATACTATTTTAATTCCTAAAGTTGGAACGAGCAGTGATGTGTATATGGTTGATTGTTTATTAACTCAAATTGAAAATCAAAAAAAATTAAAAAATAAAGTAGGAATAGAATGTTTGATTGAAACTGCATTAGGCATGTCAAATATTAAAGAAATCGCACAATCTAGTAACAGATTAGAAGCTCTTCATTTTGGCGTGGCAGACTACGCAGCAAGTTTACGGGCAAGAACAGTTGTAATTGGAGGATTGAATCCTGATTATCCAGGAGATCAATGGCACCACGGTTTGTCACAGTTAGTGATGACGTGTAGAGCTTATGGGTTAAGAGCAATTGATGGCCCCTTCGGTGACTTTAAAGATCCCAATGCATACATAGCCTCAGCAAAAAGAGCAGCCGCAATTGGCATAGAAGGTAAATGGGCAATTCATCCATCACAAATTGATCTTGCAAATAAAGTATTTTCGCCACCAGCTACAGAAGTCGATAGAGCAAAAAAAATTCTTGAAGAACTTGCTAAAGCTGCAAAAGAGGGAAAAGGTGCCGCACAATTAGATGGAAGAATGATTGATGCTGCTTCAGCCCGTATGGCAGAAAATATTGTTAATATTAATAAACTTATTGAAAGTAAATAAAATGGATATTCACGAATACCAGGCAAAAAAAATACTCGCTGGTTTTGGTATAGCTATTCCTCGAGGTGGTATAGCATATAGTCCTGAAAATGCAGAATATAAAGCTCGTGAAATTGGTGGGTTAAAATGGGTAGTTAAGGCACAGATACATTCTGGAGCAAGAGGAAAAGCAGGTGGAATTATAATTTGTAATAGTAAACTAGAAGTTGCTCAGGCAGCTGACAAATTACTTGGAAAAAAATTAGTTACAAAACAAACAGGCCCACAAGGTAAAATTGTCCATAGGGTTTATATAGAAGAAGTTACAGATATTAAAAAAGAATTATATCTAGGATTGGTTTTTGATCGTAGTTCTGAATGTATAATGGTAGTTGCTTCAACCGAAGGCGGAATGAGTGTAGAGGAAATTTCTAAACAGAAGCCCGAAACTATAATTAGATCAAAAATAGAAGTTGCTGTTGGAATACAAAGATTTCAAGCAAGAGAGATTGCTTTTGGTTTGGGTATTGAACCTAAGCTCATTTCTAGGACAGCAGATGCAATTATAGGATGTTATCGTGCCTTCAGTGAGTTGGATGCTACCATGGTAGAAATTAATCCGTTGGTAATATCAAAAAATGAACAGATCTTAGCACTCGATTGTAAAATGAGTTTTGATAACAATGCTTTATTTCGTAGAAATCAAGTTTCTGAATTAAGAGATAAGGCTCAAGAAAATCCAAATGAAGTTTATGCATCAGATAGAGGGCTGAATTATATAAGTCTTGAAGGTAATATCGGAAATATTATTAATGGGGCCGGTTTAGCTATGGCTTCTATGGATATGATTAAATTAGCTGGTGGTGAACCTGCTAATTTTCTTGATGTTGGAGGGGGAGCTACTCCTGAAAAAATGGTAAAAGCATTTAAATTAATTTCACAAGACGAAAAAGTGAAAGTTATTTTAGTAAATATTTTTGCTGGTATTAATAGATGTGACTGGGTTGCTGAAGGAATTATTCAAGCATTACAAAAAATTAAAATTGATATGCCTCTTGTTATACGGTTAGCAGGAACTAATGTTGATAAAGGTAATAAAATTTTAAAAGAAAGCAAAATAAAGTATATTGAAGCTTCTACTCTAGAAGATGCTGCAAACAAAGCAGTGGTTGCTCTAAAGAAATTAAAAAATTAGATAAAACGATGTCAATTTTTATTGATAAAAAAACAAATATTATAGTACAAGGCTTTACTGGTAAGTTTGGCTCTTTCCATGCGGAAGAGATGATTAAATATGGCACTAATATTGTCGGTGGGGTAACTCCCGGCAAAGGAGGTCAAAAACATTTGGGATTGCCAGTTTTTAATACCGTAAAAGATGCGGTAAAAAAAACAGGTGCTACCGCTAGTATTTTGTTTGTTCCACCGGAGTTTGCTGCAGATTCTGCTATGGAAGCGGCTGATGCTGGAATTAAAACTTGTGTAGCAATCACTGACGGAATTCCTTCCCACGATATGATTAGAATTAAACGTTATATGAAAAGATACTTTAAAAAAAATAAAATGACATTAGTAGGTCCAAATTGCGCAGGTATTATCAGTCCAGGAAAAGCTTTGTTAGGAATTATGCCAGGACATATCTATATGCAAGGCGAGGTTGGTGTTATTGGACGATCTGGTACACTTGGATACGAAGCAGCGCAACAAATGAAAAATTTAAACATAGGTGTCTCAACTAGCGTTGGCATCGGAGGAGATCCAATCAATGGTTGCTCATTTAGGGATATTTTAGAAAAATTTGAGCAAGACGATCAAACTAAAGTGATATTGATGATTGGTGAGATAGGAGGACCTCAGGAAGTCGAAGCAGGTAAATTTGCAAAAGAAAATATGTCAAAACCAATAGTAGCTTATATAGCTGGCTTGACAGCTCCCAAAGGAAGAGTGATGGGACACGCAGGAGCAATTGTTTCTGCATATGGAGAAAGTGCTGTTGAAAAAGTTGAGCTTTTAAAGGAGTGTGGTGTTACAATCTCTAAAAATCCATCTGTGATGGGTGAAACTGTAAAATTAGTTTTAAATGGTAAAAAAAACTAAACATAAAAAAAAGGCAGCAACTTTAAAACTCTCTAAAATTGTTCATTTACTAGGAAAAATATTAGGGCTAGTTATAAAAGAACAAGAAGGTATTGTTCTTTTCAATAAAATTGAAAAAATTAGAACCCTGTCAAAAGCAAGCAGAGGTAAAAAAAATAAGAAAAAAATAAGACTAAATGAGACAAAGAAGTTTCGTCTACTAAAATCAAATATTCGTAATTTAAGTGCTCGAGAGTCATTAATAATAGCTCGATCTTTCAGTAAATTTTTAAATTTTTCTAACTTGGCTGAATCTCTTTACAGCGTTCAAAAGATACATATAGGTAAAGTACGTAAAGCCCAGGGAACAAATGAATTTGTTATCCTAGAAGAGGCTATAGAGCGCTTATTAAAGCATAAATCTATTTCTAAAAATTCTTTTTTTCAAATTGCTAAAAATTTAAAAATTAATTTAGTTTTAACGGCGCATCCAACTGAAGTTAAACGACGTACACTCATACAAAAATATACAAAAGTTAATGATATCTTAGAAAGATTTAATAATTTAAGAATCTTTACGAAAAAAAATATTGAAATTGAAACATCATCTTTAGAACAGCGCCTCCATGAAGAAATTACATCCATATGGAAAACAGATGAATTGAAACGATCCAGACCTTCGCCTGCTGAGGAAGCAAAATGGGGTTTGGCTGTTATCGAGGATAGTTTGTGGAATGCTGTACCTAAAATATGTTCTCGTTTTGATAAATCTGTGCACGCCTATACAGGTAAACATCTTCCAGTTAATTTTTCACCAATTGTGTTTGGATCTTGGATGGGAGGAGATCGTGATGGAAATCCTAATGTAACGGCAAAAACTACTGAAGAAATTATCTTATTGTCCAGATGGGAAGCTGCCAATTTATATGAAAGAGAACTTACTAAATTAATTGAAAGTCTATCAATGCATGAATGTTCTAAAGTTTTAAAAAGTAGAACGGGTAACAACTCAGAACCGTACAGATTTTTTTTAAGACCAATACGTAATAAAATGAAAAGTACTCAAAAAGAAATCGAGTTGCATTTGAATGAAGGAAAACCTTTAAACAAATCTTTGTTAGTTCAATCGATCAGTGAAGTTATTCAGCCTTTAATTATTGTTTATAATTCTCTTTGTGCAGTTAAGTGTAAAGCCATTGCTGATGGCTCAGTGTTAGATTTATTAAGAAGAGCATATACCTTTGGTTTAAATCTTGCCAAACTTGATATTCGTCAAGAATCTAATCGACATCAAAAACTGATACAAAATATTTGTCAACGGTTAGGATTAGGCGATTATCAAAAATGGTCAGAAGAAGAAAAAATATCTTTTCTATCAAAAACATATCGATCTAAACGGTCTTTAATAACCAGAAATATATCATTGGACAAAGAAGATAATGAAGTTTGGTCTACATTTAAAATGATAGCAAAATTGCCACGAGAATGTTTGGGGTCCTATATTATTTCAATGGCATCAAATGCTTCGGACATTTTAAGTGTTATGGTTCTTCAAAAAGAAGCTGGGATGAAATCTTGTTTGCACACCGTTCCTTTGTTCGAGACTCTGTATGATCTAGAAAATGCACATCGAGTAATAAAAAATTTATATAATATTTCTTGGTACCTAAAACATTTTCAACACAAACAAGAAATAATGATAGGTTACTCTGATTCAAGTAAAGATGCTGGAAAATTTGCAGCAAGTTGGGCTCAGTATTCAACACAAGAGAAATTACAAAGTATTTCAAATAGATATAAAGTAAAATTAACTTTATTTCATGGTCGCGGTGGATCGGTTGGTCGAGGAGGTGGCCCTATTTACGAAGCTTTACAATCTCAACCTCCAGGCACAGTTAATGGCAGAACTAAAGTAACCGAACAAGGAGAAATTATTCAACAAAAATTTGGCACAGAATCTTTGGCAGAATATACTCTTGGAACTTATATTGGTTCAGTTTTGGAAGCTACTTTGTCACCACCGATGAAACCAAAAGAAAATTGGTGCAAGTTAATGAATGATATGAGTGTTGTTGCTAGCTACGCATATCGTTACAATTTAAGAAAAGATAAAAATTTTTTAAGATATTATTATCATGTGACACCCCAAAAGATATTGGAGCATCTTTTTATTGGCTCGAGGCCCTCCAAACGGAACAAATCTAAAGATATAAAAAATTTGCGCGCTATACCTTGGGTGTTTGCCTGGACACAGATACGTTTTATTGTACCCGCTTGGCTAGGAACTCTTGAAGCATTAAAACTTGCTGAAAGAGGTCAAAATAATAAAATATTAAAAGAAATGTTAAATAATTGGCCTTTTTTTTATGCAATGATGGATATGTTAGACATGGTGCTAACAAAAACTGATCAGCGTGTAATTCAATTTTATGAAGAATGTCTAGCAGATCAAGAATTAAAAAATATAGGTGAAAAACTTAGAAAACAATTATTATCTCTTATTTATTTAAATAAGAAATTAATCCCAGCACATATTCTTGAACAGCGTAAATCATATAGAGAATCAATAAGAATTAGAAACACTTATGCTGAAACATTAAATTTATTACAAGCAGATATAATGAGAAAATTAAACAAAAATAGTTTAAAAGATAAAAACAAAAAAATACTAAAAGATGCCATGCTGGTAACTATAGCAGGAATATCGGCGGCAATGAAGAATACTGGATAGTTTTATATCTGTTGTTAAAATTTAAAATATTTCCATATTACTCAAAATCATATGCCACCAGTCCGTCTAAGGGTTTAGGATCAAACCAGGTTGATTTGGGTGGCATAGTTAATTTTTGATCTGCAAAATCAATTACATCTTCTATTCGTGTTGCAAGTAAAGAAAAACCCGCTTTAGCTTCACCTGAATCTACTTTTCTTTCAATTGATTCCAATCCATGAAAACCAGCAATAAAGTCAATCCTTTTGTCATATCTTGGGTCCCCAACACCCAAAATTGGCTCAAGTAAATACTCATGTAATAAATTTATATCTAAATTAATAATACGAAATAAATTTTTTTCAGGATTTTTTTTTAATTTAATCGAATACCAATTTTTGTCTAAATACATTCCAAATGATCTAGATTCCCTTGGTTTGTATGAAGATTCTTGCTTTTTCACAGAAAAATTCTTTTTGACTTGTTTAATAAAGTCACCAGGAGAATACCCATACAAATCTTTTATTAATCTATTATAGTCAAGTATTCTTGCTTGGCTTTTAGGAAATATAGCTACCATAAAATAATTATATGGCTCTTCCCCTGTATGGTTTGGATTTTGATGTTTTTTAAATTCAGCAAATCTTGACAATGCATCAATTCGATGATGGCCATCCGCAATGTAGATCCGATTTATTTTATTAAATATTTCGCTTATTTTAAGAATAGAACTTTCTTCATTTACAATCCAAAGCTCGTGATGACATTTATCTAGTGCTTCAAAAGAATATATAGGTTTTGTAGTAATTTGTTCCTTTATTAAACCAGCTAGTTTAATGTCATCGGGATGAACCACATAAATAGGCCCGACTTGAGCATTTAAATTATTTATTTGATCAAATCTTTTCTGTGACCTTTCAAAGTAGATTTCTTCATGTCCGCGGATATGTAAATTATCGTAGGCAGATAATTTTGCTGTACCAATGATTCCAACTTGAGCATGGTCCTTTGTTGAAATTTTGTAAATATAAAAAGATTTATTATTATCTTTAATTAATATTGAATTATTTTTCATTAATTCAAATTGTTCTTTTGCTTTACCGTATATTTTATGAGTAAAAATATTTAGATAACTCCACGGATTATTTTTTTTATGAATTGTAATTATTTCTTCGGATAAATGATCTGTGCTAGGAATAGATACACATGAAGCATTTTTTTCAGTGGGTCTTAAACCTTTGAATGGATTTATAAAATGCATAACTAACTCTAAAAAAAATTTATTTTGACTTCATAAATGGAGAAAATCAACAATAAAAAAAGCAGATTTTCCATTTGAGTCCTTAAAGAGCACCAAAGCTTCTTCTTAATTTAGATAAAACTATTGACTCTTTCTAAATGTTTTTATAGTTCTCTCAAATATACCATAATACATGGTGGGGAATAATGTGAAATTCATTAACTGTTCCTGCAACGGTGTAAACGAAAGTCTAAGTCCGAACACCACCTAGTATAGTCCGCTGTTGAATGAAGGCCAGGCAAAGTCTAGTTCTACAATGCAAAATTAGCAGTGGCATAAAATTGTGTGCTTATGCTAAAAAAATTAGTAAAATTATTAATAATTTTAAGTTTACCTTTTGATGCTGCGTTTGCAGCGGATATACCAATAATTGTTATAGCCCCAAGTAAAAAAGCTCAATCCGTATCAACCGTAGGAACGTCTGTAACAGTACTTGATGAAACATTTTTTGAAAATTCAAACGAATTTTTTTTAGGAGATGCTTTAGCAACTAACTCAACTAGCATTAATTTTTTTCAAAATGGTGGTCAAGGACAAACATCAGCCATTCAATTGAGAGGTTTGCCAAAAAGATATTCAACTGTTTATATTGATGGGGTTAAAATGTCAGATCCAGCAAGCGTATCAAATGATTATGATTTTAATCATATTCTAACTAGCCAAATATCTAGAGTAGAAATTTTAAAGGGTAATCAGAGCTCCGTTTATGGAAGCGGAGCCATAGGAGGAACCATCAATATTACAACTAAAAAAGGTGAACCCGGTTTTCAAAGAAATATACAGTATAATAAAGCCTCTCACGGAACCGATAATTTATCACTTTCAATTTCTGGGGCAGATGAAAATAATAATTTTTATATTGGTCTAGAAAGATTTCAAACCGATGGTATGTCAGCCATGACTCATAATGATGAAAAAGATAGATACAGAAACAACTCTTTAGTTGCAAATTATGCCCATAAATTTTCTGATAAAATAAAATTTGAAAGCAATCTAAGAGTCGCTGAAACTTATTCTCAATATGATAAAGAAGTACATACTGCCTCAGCTGACCATAGCGAAGAATTGGATGCTGTGCAGTCTTCATCAAATATTTCTTTGGTTTATAAACCAATTAGTCAATTTACAAATAAATTAACATTAGCAAATACATATATCGAAAGAATCGCTGCTGAAACTCCAAATAGCGGCAACGCTGCTCAAGATAATTATTATGGAGATAGATATGCGTTTATATACTCAGGTAATTATAATTTTAACCTTGATAATAGTGTTGTGTTCGGATTTGAAAGAGAAGAAGACCAAATGGGATATAATAAAGATATGACCGGTCGTATAGATAATCATGCATATGTAACATCAAGCTATTTTGATTACCAAAGTAGATTTACTAATAATATTTATGCAACATTGGGTTCAAGATTTGATGAACATAAACACTCTGGTAATGAAGAAGCACATAGAGCAACACTAGCTTATCTTTTCAATGATAAATCTACAAAATTAAAAAGTTCTTATGGTACAGGATTTCGATTTCCTTCGCTTTACGAATTTTTTTATCAAGATGCTGGAACACATAATCTTTTAGCAGAAAAAAGTGAAGGCTTTGATTTTGGTATTGAGAAATCTTTTTCAGATCTAGGCTTAAGTATTGATGCTACTTATTTTAATTTAAAGTATTATGATACTTTAGAAGCCTGGAATTCATCTAGTTGGCTTGTAAAAAATCTTCCAGGAACTGTTAAGTCTCAAGGATTGGAATTAGCTTCGAAATGGAAAAAAAGTGATAAATTAAATTTTGATTTAAACTATACTTATACCTCTACCTATGACGGCGCAGAGCAGGACGATCCTAATAAAAATGAAAGTTATCATAATGCCCAAATGGTTAGAGTTCCCAGAAATATTGTTAACTTAACAACAAATATGAAAATTCCAGGTTATAAAAATTTGGATTTAACTTTAAATACTAAATGGTCTGACGTCGCAAGAGACTATGGAAATGGGAACAGAACATGGCAAGACGAAACGATAGATGATTATTTAGTAAATGATTTATCGATAAAATACAATTTATGGAACACTTACAATCTATTTTTTAACATAGACAATATATTAGATGAAAAATATGAAACCTCTAGGGATTATTCGCAGATGGATAGATCTATCAATTTTGGAATAAGAAGGGTATATTAAATTTATGCAAAATTTACAAAAAACTTTAAAAAAAGAAATTTTTCCAATTAGTTTAATATTAATTTTAGCGTTTGCTAGATTAATACCTCATCCACCAAATTTTACTCCAATTATAGCTGTAGCAATAATGAGCAGTTACTTCTTCAGAAATATACTCCTGTCTTGCACTGTTATTATAATTTCCATGTTATTAGCTGATATTTTTATTGGATTTTACAAGAATATTTTTTTTGTCTATTTGTCATTATTGTTAATAATTTATATTTTTTCTCATATTAATAGAAAAATAAAATTAAAAAATTTATTCATTTTTGGTTTATTGGGTTCAATTATATTTTTTATTTTATCAAATTTTGGTGTTTGGATTTTAAGTGAAATGTATGAAAAAAATTTAAATGGTTTAATAAATTGTTATCTGCTTGCTGTCCCTTTTTTCGTAAACACACTCTTATCAACAATAATTTTTTCTTACGCTGCTTTTTTGACGAAGTGTTTTTATTATAAAGAATTTGCTTAATTAATAGCTAATTTTGAATATAAATATTTAGTGTAAAATAAAAAATATGAGCAAGAAAGAATTAATTCAAGGTAGATGGTTTAAAATTAATAAAAATATAGAAAAAGAAATAACAGCTAAATATCACAAAATTCACGATTGGGTAATTGATCCAAGCGGCTATTTTCTAATAGACATAGATAGAGAAAACAATTTATTAAAAGCAGGATATTGCAAATTTAATCAACTAGATAAATCTCAAATTAATGATATGGTGGCAATAGTTAGCGGAAAAACTGCCATTGAAATCGTAAATACACTGATAAGAGAAAAATATATCTCGAGCCTTCAGCACGCAGCCGATATGGGTATAGAGCTATGTAAAGCAGAATTAGCGCTTAAACACAATCTAAAATACACGCAGGATAAAGATCTTAAAATATAGTTTTTTTAATTAAGTTTTTTAATCTTGTTTAATAGCTCTTTTGAAAGATTATCTACAGATTCAGTAAAATTGTTATTAATCACTATATCTGGTTTTCTTGGGAATTCAGGTTTGATATCTAAACCAACAATGTTTTTTTTATTTCTTGGGTAAAGAGTTTTTTTTTTTAATTTAAGAATTTTACTTAAATCAGATTTAATATAAATTTCGACATAATTATCTATATTTTTTTTATTCCATTTTCTAGCATTTTCATACATTCCAATTACGCTAAATATTAGATTTATTTTTTGGTCAGTGATTAGTTTGGCAAAATGAACGTAATTCATTACATATTTTATTCTAGCTTTTTTTGAAAATTTATTTAATTTAAAAATTTCTCTCAAATTATCTCCGCTTAATTCTAAAGTCGGACCATATAAGTAAGTAATTTTTTTTTTTATTTTTTTGGCTATAGAGGTTTTTCCACTTCCAGATAAACCTGTAATCCAAAAAAGGATTCCCTTTTTTTTGTTTCTAATAATTTTTCTTGTCATTCATTTAAGAAATTAAATTTTAATTTAGTTTTAAATTATTAATTGTAAAATTTAAATACTAACAGCTTTTCTGTGAAAATACTGAGCTCCACCAGTTCTTTGAATGCACTTTACAATACCGGAAACTGTATCTCCGTATCTTTTAAAAGCATCACGTTTGAGGTCTAGTGTATCTTGCTCGTATTTAAAATCAATCATAACTGATTTTTCATCATAAAAATCTTTTAAGCTTTTATCTTCTAGTGTCTTTAACCATGAATAAATATCGTATTTAAACTCAAACTTTTTGCTTAATTCTAAATTATCTTTAAAATTAAATGAATCAAAAGTCATACACTTAATATACTTCTTCAATTCTTCTAACTCATCATTGATGTTAGCTGCAGGAGCTACATAGCTTGCTATAATTCCATGTGATTCTATAAATTCTTTAGATAAAGAAACAACATTATCGATCAAAGTTTGTGTTTGATCAGCCATTATCATTGTAACATGTGAGTAAACAACATTTCTTCCTTCCTCACCATTAATAAGTTTTTTATAATTTTCTTCTTTGGAGTAATATTTAACCATTTCTTCCTCTGAATCCCATAGTTCAGATTTTGACTCTTCAATGAAGCTTTTGAAAATTTTCTTTATTGGATCATCAAATTTATCCATATTTTTGTATAAATATTTTATCCAATCAGATCTTTTTAAACCAATTGACAATACATATTTCTTCAATGCTTCAAATGTATTTCCATTAAAACACAAATTTGCTATTAAAGTTAATTTTCTTGATTTAATATATTCGTCAAAAGAAAAATCTTTTGTTGCGACGCCAACTTTTTCATAGTCAAAGACATAGCTGTCGTTAGTATACTTTCCATAATCGAGAGGAACTATTCTCGACTTAATATTATATCCGTGATCTTCAATATATTTTTTATTATCGGCATATGGTGTTCCGTGAAGTATTTGAATTGTATGATTTTCAACTTTAGTGACATCTGTATCTAGCAAATCTGAAAACCCTTTTGTAAAAGAAGCAAAAGTTTCTCCTGGAAGAGGTGATATAATTTCACCGTGTTGGGCTCTACCTTGTGATTTTAATTCTGTAGCAATAGCTTTATAGTGATCTAATTTTATATTAGCTCTTGATATATTTTCTAAAACTTTAGGGTCCATTGATTGAACGGCCATACTTATATTCATAGTCTCGCCTAATAATCTTGTAGCCTCTATTATTCTTTCTTTACTATTTTTTCCAGTCCAAACGCTTACAGATTTTGGCCAATTATATTTTTGTTTTAATGAATATATTAATTCAGCTGTTTTAGCATCCCTTGGGATCATACCAAAATTGTTATCACAAATCGTAACATGTCTTACATCAAATTTATTTGCCATTTTTGCAACATAAGTAAATTCTTCCGCAACATATTCATTACTGAATTGATTCACTTTATTATAATACGCATCTCCAGCATTGCAAAAATTACACCTAAATGGGCAACCGCGCGCGGTTTCTACTAATATACTGAGTTTTTGAGAGAAAAATTTATCTAGCAAACCAGTTGAGTATGGCGATGGAATTTCGTCTAAATATTTAATTCTTTTAATTTTTTCTCCACAAATTAATTCACCATCTTTTCTTAAGAATTGACATCCCGCAATTGGATCAACAAACATTTTTTTGATGTCTCTTCCGCAAGTAAGTGCTCTTTCAACTATTTTGGCAAATGATTTTTCACCTTCATAAAAAATATGAATATCCATATTGGGTCTCTTTTCATGAAAAAATTTTTGATTATAAGCATCATAAGGATAATTTGTTCCTCCAAATACTGTAAGAATATTTTTATCAATAGATTTAACATAGTTTGCAAAATGATAACTTAAATTACAATTCCAACTGTAATTACTGCATCCAAGAATGTCGGGTTTTTCTTTATCAATAGCCTCTTTAAGTTCCTCTGGAAATTTAAATAGTTTAATATCTACTTCATCTTTGAAATTTTTCAAACAGTAAGAACCGATTACTCCAATGTTAAGAGGAAATGCTTCCGTTGCTATACCTAGGCCAGTATGTGTTAAATCTGCAAGATAAATTTTTAATTTCATATACATTCTCCCTAATGTGCTTCAGGGTATAAGCAAATATATAACAAATCACATAAGTTTTTCAACTTATATATATAGCTAATACTATTTATGAGTAGTCCAAATGTGATTTTTATCAACGTTTATTTGTAAAATAAATATGTCTTTGGGTTTTAATTTTTTATTTTTATATTTTGCTCTAATTTGATTTTTTTAGTTAGTGAATTATTTTTATCATAAAGTAATTTAAATTTAATTAAATTATTTATTTTAATTTTAACATTTTTAATATTTCTTACCTCAACATTATCAGCTACAACACTAACAGGTCTTTTTTTAGTATCTAGATTATTAACTTGTATTAAAGAAGATGAAGGTACAACTTTTCCTTCCCACCTTCTTGGTCTGAATGGGCTAATAGGGGTAATCGCAAGTTCTTTAGAATTTAACGATAAAATTGGACCTCTTACTGATAAGTTGTATGCAGTACTTCCTGCTGGTGTAGAAATAAGAATACCATCACAAATTAATTTATTAATTAATATTTTTTTTCCATTTTTAACTTGTAAAGATGCTGTTTGTTTGGTTTGCCTTAATAGCGAAACTTCATTTATTGCAATAGCTGTAGAAAACTTTCCGGACTTAGTTAACGCTTTCATTTGTAAGGGCGAAATTGTAAGTAATTTAGCTTCAGAGACAATTTTGTTGATATTGGGTGTTTTATATTTATTCATTAAAAAACCAAATGATCCTCTGTTTATTCCATAAAAAGGTTTATTATACTTTTGATATTTTTTTAAAGTTTGAAGCATGAATCCGTCCCCCCCTAAAACAATGATCACTTTGCATGCTTTTGAAGAATAATTTTTATATTTATTAAATAAAGACTTCTTTAATTTATTATTTTTTTTCTCGTTATCAATAATGAAGCAAAATTTATTCATGGTCAAACCATTCAGAATATTTATTAATATTTTCTTTTAAAAATAATGGCATGAGATCTATTGATAATCTTTTAAGTTTAAATTCTTTAGAAAATTTATAATCTTTAGATTTGACTTTATGGTCATAAATTATTGACTTTCTTTTTACAAGGTCAGCAATATTTGGTAAGTTTTTTTTTGCTAATTTATATTCATCGTGATGTTCTTGATTTAAAAGTTTAATTTCAATATCCTCTGGTGTTTTTAGTTGAGAAAAATGCCAACCCCCGTTCTCAATTATTTTTACATTTTGATATTTTGTTCTTGAGAAAAATGTATCAAGTCTAAAAAAGGGATATTTTTTTCCCTTTACTTCTCTCAACCAACTTAAAGAGATAAGATCTTTTTTCTTGCATCCCTTGGTTCCGTACCACGCTATCCGATCACAAAAAAGATTAAATTTATAATAAAATAATTTCTGTTTAAAAATTATTATGCTATTTTGACTATCTTTAAAATTAAAATTGTCAAAATTTGGAATTTCGTCATTATCACTATAAAATATATAATCCTCACCATCTGCTTCGCTTAAAGATTCTGCTATTTTATTTCTCTGATAAGCAATCCTTTTAATGCTATTTTTTCTCATATCGCTTTTATTTTCGAAAAGCTTTTGATCTCCTTTTTGATAAACAATACCATCGGGTTCATTCTCAACCACTAAATAAATTATTTTTTTCTTAAATTCAGTAAATTTATTTATATTAAAATTTAATTTTTTCCTTTCTCCACTATGAGAATATTTTGCTTCAGCAATTATAAATTTATCAACATGCTTGTTAAGTATATTAAACCTAACTTCTAACATTAAATTTTCATCAAAAAATGTTGTGCAGTCAAAGACTTTCATTATTTCTTATGGTGCCCTCGGCCAGACTCGAACTGGCACTCCCAAACGGGCAAGGATTTTAAGTCCTTTGTGTCTACCAATTTCACCACGAGGGCACATATTTTTATTGAATCCAATCAATAACCTATTTGACCTTGTTCTGTCATTCTAGTTTTTTTTAAATATTGCTCTTAGATGGTTACCAGAATCCATATGGTCAAAAAACGTTTGTAAAACCTGATAATTATCGTAGAGAAAATGTGAAAATTGCTTATTTCCATTATCTCTTTCGTGTGCATATATATCGCCGATATCCAAACCTGCTGTCTTAAAATAAATTGTGGAAAAAGATTTTTCACCTAATTTGTTAATAGATTTTTCATTAAAATAGTGAAGGTGAATAGGAGGTGTTACATTATTTTGACGTTCCTTCATATAATCAAATCCTATTGAATTCGCGTTTGGAGTATAAATTAACAAAATACCATCTTTTTTCAATAGTTTAAAAAATTCCTTAAATGTTTCTCTTGGTTCGGCAACATGTTCGATAACATCAAATGCAGTTATTATATCAAATGAACTACTTTTAAAATTACTTATGTCGCTATCAACTTTAATTTTTAATAAGTTTGATGTGAATTTAGCCAAATTTCTTGTAGGTTCAAAACCCGCAACTTCGTAGGTTTTTCTGGCATGTTCAAGAAACCACCCAGTTCCACAACCAAAATCTAGTAATGTTCCTTTATCTTTAAATTTTTTTAGCAAATTTACTCTCTCTTTAGCAAATCTTTCAATTCTATATTTCCGCATTTTGTCATATATGGTAAGAGATCTGTTTTTATGTTCTTCGTTTTCATAAGCCTCAGAAATTATTTTGGGACGGCGACTTACATATCCATGAGTGCAGGTTTTACAGCGTCTTATAAAATTTCCATTTTTTTTCATCCAATCTTCATAATGTTGTTCACCACAAATTGGACAATTTGAAACTTCAACCCACCCACTTTTAGAAGATACTATTTCATTAATAGTACGCAACAATGATTCGATTTTTTCATGAAAACCTTTTGGACGCATTTCATCTAAATCAATAGACTTTGCTAATTCAAAAAAATTATTTTTTTCTGATATATTCTTCATTAAAGAGCTCCTAAAAAATTAAACTACTAAAAAAAATTGATCATTTAAGACAACTTTCCAAAATGAATACTAAATTTGACAACATGATTAATAAGTATCAATGTTACAATAGATAGTTTAGGTAGATTTATCAACATTTTGTCGCATATATATATTATTTACCAAATTATTATTTAATTAATATATATAGTATCGATATTTATATTAAATTTTCTAAAAATAAAAGCCTATTAATTTTATAGCTTAAATAAAACTGTGATAGTAATTAAATATGAAACTTAGCAATAATTCTTTAAATATAATTTATCTATGCCATGCCGAAAAAGGGCCCTCTGGTGGAGCCAAAATAATATACAAACATTCAGATTTAATTAACAAATTAAAAAAACGATTTACTTCACAAGTTTTACACATTAAAAAAAAGAAATCTAAAAAATGGAGTAATTCATTAAGTAAAGTTTTTAGAAGTAAAGGACCTAAATATACTGGTTGGAGTTCTAAAGATATTACCGTCAAAAAGGATTTTAAATTTAATTGGTTTAAGAATAATATCAAAGTTAAAAATGATTTTAATTTTGATAAAAAAAAGGACTTTATAATTATACCAGAATTATATGCACATTTTGCAAATGATTTATGCATAAAGAAAAAAATTCCATATGCAATATTTGCTCAAAATGGTTATTGTCTCAATCCAACCAATGATTATCAATCTTTGGACAAAGCTTATAAAAATGCAAAATTTGTTTTATCCTATGGAAAAGATATTACCAAATGTGTAAAGTCAGCATTTCCCTTTTGTAGTAATAAAATTCAAGAAAGCGCATATTCTCTAGATAAAAAAGATTTTAATTTTTCAGTTAAAAAAATTAACATGATTACATATATGCCCAGAGAATTTCCTGAGCATTCATCACATTTAATGTTCTTTTTAAGACATTATTTACCAAAGAATTGGCAGATAAAAACTCTTCATAATTTAAAGGAAAAAGAAATATATAAGCATCTTTTAAAATCAAAAATATTTCTATCTTTTTGTCAACTCAAAGGCTTACCATTGCCACCGGTTGAAGCTGCAATAGCAGGTAATAAGGTAATTGGCTATACTGGTGAAGCGGGCAAGGAATATTGGCATGAACCTGTTTTTACTGAAATACCAGTTGGCAACTTCTCAAAATTTTCTTTTGAAATCTTAAAATCCATAAAAAATAAGAAAAAAAATAAAAAATTTAAATCTACAAGAGAGAAATTAATAAAAAAATTTTCTCCAGAATTGGAAATTTTTAGAATGAAAATTATGCTAAATAAAATATATTCTTTTTTCTAGCTTGCTCGAAAATATTATTACAATGATTAACCGATTGCTTTTATATAATCCTGATGATGGTCTTGGTGATGCTATCTAGTTATTTCCTCTAATATTAAGTCTTAAAAATCCAACTAGGAAATTGGCTAAAAATTATTGATTTCGTTCAAAACTTCGAAATACCAAATTAAGATTTGTTTGTTGAAGCATTCTTCCTAAACCAAGAGCGTGATTGGAATACAATTTTTGTTGGTTCGTTATATGCTCTTGTTGCTTATTAGTGTGAAAAAATTTTAACTGAATTGGGGTTTTTAATTTTGAAATAGAATTAGGATTCAGAAAGTATTCTGATTTATGAATCGATTCAAAATCATATTCAAACTCACCAAGCAAAACTGATTCGGTATTATTTAGTGGTATGTTTTTGCGCATAAGCGTAAATCTTTTCAGGTCAGTTAAATAGTTTTCAATTAGTGGAGTAAGTATGCCTTTTTGTTTGATAACTCTTTTAACAGATTCAAATATCAAATCTGATATATCTTTAAATTCATTGAATAAAAGAGAGCTATGCAAAAACAATTCATTTGTACCTAGTTCTCCATTTATATATTTATTTATTACATTTGGTAACAGAACATATTCATTTGCTTTCTCTCTGGTATCAAAAAGATCCTCGGTAGTTTCAGTAACAAAACTTTCTATAATCTTTTTGACCTTTTTTGTGTACATCTCTTCATGATCTTTAATGTAAAGTAGACAATCAAATGGAGATACACCCATAGCTCTTTGCATAGAATGAATTTCATTGAATATATTATTATTATAGAAAGTTTTAATAATTAAATTCATTATTCGACACTCAACATAGTCATTCATAGAAAGAGTGTTGCTACCAACAACAATTTCTTCTATTTCGGCAACTGGATGTTCTTCGTTTAATATATTATAATTACCAACATTACCTGGAAGTGTTCTAAATTTAGTTACTAATCCGTATTTTTCACGATCTCTTTTTGAAGCCATCTCAGTACCCGTCAATAACATTGCTTGGTGCATTCTTAAATTGTTTACGTTTTTCTCAACTCCTAAACGTAGAGATTCAAAATGTTTTTCCTTGGTATCGCTAGGTAGCCCAAGTATGATTTCTGTATAAGTTCTATTGGTCTTTTGCTTATTACCAAAATCAATTAAATCCTGATAAGCAGAAATTGATATATTGCTTCTTTTAATTGCTTTAAGTACATCAGGATCGCTGGATTGAATAACTCCACCCATAGACCATCCTTTCATTATGCTTGCAATATTTATAATTCGTTTAGGCATATTTTTTCCAGCAGGGGCGTCTACTGAAATAGGATAGTTATAATTCTTTTGTATATTAGCTATCTCTTTGGCCGTTTCCATATCTTGTTTGTACATACCGAAATTTAGGTCGGTAACAATAAGTTCATCAACCTTGTTAATATTTTTTGCAATGAGTTGTAATTCTTCCCGTGTTCTTTGTGATTCGTATCTATTTACTTTACTTTTAATACTAAGCCCATCCGCACAAAAGGTACAAGTAAATGGACAACCGCGAGTTGTCTCAATCATCGGTATTAAAGGAAGCTGGAAACTTTGATTTAAAGCTCCAGTAAGATAGGGAGAGGGAAGAATATTGATATCTTTAATTCGTTCTATTGAACCAGTAATTAGTTTGTCATCATATATATAGCAAGTATTAATTATTTTTTTTCCAAGTTTTTTCAGTTGTTTAACATTGAAGTTATTCTCACTAAGTGCTTTTACCAGATCTACAAAACCAAGCTCTCCTTCTAATTCAATATAAAAGTCTATTGCAGATTTTTTCTTTAGAAAATCTAATTTTTCATTTTCATCTGTTGGAAAGTTCGGTCCACCAAAAACGGTCACTACATTTGGATCTCTCTGTTTTGCTAAAAGAGCAAATTTATGTCCCAATTCCAAATTCCAACTATAGTTAGAAAAACTAAATATAGTTGGAGATATGCTCCTAAGTTCTTCTTCCAAATGAGTGGGTAACTTAAATAGTTTGAAATCAAATTCATTCCCAAAAATTTTTTTAGCATAAGCATAGATATAGCTTGCTCCCAATGGAAAACCATTTGCACCAATTCCTTGAGCGGTATGTGTTAAATCAGAAATCCAAATAGCTTTTTTCATTATGTTATTTTTATTATTATAAAATTCTTAATAGTAGTTGATTGGATCGAATCGATAACCTATTTGACCTTGTCCTGTCATTCTAGTTTTTTTTGATATACTTTTCATTAAAGAACTCCTAAGAAATTAAACTACTAAAAAAAATTGACATTGTCGATTAAACTTTTTACCATTTCTCTTATAATGAGTGTTATATTTATATAATGATTAATAGAATACTTTTATATAATTCAGGTGGCGGTGTTGGTGATGCATTACAAATTTTACCATTATTTAATACATTAAAAAATGAATTTAGAAATGCAAATTTTTTTTACCTTTGCGCCCACAAAAATCATTTTAATTCGAGCTTAAAGGATCTTAATTGTCATATAGATACATTAAATTTAGATATTGAATATTTTGGTTTCAGGTGGTGGCACTTGTTGATTGTTAAAGGAAGAATTAAAAAGCACAACATCAAAAAATTTGATTTAATAATAGACCTACAATCAAAAATTAGAAATTCTTTAATATTAAAAATGATACCACATAAATATTTTCTATCATCTTGTTATAATTTCAAATTTTCAAAACCTAGCTTAAGTATAAAAAAAATGAATAAAATTAATGATAACATCGTACAAGCTGTTAATAGTATACTAAGTACTAACTGTAAATTAATAGATTATGATATAAGTAAGATTGAAAATAAATTCGATACTGAGTCAAAAAAATTATTACCAAAAGATAACTACATTGGATTTTCTATTACGCAAGGAAATGTTTATAGAAAAAAAGAATGGCCTTTAAAAAATATTGTTAATTTATGTAATATACTTAAACAAAGTAATAAAACTCCTGTTTTTTTTATTGAAAAAAAAAATATGGAATTAAAAAATAAAATTCAGAAATTAATTCCGTATTCGCTTTTTCCAGAACACGAATCAAATTTATCTTCGCCGGCTTTAGTTATTTGCCTTGGAAAACGGTTAGATTTTGTAATAACAATTGATAATGGAGTTATGCACATGCTGTCATTATCCAAAGTTCCTATGATTTCTTTGTTTGGGCCAACAGATTCAGAAAAGTTTGCACCTGAATATGAAAAATCGATAGCTTTAGATAGTAAAAAAATTCACAATACAAAAAATATATCAGCTATTACCGTTGAAGATGTTTTACAGACAGCAAAGCGATATTTAAACTTTTCATACTAAGTTTACAATCTTTATATCCCTGCTTAATTACATTTAAATATTTGAGTGTAGGAGGAACTAGCTTTGTTTTTTTTGACATAATATATGTCATCACTTTCTTTTTTTGATATCTAAAATATTTTTTTTTATATAAGGAAGGATATTCTTCATAAACATCCAATCTTTTTTCGGCAGCCTTAGAAATTACATATAGAGCTCCATAAACTTTTTTGCCTATTTTTTTTTCTATATCTGCAGCGCCATACTTGCTTCTAAAAGTTAATCTGTAATTATTGAGAGCGATTTTTTTTATAAAACGACAATTTGGGCATCTTCTCTTCATTTGAAGATGATGTAAATTGCTACCGTAAGCAAAATAATAGAGCATAATTATTATATTTCTATTTGGTTAATTTTTTTCTTTTTTATAAAATTTTCAATATTTTTATAACAATCTGAAATCAAGGCTTCTTCAGTAGATCTTATTACTATAGAAACACCAATTTTCCCTTGTCTAAAAAAGGGATAACTTCCAATCTCTACATCTTTAAATTCCTTTTGCACTTTTTCTAAAGATGAAGCAATTTCACTTTCAACAGTTATCAGACTTATAGTTTTGCTTAAGATTTTTTTTCCACCCTTGATTTTATTATTTAATCCTCCAAGCATAGATTTAAGAATAGATGGAACTCCTGGTAAACAATAAACATTTTCGACAATAAAACCTGGGGCACCACTAGAGGGATTAAAAATTAACAAAGCCTTATCAGGCAACATAGCCATTTTTTTTCGCCCCTCATTAAAATTTTCTGGTCTATAATATTTTTCCAAAATTTCATAGGCTTGCTTATGATATCCATAAGACAAATTAAATGCCTTAGCTACTGACCTTGAGGTAATATCATCATGAGTAGGTCCTATGCCCCCTGTAGTAAAGACATACATAAATTTTTTTCTTACATCATTTATAGTTCTTATTATGGAATTTTCCATATCAGGAATGACCCTCACCTCTTCCAGCTTAACACCAAGTTCATTAAGCCAGTTAGATATTGACACCACGTTCACATCTTGAGTTCTTCCTGATAGGATCTCGTTACCTATAATGATAATTGCAGCATTTACTTTTTTATTAGCCTTTTTCATATTCAAATAATATTTATATCAGATGAAATTTAAAAAGAAATTATTACAAGGAGCTTTGATAAAAAGATATAAGAGATTTTTCGTAGATATAAAATATCAGAATATAACTACTACCGCACATTGCCCTAATACCGGATCAATGATGGGATTACTCAACAAAGGTAATAGTGTTTGGTTCTCTAAATCTGATAATCCAAAGAGAAAATTGAAATATACTCTTGAAATTGTTGAAGTTAATAAAACGTTGGTTGGTATAAATACTCAATTAACTAATAAAATAGTTTTAGAAGCTTTAAATAAAAAAAAAATAAAAAATCTAGTTAAATTCAATAATATTAAAACAGAGGCAAAATTTTCAGACAAAACTAGATTCGATTTTTTAATTTCCAATAATAAAGAAAGATGTTTCATAGAAGTAAAAAATGTTACTTTAGTAAGAAATGACAAAATTGCCGAATTTCCAGATGCTGTTACCTCCCGTGGTACAAAACATTTGAAAGAATTAATAACTGCTAAAAAAAAAGGATACGATAGTTACATATTATATTTAATTCAAAGAGAAGACTGTAAGTCTTTTAAAATTGCGGAAGATATAGATCAAGAGTATAAAAAAGCTTTTGGTGAAGCTCTAAAAAATGGCGTAAAAATCCTTTGTTACGATTGTAAATTAAGCAATGAAGAGATAAAACTTAATAATCAAATTAATTATGAACAGTAATTATAATGAATCTTTTGAGCAAGCAAAAATTGCAGGTAGTTTAGCCGCTGATACATTAGATGAAATTACTTCATTTGTTGTGCCTGGTATCACAACAGATAAATTAGATAAAATTTGTTATGAATTTATAAGAGACAATGGTGGATATTCTGCACCTCTTTACTATAGAGGTTTTCCAAAATCATGTTGCACTTCGGTAAATCATGTTGTGTGTCATGGAATCCCAACTAATAAATACTTAAATGAAGGAGATATAATTAATATTGACGTAACATCAATTGTAAATGGTTGGCATGGAGATACCAGTAGAATGTTTTTTGTTGGTGAAGTTTCTGTAAAAAGCAAAAATTTAGTTTCGGCAACTTACAATTCAATGATGAAAGCTATTTCTATAATTAAAAATGGAATTCGTTTGGGAGATATTGGTGAAATTATTCAGAAGTACGTAGAAGAAAAAGGTTTTTCTGTTGTTAGAGATTTTTGTGGGCATGGTATAGGTAAAATATTTCATCAATCTCCAAATATATTACATTATGGAAAAAAAGGAGAAGGAATCAAATTAGAAACAGGAATGATGTTTACTGTTGAGCCCATGATAAATGAAGGCATATATAATACTAAATTACTTAAAGATGGGTGGACCGCAGTAACAAAAGATAAATCTTTGTCAGCACAATTCGAACATACTGTTGGTGTAACAAATAATGGTTTTGAAATATTTACTAAGTCAAAAAAAAAATATGAACAACCACCTTATTCAATATGATTCAGAGATATTCTAGAAAAGAAATTAAAAAAATTTGGGAAGAAAAAAATAAATATCAAATATGGCTAGATATCGAAATAGCCGCTGCTCAAGCAATGGAAAAACTCAAACTTATTCCGAGAGGAATATCTTCAAAAGTTCGAAAAAAAGCAACAATAAATGTTAGCAGAATTCATAAAATTGAAAGTAAAGTACACCATGATGTAATTGCTTTTTTGACCTCGATTACTGAAAAAGTGGGTCATGAAGGAAAATTTTTGCATCAAGGCATGACTTCTTCTGATGTTTTAGATACTTCTTTTAATATTCAATTGGTGCAGGCAAGTAAAATTATTAGTAAGGATATTGATGAAATTTTGAAAGTTTTGAAAAATAAATCCCTAAAGTATAAGAAAACTATATGCATAGGAAGAAGCCATGGTGTTCATGCTGAACCAACTACTTTTGGTTTAAAACTATTAAGTTTTTATGAAGAATTTAAAAGAAATAAAAAAAGACTTGAAAGCGCAGTTAAAGAAGTTTCTACATGTGCTATTTCTGGTGCAGTTGGAACTTTTGCTAACGTTGATCCTAAAGTTGAAACTTATGTAGCTAAAAAATTTAATTTAAGAGTTGAGCCCATATCGACTCAAGTTATACCAAGAGATAGGCATGCCTATTATTTTTCTGTTTTGGCTATAATTGCAGGATCAATTGAAAGAGTTGCAACCGAAATAAGAAATCTGCAAAAAACAGAATTGCAAGAAGTAGAAGAATTTTTTGATAAGAGGCAAAAGGGATCTTCTGCAATGCCTCACAAAAAAAATCCAATATTAAGTGAAAATTTAACTGGTCTCGCAAGGATGGTTAGAAGCTATGTTGTTCCTGCATTGGAAAATATTTCCCTCTGGCACGAAAGAGATATTTCTCATTCTAGCGTTGAGAGAAATATAGGACCAGATTCTACTATTACGCTAGATTTTTCACTTAACAGGTTAAAAAATATTTTACAAAATATGCATGTTTACCCAAAGAAAATGCTTAAGAATCTTAATATTTCCAATGGTTTAATATTTTCACAAAGAGTAATGCTAGAATTAACTAAACGTGGAGTTTCAAGAGAGAAGGCCTATGGAGTGGTTCAAAAAAATGCCCAAAATTCATGGAAAAAAAATATATCTTTCTACGAAAGTTTAACGAAAGACTCATTGATTAATAAAAAAATTTCTAATAAAGACTTGGTGAAAATGTTTGATATCAACTATCATACAAAAAGAATAAACGTGATATATAAAAGGGTTTTAAAATAAATATGAACAAAGGAAAAAAACTTTATGAAGGAAAGGCAAAGATCCTTTATGAAGGGCCTGAAAAAGGTACGGCCATTCAACATTTTAAAGATGACGCTACAGCTTTTAATAATCTAAAAAAATCTACAGTTGAAGGGAAAGGCGTATTAAATAATAGAATTTCAGAACATATTCTTAATAACCTTAACCAAATCGGAATAAAAACTCATCTTTTAAAAAGATTAAATATGCGGGAACAATTAGTACGACTAGTGGAAATAATTCCAATTGAATTTATTGTTAGAAATATTGCTACAGGTTCGCTTACGAAAAGATTGGCTATTCCTGACGGAACTGTATTATCAAAACCCTTAATTGAATATAGTTATAAAAATGATGAGTTGGGGGACCCTCTTATTGCGAGAGAACACATAATTGAATTCAAATGGGCAAACAAAATGGATTTAGATCTAATCAATAATTATTGTCTAAGAATTAATGATTTTATGCTAGGCATGTTTAGAGGCATAGGCATCAAACTGGTAGATTTTAAATTAGAATTTGGAAGAGTAAATATAGACGGAAAAAATGAAATTATTTTAGCTGATGAAATTAGTCCAGATACATGCAGATTATGGGATGTTGTAAGTGAAAAAAAATTAGATAAGGACAGATTTAGAAAAGATTTAGGGAATATTATTCAAGCTTATCAAGAAGTTGCAAGAAGACTTGGCATATTTCATGAAGAGAGCAATATAAGTGAAGTCAAATTTGGCAAACCCCAAGCAGTAAATATAAAGAAAAAATAATTTGAAAATATCAGCAATAGTCACTTTGAAAAAAGATGTGCTTGACCCCCAAGGTAAAGTTGTAAGCCAAACATTAAGAAATATGGGATACGATAATATTATTAATGTCAGGCAAGGAAAATATTTCGAGATAGAATTAAATGAAATAAATAAAGAAAAAGCAAAAAAAAAAGTTGAAGAAATTTGCAAAAACCTTTTAACAAATATTGTTATTGAAGATTATACAATCAATTTAAAGTAATGAAATCGGCAGTAATTGTTTTTCCTGGGTCAAATTGTGATAGAGATGTCGCGGTAGCGCTTGAAAAATTTCATATTAAAAATCAAATGGTTTGGCACAATGAAACAGAATTACCAAAGTGTGATTTAATTATTTTACCAGGAGGTTTTTCATATGGAGATTATTTGAGAACTGGCTGTATAGCCAGTAAATCAAGAATTATAAATGCTGTAATTAAACATGAAAAAAATGGTGGTTTAATATTAGGAATTTGCAATGGTTTCCAAATACTAATTGAAACTGGTTTGTTGCCAGGAGTTTTACTGCGAAATAAAAAATTAAGGTTTTTGTCAAAAAATGTATTTCTTAAAGCATTAAATATTAATAATCATTTTTGTTTATATTATAAACAAAAAAAAGTTATAGAATTGCCAATTGCCCATAATGAAGGAAGCTATTTTGCAAATAGTAATCTTTTACAAAACCTTGAGGATAATAATTTAATTGCATTTAAGTACTGTGATCAAAAAGGAAATATTATAAGTGACGCTAATCCTAATGGATCATCTAACAACATAGCTGGAATACTAAATAATAAAAAAAATGTTTTGGGAATGATGCCGCACCCCGAGAGATTAATTGACCCAATTTTATCTGGAGAAGATGGTTCGTTAATGTTCAAAAGTTTATTTAATTCACCGACTTAATGAAAATCACTAATGAAATAATCAACAAGCATGGTATTAAACCACATGAATTTAAAAAAATAATTTCATTAATTCAAAAAGAACCTAATATATTAGAGCTAGGAATTTTTTCTGCCATGTGGAATGAACATTGTTCTTATAAATCTTCTAAAAAATATTTAAGAACTTTACCTACCAATAATAAAAAAGTTATTCAGGGACCCGGTGAAAATGCTGGTGTCATAGATATTGAAGATGACGATGCTTTAGTATTCAAAATTGAAAGTCATAATCATCCTTCATACATAGAGCCTTATCAAGGGGCAGCAACTGGGGTTGGTGGAATATTAAGAGATATTTTTACAATGGGAGCTCGACCTATAGCTATATTAAATTCAATCCATTTTGGAAGCCACAAACATATAAAAACAAAGAATCTGTTAAATGGTGTTGTTTCAGGAATTGGTGGCTATGGAAACTGCGTAGGAATTCCTACTGTTGGTGGAGAGGTTAAGTTTGATGATTCATACAATGAAAATATATTAGTTAATGCTATGGCCGTAGGATTGGCTAAAAAAAATAAAATATTTTATTCAAAGGCACAAGGTATCAATCAACCTGTAATTTATGTTGGGTCAAAAACTGGCAGAGATGGAATTCATGGCGCTAGCATGGCTTCGGCTGAGTTTGATGATAACACTGAAGAAAAAAAACCAACAGTACAGGTAGGCGATCCCTTTACAGAAAAACTACTTTTAGAAGCATGTTTAGAGCTTATGAAAGACGATTCTATCATAGCGATACAGGACATGGGTGCAGCTGGATTAACTTCATCAAGCGTTGAAATGGCATCGAAAGGTGATTTAGGAATTGAAATAAATTTAAATAATATTCCTTGTAGAGAAAAAAATATGACTCCATACGAAATGATGCTTTCAGAAACTCAAGAAAGAATGTTGCTAATATTAAATTCTGGAAAAGAAGAAAAAGCAAAAAAAATTTTTAACAAATGGGGTTTGGATTTTTCTATTATAGGAAAAACAACAAATTCAAGAAACTTGGTTTTAAACTTCAATGATAAAGAAGTTGCGAATTTACCTTTAAGCTCTCTATCAATTAATGCTCCTGTATATGACAGAAAATGGAAAAAAAATGAAAACCAAAAAAAAGTTAATATGCAAAAAAATTTTAAATCTTTTAAAATACTTGATTCTTTTAAAAAAATATTAATAAGCCCAAATAATTCAGAAAAAAGTTGGGTATGGGAACAATACGATAGTACTGTTATGGCTGACACAGTTCAAAAACCCGGTGGCGATTCTGGGGTTGTTAGAATTCATGGAAAAAATAAAGGCATTGCATTAACTGTAGATTCCTCAGCTCATTATTGTTTGGCAAACCCTTTGATGGGTGGCAAACAAGTTGTTTGTGAGGCTTGGAGGAATCTCATTGCTGTTGGTTCAAATCCTATAGCTATTACAAATTGTTTGAATTTTGGTAATCCAGAAAAAGATAAAATAATGGGACAGTTTGTTGAAACCATAGATGGAATTTCTCAAGCCTGCACATATCTAGACTTTCCAGTGGTTTCGGGAAACGTTTCTTTTTATAACGAAACAAAAAATAAAGCCATCGCACCAACTCCTACTATTGGAGCCGCTGGTTTAATAAAAAATTTAAATTACATGATGACTAAAAATATAAAGGAGATTGGAAGCCATATATTAGTAATTGGTAAAACTTTAGGACATCTTTATCAAAGTGAATTTTTCAGGGAAGTCCTATTTTTTAAAGACGGCCCTCCTCCAGAAGTTAATTTATTTAATGAAAAAAATAACGGTTATGCTATTCAAACACTTATTGCAAAAAAACTTGTAAATTCTGCACATGACATATCGTCTGGTGGAATACTTTTAGCTTTAACAGAAATGTGTATTTCTGGAAAAATTGGGGCTAAAATTAAAATTCCTAATGATAATATAAGCATTCATGAGTATTTATTTGGAGAAGATCAAAGCAGGTATTTAGTTGAAATTAATGAAAAAAATATTAAAGAAGCAACTAATATTTTGAAAAAAAATAGTGTATATTATGAAATAATTGGAAAGACTCAGAAAGATAAATTAAATGTGGATAAGGAATTTGATATAAAATTATCTGATCTAAGCAAATTAAATTCTTTTTGGTTTAAAAATTATTTTAAAGAAAATTAATAAATTATGACTCTTAAGTTGGAAGAAATAAAAAAATTAATCAAAGAGTCTATGCCTGATGCGGAAATTTCTATTCAAGATTTAGCTGGTGATGAAAATCATTATTCAGCAACGATTATATCAAAAGTTTTTTCTGGAAAAAGTAAAATTGATCAACACAAACTAGTATATAAAGCTTTGAAGGGTAAAATGGGAAATGAACTACATGCTTTAGAACTTAATACAAAGGAAAATTAAATATGAATGAAAATATTAAAAAAAGAATTGAAGACTATATTAAAAAAAATGAAGTTTGTTTGTTTATGAAAGGTACTCCGGAAATTCCCCAATGTGGATTTTCTTTGGCAGTATCAAATATGCTAAAACATTTAAATGTAAATTTTATTGGTGTTAATGTACTTGAAGACCCAGATATTAGAGAGGGCATTAAAGAATATAGCGATTGGCCTACAATTCCACAACTTTATGTAAAAAACGAATTTATAGGAGGTTGCGATATTGTCAAAGAAATGTTCGAAAAAGGTGAATTGCAAAACAAGCTCAAGGAGAAAAAAATTAGCTATAAATAATAGATAATATTGTTATTTAAAAATAGTTCTAATTTTTTTACTTAAATATTTTCTGATTAATGTAAAAAAAGATATTTTTTTATGATTTTCTTGTCTAATATTATTATCAATTTTGTAATCAATTTTTTCTTCCCAAGCTAATTCAATTACAAAACTTTCTCTAAACACTTCTTCAAACAATTTAGCCATAGATACTGTAATAAATGGATCTATCAATTGGTTTTTTTTTGACGCGACAATTGTATTAGATACATCATCAAAACAAAACCACCATATGTGATCATTTTCATTTTCAAATACTAAATTATCTCCTAACCTTGATGGCAACTCTATGTAACCTTTCGAGGAAATTCTCTCTAGTTCCTTAACAAAAAATTCAAAATCATCTACATGCTCAATAACATGACTTGATATAACAAAATCAAATTCTTTATTCTTAAATGGCAAATTTTTTTCATTAATTTTAATAAATTTTTTCTCTTTATAAAAATCAGAAAAATCCTGAATATCGGCAATTACTGATGCGTTTTTATGAGCTCTAAATCCACAACCAATATCTAAAACTTTCCAATTTAAGTTCTTTTCTAGAATACTGTTTACGTGTTTTATTGAAGTTCTTTTTAACAAAATTTAACTTTGATTACCTAGAATAATATTCAACTACTAAATTTGGTTCCATAATAGTGGGGTAAGGAACCTCAGAAAATTTTGGAACTCTTATCAACTTAGCAATTTTATTTTTTTCATCTAACTGTATATATTCGGGAATTTCTCTTTCTTTACTAACTAAAGCTCCAGCGATAACTATTAGTTGTTTTGATTTATCTTTTATTTCTATAGTCTCTGTTTCGCTTACCAAATAACTCGGTATATTAACTTTTTTACCATTAATTTTAACATGGCCATGATTAATCAATTGCCTAGCTGAAAATACAGTGGTAGCAAACTTTGCTCTGTAAATAACTGTATCTAACCTTCTTTCAAGTAATCCAATAAAGTTTTCAGAAGTATTACCTCTTTTTTTTAACGCCTTACGAAAAACATTTCTAAATTGTCTCTCGTTCATATTTCCATAATAAAATTTCAATTTTTGTTTGGCCTGCAACTGGTTGCCATAATCTGAAATCTTACGTCTTGTTGATTTTCCGTGTTGGCCAGGCTTATAATTTCTGGTATTAAACGGACTTTTAGGTCTTCCCCATAAATTGACCTTAAGTCTTCTATCAACCTTATGCTTAGATGCTAATCTTTTTGTCATATTTTACACAACGTGATTTATAAACAATGAAAATCTTTTGTCAATTCAGCTTTTCTTATTAAATTCATTTAAAGTAGAGAAAATTCCAAGCAAAATACGGATTTCTTGCTCTGATAAATTGATCCTGTGAAATATGTTATTAATATTTCTAATCATACTTTGTCTTTTATGGTTTGGTTGTAAAAAACCCTTTTTATCTAATCCATAAATAATAAAGTTTAAAAATTTATTTACTTCAGACTTTGTTGCAGCAATACTTTTGTAATTAGAATTGTATATAAATTTTTTATTAGAAACAAATTGAAATAACTGGAAACAAAATAATATTACACTATGAGATAAATTTAATGAACTAAATTTTTTATTGGTAGGAATTTTGACCAAATAATCTGCACAATTTAGTTCATTGTTAGATAAACCTGAGGCTTCAGGACCAAAAATTATTCCCACTTTTTGTTTTTTTTTAATTTTTTTTTTTAAATCTAAAATAGAAATAATTTTTTTATTAACTTTTCTTATCCTTGAGGTAGTTGCAAAAATTATATCCAAATCACCAACGGACTGTTCTACAGAATTACAAATTGTTGATGACTTTAAAATATTTTTTGCTCCAACAGATGTTGCTAAAGCTTTTTGATTTGGCCAATCACATCTTGGATTAACAATTCTTAATTTGCTTAAGTTAAAATTTTTCAACGCTCTGGCTACAGATCCTATATTTTCTCCTAATTGGGGCCTGACTAAAATAAAATAGATATTTTTAAAACTCATCAATCGCTTGCAGGAGCTTTTTCTTTATAAAGTTTATAGTCGAGACTGTCGATTAATGCTTTAAAAGATGCTTCTATAATGTTAGGAGAAACACCTATTGTGAACCAACTTTTCCCTTTGCCGTCAGTACTTTCAATTGAAACTCTAGTTGTAGCATTAGTTCCGGTATTTAAGATTCTTACCTTGTAATCTACTAATTTTAAATCTTTTAAATATTTCGAATATTTTCCAACTTTATCAACATTATTTCTTATAGCATTATCTAAAGCGTTAACCGGACCATTACCAGATCCTTCACAAAGAATTTCCTGGTCATCAACTATTATATGTGCTCTAGCAAAAGAATTTATTTTATCTTCCGAATCTTTTTTTACCGTAACATCATATTTAGAAATGGTTAAATAATTTGGTATTTCACCCAAAAGACGTCTGGCCAATAATTCAAATGAGGCATCAGCACCGTCGTACGAATAACCAATAAATTCTCTATCTTTTACTTCGTTGAGCAACATTTGAACTTTAGGATCATTTTTATCAATTGTAATTCCATATTTATTTAATCTCGACATAATATTCGATTTGCCAGCTTGATCTGAAACTATAATGTTTCTTACATTTCCTACTAAACTTGGGTCTATATGTTCGTAAGTTTTAGGATCCTTAGAAACAGCAGAAACATGTAACCCACCCTTATGTGCAAAAGCTGAAGGCCCAACGTAAGCGGCTCTTCTATTAGATTTTCTATTTAATATCTCGTCTAATAATCTAGAGCATTCAGTTAGAGTTTTAATTTTATTTTTATTTATTTTTATTTCATAATTATCAGAAAAAGGTTTTTTTAAAACTATGGTTGGAATTAAAGATATCAAATTTGCATTCCCGCATCTTTCACCAAGTCCATTAATTGTGCCTTGAACTTGACGTGCGCCGGCCAGCACTGCTGTTAAAGAATTTGCAACAGCATTTTCAGTATCATTATGAGCGTGAATACCTAGATTTTTCCCTGGAATTTTTTTACTTATGTTTAAAACAATTTCACCTACTTCATGAGGTAAAGTACCTCCATTTGTATCACAAAGTACAATCCACCTAGCGCCCTCATCATAAGCTGTTTGAATACAATTTAATGCGTATTTTGGATTTTTTTTATAACCATCAAAAAAATGCTCGGCATCAAACATAAATTCTTTTTTATTTTTAACAAACAATTTTGCTGACTCTTTAATATTTTCTAAATTTTCTTCTTTCGTTATGCCCAAAGCTACATCAACATGAAAATCCCAAGACTTTCCAACTAAACAGATTGCGGGAACATTAGTATTCAATAACGCTGAAAGTCCAGGATCATTTTCTGCACTTCTTCCTACTTTTTTTGTCATGCCAAAAGCTGTAAGAATCGTATTTTCTAATTTAGGAGGGTTATTAAAAAAAGTTGTATCCAAAGTATTTGCGCCGGGCCAGCCTCCTTCTACATAATCAACTCCTAATTCCGATAAAGCTTTAGCAATTTTATTTTTATCATCGATAGAAAAATTTACACCTTCTGTTTGCGCTCCATCCCTGAGTGTTGTATCAAAAATATATATTTTTTCCTTACTCATTTATATTTCCATATTGTTTGATCTTGTTTATCTTCAATGACTACACCTTTATTTTCTAGTTCTTTTCTAATAATGTCTGCTAATTTGTAATCTCTTTTTATTCTAGCATTATTTCTATCTTTAATTTTTTGATTAATAAAGCTTTCATCTATTTTAACTTTAGATTTCTTAAAATTTTTCCATAAATGCTTATCTTCTTCAAGCAAACCAATTAGATTGCAAGCTTTTAAAAATTTAACTTTCGAAGATTTATTTCCTTTAATTGACTCATCGTAAAGCAAATGTAGTTTAGATATATACTCGGGAGTATTTAAATCTTCTAGAAGTGGATTCAATACATCATCGTCTAATTCTTCTGAATCTATTTTTTCAAATTGGTTGTACCATTTATCTAATGTATTTTGACTTTCTTGAATTAATCTTTCATTCCAATCCAGTGGTTGTTTGTAATGTGAGCTTAAAAGCGCCAGTCTTATAACTTGACCATTAATATTTTCCCTCAACTTATTAATGAAAACTATATTACCAATAGATTTGGACATCTTTTCTTTATCAAAGGTAACAAAACCATTGTGAACCCAATAATTTGCAAATTTATCAGTTTTATTTGCACAACGTGATTGAGCAATTTCATTTTCATGATGTGGAAAAACTAAATCAAGACCGCCTCCATGTATATCAAATTTCTTACCTAAAAACTTTTCACTCATAACAGAACATTCTAAATGCCAGCCTGGTCTACCTCTTCCCCATGGAGAAGCCCAGCCAGGATCGCTTACCTCGGAAGGTTTCCAAAGGACGAAATCAAGAGGATCTTTTTTATATTTGGAAACTTCAACTCTTGAACCAGCTACTAATTGTTTAGAATTTTTATTTGATAATTTCCCATATTCATTAAATGAAGAAACGGAGAAATAGACATGCTTTTCGTTTTCATAAGCATTTTTATTTTTAATTAAATTTGTAACCATACTTATCATTTCTTTAATATGATCAGTTGCTTTAGGTTCAAAACTTGGTTTTTGGCAATTTAAGTATTGGCAGTCCTGATGAAAGTCTTTAGTAATAGTTTTAGTCAGTTCATTAATACTCTTATTGTTCTTTTTTGATGACTCTATAATTTTATCATCTATATCCGTAATGTTTCTAACATAAGTAATTTTATTTTTACCATAAATTTTTTTTAGGAGTCTAAATAAAACATCAAAAACCACTAATGGCCTTGCATTACCGATATGAGGGAAATCATAAACGGTCGGACCGCAAACATACATACCAACTTTACTATTATCTATTGGCAGAAATTTTTCCTTTTTGTTTGATAAAGTATTAAAAAGATTTAAGTTTTTAGTCATTTTTCATTTTGCAAATAGGAATGGGTTTCATTTTATGCAAATTCCTTTTCCTCATTTCTAAATATTTTTTGTGTTCTTTATTATTAGGATCTTTCATAGCTTCTTCCAATTCTTGATAGGACATACCTAACTGACCTACATCAGTTCTGCCATCGTCCCATAAACCATCTGTGGGTTGAGCTTTGATAATTTCCTCTAATATCCCTAATTTTTTTCCCATATCCCAAACTTGAGATTTTGTACAATCTGCTATTGGTGAAATATCAACGCCTCCATCTCCATATTTAGTATAAAAGCCAACACCAAAATCTTCTACCTTATTTCCTGTTCCTACAACTATGCCGTTGTTTGAGGTAGCTACTTGATAAAGCGTTGTCATTCTTAATCGAGCTCTTGAGTTAGCCAGACCATGTTCATTATTAAATTGATTTAATGAATTTTTAAAAGATTTAAAAACATTGTCTAAATCAATTATATGCCCTTCTATATTTTTGAATTTATTTTTAAGCCATTTTTGATGTTTCAAACTTAAATCATGTTGTTCTTTTATTTGCTTTATTGGCATAGAAAGAACCATAGTTTTTTTTCCAGTAAGGGCACAAATTGTACTAGTAACTGAAGAATCGATTCCTCCTGAAATACCAATAACTAAAGCTTCAGGTGCTTTAGGCATAGATTTACAATAATCTATAATCCAATTTTTTATATAATCAATTCTTTCCGATGTTTGCATAAATATTAATGTTCATTTGTTAAAATAGATCTTAATAATTAAAATTCAATTATTAAGATGCTGCTTGAATAATATTCTTTGAATATTGGGAGTTTTTCTTAATCTCATCTGAAATCAAGAATGCTAGTTCTAAAGCTTGATTTGCATTAAGTCTAGGATCACAATGCGTATGGTATCTGTGTGATAAATCTTTTTCTGATATTTTTTGAGCACCACCAGTACATTCAGTAACATTTTGTCCAGTCATTTCTATATGAAGTCCACCGGCATAACTTCCTTCTGCTTTGTGAACTCCAAATACTCTTTTAACTTCTTTTACCACATTATTAAAAGGTCTTGTTTTAAATCCCGTTGCAGATTTGATTGTATTACCATGCATAGGATCGCAAGACCAAATAACGTTAAAACCTTCTTTTTTAATTGATCTAATTAATTTAGGTAAAAATTTTTCAACATTATCTGCGCCAAATCTTGATATAAGAGTTATTCTCCCCGCTTCATTTTTTGGATTCAAAATATTACAAAGCTTGATTAATTCAGAATCTTTTAATGTAGGTCCACATTTAATACCAATAGGATTTTTAATTCCTCGACAAAATTCAACGTGACCGCCATCAGGTTGTCTTGTTCTATCACCAATCCACACGAAGTGCGCTGACGTATCATGGTATTCTCCAGTGGTAGAATCAATTCTTGTCATAGATTGCTCGAAAGGTAAAAGTAAAGCTTCATGTGAAGTATAAAAATTTACAGTTCTCAATCTTCTATTATGATCGCCGTGTATACCGCACGCTTCCATAAAAGATATTGAGTCGCTTATTTTGTCTTCAATTTCTTTAAATTTTTTACCTTCAGGACTTTTATTTACAAATCCTAAATTCCATAAATGAATTTTTTTTAGGTCAGCAAACCCACCTTGGGATAGCGCTCTTAACAAATTTAATGTGGAAGCTGCTTGTGAATAAGCTTTGAATAATCTTTTGGGGTCGGGCTTTCTTGCTTTTTCGCTAAATTCAATGCCGTTTATATTGTCGCCTAAATATGTTGGAAGCTCTTTTCCGTTTTTAATCTCAATGGGAGAACTTCTGGGTTTAGAAAATTGTCCGGCTATTCGACCAACTTTGACTACAGGTAAAGATGCAGAGAAAGTTAAAACTAAAGCCATTTGTAATATAACTTTGAAAGTATCTCTAATATTATCGGGATGAAACTCAGCAAAACTTTCTGCGCAGTCTCCTCCTTGTAAAAGAAAAGCTTTTCCTTCTATAACTTGAGAAAGTGATTTTTTTAACGCTCTAGTCTCTCCAGCAAAAACCAAAGGTGGAAATGAACTTACCTTTTTTAATACCATAGCAAGTTCTTTTTCATCCTCATATTTTGGAATGTGTTTAACCTGATAATTTTTCCAACTATTTAATGACCATTTCTTCATAACAATTTAATACGATTCACTGTATATTCCAGAAAAACAATTTGTACAAGTTAATGAAAAAAATATTTTTAAATAATTTACTAATAACGCTGATTTTTTTCTTTATTTTCGAAATCTTTTTAAGATCTTTTGGACTTGCAGATTTGAGAGGCCATGGAAAAGAACTTAAAGAAAAACGAAAAAATGTGGAAACATTGGTATTTGGAAAAAAAGTTTTTTTGGACCAATATGGATATAGAGTGCCATATAAGGAATTTGTTTATAAAAAAAATGAAAATAACATCATATTTATAGGAGATAGCGTTTTATTTGGCTCTGGAGTCAATGAAGAAGAAACTTTTGTAGGAAGGCTTAGAAAAGATAATGAAGACAAATCTTATGTAAATGCTGCTATTATTGGAAATGATGTATCGGAAAATTTATCTGATATTAAAAAAAACTACAAGTTGTTTGGTAACAGTAATTTTTTTATAATTTTAACTTTAGACGATATTATAAACGGCAAAGCAACAAAAAAGAAAAATGACGAAGATGAAAAAAACGTTAATTTAATTCAAAGACTCAAAAATAATTATTTTCTTAATAAAATAAATTTATTTCTTAGAACAAAATCTTATACATATCTTTGGTTAAAAGGAATTGTAACAAAGCCTTCAAAACGGTATTTTTTTGAAAGTCTTGATCATTACAAAGATGAAGAAAAAATTAATTTTTTTAATACCAAAATAGGTGAAATAAAAAATTTTGAAAAATCCAAAGATATAAATATAAAATTTATAATCTTACCGTATGAATATCAAACAAGAAATTATTGTGAGTCAAAATTTCTTCTTCCACAAGAAAAAATATTAAAAGTTTTTGAAAAAAGAAAAATTGATTATATAAACTTAACAAAGAACTTTTGCAATCACCCTACCCCAAAAAAATTATATTTAAATTTTGATCCTGTTCATTTATCAATAAAAGGTCATGATCTTGTATTTAAACTAATAAAAAGCGCGATTTATTAAAAAACTAACTATACAAAAAAAGTATTGGATTAAATTTTCCAACCATAATCAAAATAATAAATATAATAATAATAATTAATATTGATGGTAGCCAATGTTTTCGTTTGCTTAAAATATATAAAAAAAAATTTTTAAACTTATTCATCTTTATATTTTGGTCTTAATAATAAAATTGGTTTTTCGAAGTACTTAAAAATCACTGTTGATACAGTAAATAGTATACCAATATAAACAACTAAATTATTAATGAGAAAATTGTTTGAAATAATCAAGAAATGCATGATAATTAAATGAAATAAATAGACAGAATATGTCTGAGTAGCCAATGTATTGCAAATATTTTTAAAAATTTCTCCTCTAATTAAAAATTCAATATTGCTAAAAGTTAATACAAGAAACATACTTAAAATTTGTGATAAAAAAATAAAATAAACTGTAAAAATTCCTGAATTATTAAAAAAAATATTTTTATAATTTATAAATATTATAATTAAAATTGAAGTTAAGAAGATAATTATTTTTTTAAAATTAACTAATCTTGTATAATAAAAACTTAGCAAAAAACCAAAAGCAATAGAATCTAACCTTAAAAAAGTTCCTGTTCTTAAAAAATCGTTTGAAAAATTCTCATGATTTATAATTTTTACTAATGAAAGAATAATTATAAAATAAATTGCCAATTTATAAGGTTTTATTTTGTTAAATATAATTAGGTAGATGGGAAAGATTAAGTAAAAAAATTCTTCTATTGATAATGACCATGCTACCATAAAATAATCATTGTCGACAAAGTTTGGAATTGCTTTTTGAACAAAAAATAAAAATTTGAAAAAATCAAAATTAAAATTATTTGAAATGGCCGTATAAAATATTAAAGCCACTAGATATAGCGGAATGGTACGAAACCATCTACGCAGATAAAAAGTCTTAATATTTTTTTTCTCTTTATAAATTTTTATTAATTGATTGCTTAAAACAAAACCACTCAAAACAAAAAAAATCTCCACGAAAAGAAATGAATAATATTCAAAGTTTATGCTTTTTTGTACAAAGTAAAGATAATGGGTAATTGCAACCCCATAACCAGCTATACCTCTTAATAAATCTAAGCCATAAAATTTTCTATGATGCATATATATTCTTTCCAATCTCCACTTCTATTCAATGGAAATGAGTTTGGCTATATATCTATTCAACGGTTACGGACTTTGCCAAATTTCTAGGTTTATCGATATCATAATTTTTAAGTGAAGCTACATGATATGCTAACAGTTGTAGTGGAATTGTCATAAGAAATGGTGTTAAACAATCTTCCGTCTTTGGTATCTCTAAAGTAAATCTTACATTCTCACTAATGACGTTATTAGTTTCATTTGATATCAATAGTACTTTACCACCCCTCGCTATTACCTCCTGCATATTTGAAATCGTTTTTTCAAAGTATCTATCTTTTGGAGCTAAAATTACAACTGGCAAACCTTCTTCAATCAATGCAAGTGGTCCATGTTTCATTTCTCCGGCAGGATATCCTTCTGCATGAAGATAGGATAACTCTTTAAGTTTCAATGCGCCCTCTAAAGCTATTGGAAAAGACAAACCGCGACCTAAAAACATTGCTCCTTTTGATTCTAAAAAATCTTTTGCAATAATTTGAATTTTATCCTGACATTTTAGGGTTCTACTTATTAAATCAGGTAACTTCTTAAGTTCAGTTATTTTTTTGCTATAGTCTGATTTGGATATTTCTTTTCTAACTTCTGAAATTTTTATAGCAAGAATATAAAGTACTAACATTTGACCAATAAATGCCTTTGTAGAAGCAACACCTATTTCGGGCCCAGCATGAATGGGCAACACAAAATCTGATGCTCTAGCTATCGAGCTCTCAACCATATTTACAATAGAACAAGTTTTTGCATTATTTTTTTTACACAAGTCAAGTGCAGCAAATGTATCTGCAGTTTCGCCTGATTGAGACACAAAAATATATAAACTTTTTTTATTAAATTTAAGTTTTCTGTATCGAAATTCTGAAGCTATATCAACTTCAATTGAAATACTTGTAAGTTCCTCCAACCAATATTTTGCTATAACACAAGAATGATATGCTGTACCGCAACCTATTAAAAATATTTTTTCGATTTCTTCGGGTTTAATAGAAAAATTATACAAATTTATATCCTGTCTCAGATGATCAACATATTCATTAATACAAGTTTTAGCAGTCATATCTTGTTCATTAATTTCTTTGGACATAAAATCTTTATAGTCTCCTTTTTCAGCATTATGCTTATCATCAGAAAGTGTTAAAATTTCTTTATTTATCTTTTTATTTTTTGAATTATAAAATTCAATCTTACTGTTTGATAAAATACATATATCTCCATCATCCAAATAAGTAATTTTATTAGTCATAGATTTAAGTGCATAAGAATCTGAACCTAGATAATTTTCTTCATGACCATATCCAACAGCTAGGGGGCTGCCTCTTCTTGCTCCTACTATAACATTATTATATTTTTTAAAAATAATGCCAAGAGCAAAACTACCATTAAGTTTTTTTAAAGTTTTATTAATTGCATCTATCAAATCATATTTCCTTAAAAGATCCGTTAGTGTAAAAGTAATAACCTCGGTGTCAGTTTGTGATTTAAATTTGTATCCCTTATTTTCTAAATCTTTTTTTAATTCATTGGAATTTTCAATAATTCCATTATGAACAACAGAAACTTCTTCCGATGAATGAGGGTGAGCATTAACCTGGCTTGGAACTCCATGAGTGGCCCATCTAACGTGACCAATACCTAAAGGTCCATTTGAAGGGCTCTTGAATAAAATTTTTTCTAGATTATCAACTCTTCCTGTACATTTTTTTTCATCTATATCGCCATTTACAATTGTAGCAATGCCAGCTGAATCGTAGCCTCTATACTCTAATTTTTTTAGTGATTGAATTATATTTGATGTAACAGATTTATTACTTACTATTCCTATTATTCCACACATTATTTTCTCTTATAATTTTTAATTTCCACTTGATTGGCTCTTGTTAATGATAAAGATTTATCTTTTACATTCTTGCTCAAAGTTGAACCTGCTCCAACTACAGCTCTTTTTCCAATTTTAATTGGTGCAATTAATGATGTGTTTGATCCTATAAATGCCCCATCTAAAATTTTTGTTTTATTTTTCTTTTTACCATCATAATTACAAGTAATAGTACCAGCTCCAATATTAACATTTTTACCAATTGTTGTATCACCAACATAAGATAAATGATTAATTTTTGAATTTTCTCCAACTTTACTTTTCTTAACCTCCACAAAATTGCCAACCCTTGAACCTTTAGATAGAAAAGACCCTGGTCTAATTCTTGAAAAAGGACCCACATTTACATTTGATTCCAAGGTAGCGTTCTCAATATAAGTAAATGGTAAAATTTCAACATCGTTTCCAATTTTTGTTTTTTTTCCAATTACAACATACTGATTAATAATGACATTTTTTCCAAATTTTGTATCATCAGATAAAAAAACGGTTTCTGGAGACTTTAACGTAACACCCATTTTCATTGCCTGGTTACGCAATTTTTCTTGCCTATATTTCTCTACTAAGGCTATTTTCTTTTTGCTAGTTGATGTCATTAAGATTTCTCTTTACATTAATATACACTTTGAAATAACTCACAAAATATTTCTTTATACTACTTATATAAAATGAGTCAAAAATTTACTGTTTTATTTGATCTAGACGGAACTTTAATCGACACAGCGCCAGATTTGATGCTTGCACATAATCACGTGATGAAAAAATTTGGTTACGAAGAAAGAGAACTGTCAGATATAAAAAAACTAGCCGGAGGAGGATCAAAAAAAATGCTCCGAAAATCAATACATGAAATTGCTGAATTAAGCGGAAAAATAAAAAAAACGGATGAAACAATAGAAGAAGAGATGACAAAAGAATTCATAAATTTCTATAGCAAAAATATAAATAAGGAGAGTAAATTAATAACTGGTTCTTTAGAATTTTTAAACTGGTGTAAAAATAATTCTATCTCCATGGCCGTTTGTACAAATAAGCAGGAACATTTATCAATAGATCTTTTAAAAAAGATAAAGATTTATCATTTTTTTGACTATGTAGCTGGTGGTAATACTTTTAATCATAATAAACCAAATCCTAGACATCTAACCGATACAATTGAAATAATTGGAGGAAACATAAAAAAAACTATCATGATTGGTGATAGTGAAACAGATTCTGGAGCGGCCCAAGGTGCCAATATACCTTTTGTATTAATTGAAGGAGGATATACAGAAAAAAAAATAAACCAAATATACCATGATCACTTAGTAAAAAATTTTATAGGTTTAGAAAAAATTATTGAAAAATATCTAAATGATTGAATTCAAACTTTTTTTTGCTCTTATAAGTTACTATTTTGTCATGTTCGCAACACCTGGTCCGAATAACGCAATGCTAACTGCATCTGGAATTAAATTTGGTTTTAAGAGAACTCTACCTCATATGTTTGGCATTCCTTTTGGCCATGTAATTCAAATAACCTTGGTTTGTTTTGGTTTGGGAGCTTTATTTCAAAAATTTCCAGTTATTCAATTTTATCTTAAGTGGCTCTGTTTTTTTTATCTACTGTATCTTGGGTGGAAAATTCTTGGATCTTTATCAGATAGTAATAAAGAAACTGGCAGACCTCTAAAATTTTACGAAGCAGCTCTTTTCCAATTTATCAATCCTAAAGCTTGGGTAGTAGCTTTAACGGCAGCAACTGCTTTTTTTCCTAACGGAGAAAATTTTATCATCGCTACAATGTTTGTTGCTGGAACCGCTCCATTTGTTTGCATTCCTTCTATTTGTATATGGGTTCTTTTTGGCTCCTCAATTAAATTAATAATCAAAAATACAAAAATTAAAAAGATCATAGAATATTTATTAGCTGTATTATTGCTAATAACAGCTGTTATAATCGTGATTGATTAACAATTTATGGTATGCACTTTACAAAGAAAAATCCTTCTGAAAAACGAATTGAATTAAAAAATAAATTAAAGAAACAAAAAATTTTAAGATTTCCTGGAGCTTACAATCCTTTAACAGCAAAATTAATTACAGAAATTGGATTTGATGGTACCTATATATCTGGTGCTGTTATGGCTAACGATTTGGGTATTCCCGATATCGGTCTAACCACCTTAAAGGAAGTAAGTTACAGAGCAAATCAAATATCAAGGGTAACTGATCTTCCCTCAATAGTTGATGCTGATACTGGTTTTGGTGATTGTAAAAAAACTATAGAAACTTTTGAACAGCTTGGTCTTTCAGGTTGTCATGTTGAAGATCAAATTGACGAAAAAAGGTGTGGTCACTTAGACAATAAGGAAATTATTCCTTTAGGTAAAATGGTCAATAAAATTAAAACTGCAATAAATGCCAGAAAAGATAAAAACTTTTTAATTATAGCAAGAACAGATGCTAATTCTGTCGAAGGAATAACAAAAACTATAGAAAGAGTTAAGGCTTATGAAAATGCAGGCGCTGATATGATATTCCCCGAAGCTATGAAAGATGAAAAAGAATTTGAAAAAATTAGAAAAAACTCAAATGTATATTTGCTTGCTAACATGACTGAATTTGGAAAAACTAAGCTTTTGTCTTCAAAAGAATTAGAAAATTTGGGTTACAGTATTGTGATATATCCAGTTACAACGCAAAGATTAGCAATGAAAAGTGTTGAGGATGGCTTAGATGTTGTTATGAAAGATGGACATCAAAACAACATTATAGATAAAATGCAAACACGCAAAAGATTATATGAACTGGTAGAATATGAAAAATATAATACTACAGATAAAAAAATTACTGATTTTAAAACGGATGGACATGAGTAACTTATGAATGATGATATAAAAAAGGGATTATTAGGAATTGTTGTTGATGAAACAACGATCTCCCAAGTAATGCCTGATATAAATTCTCTAACTTACAGAGGTTATGCTGTTCAAGAACTCTGTGAAAAGTGTATTTTTGAAGAAGTGGCTTATCTAGTTTTGAATGGAGAGCTACCAAACAAAGTACAGCTTAAGAAATTTAAAAAACAACTAGAAGAAAACAGAAATATTACAATCAATTTGAGAGAAATTATTAAACACATGCCAAAGAGATCACATCCTATGGATGTTGCAAGAACAATTGTTAGTGTTTTGGGTTTAGAAGATAAAGAAACAAGCAATAATTCTCCTGAAGCAAATATGAGAAAAGCAATAAGGATTTTCGCGAAAACTCCAACCGGTATAGCAGCCTTTTTTAGAGCTAGAAAAGGCAAAAATGTAATACCACCAAAGAAAAGATTGTCCTTTTCTGAAAACTTTTTTTATATGTGTTTTGGTAAAGTTCCTAATGAAGAAATCGTAAAAGCTTTCGATGTTTCTCTTATATTATATGCTGAACATAGCTTTAACGTATCTACTTTTACAGCTAGAACAATAACAAGTAGTTTATCTGATATTCACGGAGCTATTACCGGAGCCATTGCAAGTTTGAAAGGCCCACTTCATGGGGGAGCAAATGAAGAAGTTATGCATATGCTTAAAAAGATTAAAAAACCTGAAAATGCTGAGAAATGGATTTTAGATTCCTTAGAAAAGAAAAAACTTATTATGGGATTTGGTCATAGGGTTTACAGTAAAGGGGATTCAAGAGTTCCTACCATGAAAAAGTATTATTTGAAGGTTGCAGAACTACTTAAAGAAAAAAAATTACCTAAGATTAGTCAAATTATTGAAGATATAATGTTGGAGAAAAAAAATATTCATCCAAATGTAGATTATCCAACTGGCCCGACATACTATTTAATGGGTTTTGATACTGATTTTTTTACACCAATATTTGTTATCTCTAGAATAACAGGTTGGTCTGCACATATAATAGAACAACATGCAGCTAACAAATTAATTAGGCCTTTATCTAAATACAGTGGAGAGAAGCACCGTAAAGTAATGCTTCTCAACCAAAGATAAAATTATTTTCCTGGACCTTTATATGCTTTCGCGATTTTTGCAGCGTTTTCTGCAACGTCATTAATGTTTATTGCTTCACAAACTGCAATATCGCAAAGAGCACCGCTAGCTTCTGTTGCCATTTTAACACCGGCACCTTGTGCAAAAGTTCCTTCGAATACTGCTAAAAAATCATAAGGTCCTCTTAAACCAGTATATGAAACTAATTTAGCTCCAACAGCTTCAGCTGCAGTTCGAGCCGCTTGTGCTCTGTCTGATTTTGGATCTTTGCAAAAACCTTGATATCCTTGAGCAGTATATTTACCCAACGCATAAAATGTTGCCATAACATCTCCTTCCAAGAAATTAGTTTACTAACAGATATCTATTTAAGGAAGTGAATATTTTATGAAAACGCTTCTGCCCAAGTACCTTTTGTTGAAGCTTTAGAATATTCTGTGGCTCTACCTTCAAAGAAATTCATGTGCTCAACTGCATTCAACATTGTGTCCAACCAAGTTAAAGGATTTTTATTTACTTTGTAAATTGGTTCTAGTCCAAGTTGAACTAATCTTCTGTTGCCTATCCAACGAATGTATTGTTTAACTTGATCAGCTGTAAGGCCTTCTATCGGTCCCATCTCAAATGCTAAATTTATAAAAGCATCTTCGTGTGAAATGATTGTTCTACACGATTCATAAATTTCTTTTTTAAGCTTCTCTGTCCAAATATCAGGATTCTCATCAATAAAAGTTTTAAATAATTTGATCATTGAATTGCAGTGCAAAGTTTCATCTCTAACAGACCAAGTTACAATTTGGCCCATACCTTTCATTTTGTTTTGTCGTGGAAAATTTAATAGAATTGCAAAGCTAGCAAATAATTGTAGACCTTCTGTAAAAGCACTGAAGACAGCAATGGTTTTTGCAATATCATGGTTTGATTTCACATCAAAACCTTGCATGTAATCATACTTGTCCTTCATTTCCTTATACTTTAAAAAAGCTGAATATTCTGATTCTGGCATTCCTATGGTGTCCAATAGATGAGAATAAGCTGCTATATGAACGCTTTCCATGGAAGCAAATGCTGACATCATCATTAGTGTTTCTGTAGGTTTAAATACATTCATATAATGTCTTATGTAGCAGTTACTAACTTCAACATCTGCCTGAGTAAAAAATCTAAATATTTGGGTTAATAAATTTTTTTCTGCTGGATTTAAATTTTTCTGCCAATCTCTAACATCATCACCTAAAGGAACTTCTTCTGGAAGCCAATGAATCCTCTGTTGTGTTAACCAGGCATCATAGCACCAAGGATATCTAAAGGGTTTATAAATCGGATTACCAACTAATAAACCCGATTTTTTTTGGGTTTCCTTATTTTTTTTTAACTTTATTACTGGCATGACAAACATTCTTCATTGTCTTGATCTTCTTTCGTTCCAGAAATTTTTGTTTCTGTTGAAAGTTCGTTATTAACATTTTCTGCCCTTTGAATTGACTTAGATCTACAATAATACAAACTTTTCAACCCCTTTTTCCAAGCTTGAAAATGTATTTGATGTAACTCTTTTTTATGAACATCCGCTGGTAAGAAAATATTAATCGATTGAGCCTGAGAAACATAAGGAGTTCTATCAGCTCCTAGTTCAACAATCCATTTTTGATCTAATTCAAAAGCTGTTTTGAATACATCTTTTTCATTTCTTGTTAGAAAGTCTAAATGTTCAACCGAACCTTGATTAGTTGTAATGGTAGACCAAATTTCTTCATTATTTTTTCCATATTTTTCCAATACTTTCTTTAAATATCTATTCCTAACATTGTAAGAACCAGAAAGAGTCTTGTGTGTGTAGCTATTAGCAGCTATAGGTTCAACGCCAGGTGATGCTCCTCCACAAATTATTGAAATAGAAGCTGTTGGCGCAATTGCAGTTTTGTTAGAAAATCTTTCTTTAAAACCATATTCTTCAGCATCAGGACAAGCCCCTCTTTCATCAGATAACTTTTTAGATGATGCATCTACATTTGTTTGAATATGTTTAAATATTTTTTCATTCCAAACTTTGCTCATTACTGACTCTAATGGAATAGAATTTTTTTGTAAAAAAGAGTGAAATCCCATTACTCCAAGACCCACGCTTCTTTCTCTCATTGCAGAATACTTTGCGTCTTTAAAAGATTCTGGAGCTCTTTCAATAAAATCTGTCAAAACATTATCTAAAAATCTCATAACGTCTTCAATAAAGTTTGGATCATCTTTCCATTCTTCATAAGTTTCCAAATTCAAAGAAGACAAACAACATACTGCCGTTCTATCTTTTCCATCTTTATCTATTCCTGTTGGTAATGTTATTTCACTGCAAAGATTGGATGTTTTTACATTTAATCCAGCTAACTTATGATGTTGTGGAATAAGTCTATTTACTGTATCTATAAAAATAATATACGGTTCACCCGTTTCAACTCTAGCTGTTAATAATCTTATCCATAAATTTCTTGCAGATATAACCGATTGAACAATTCCATCCTTAGGACTTTTCAATGCCCATTCAGAATTAGTTTCCACGGCTCTCATAAATGCATCACTAACTAATATACCATGATGTAGATTCAGAGCTTTTCTATTCGGATCGCCTCCTGTGGGTCTTCTCATTTCAATAAACTCTTCTATTTCTGGATGATCGATCGGTAGATAACAAGCGGCAGATCCTCTTCGTAAAGAACCTTGACTTATTGCCATTGTCAAAGAATCCATTACTTTAATGAAAGGAATTATACCTGATGTTTTACCAACTCTACCAATTTTTTCTCCTATTGATCTAAGGTTTCCCCAATAACTTCCTATACCTCCTCCTTTTGCTGCCAACCAAACATTCTCGCTCCACAAATCTAAAATCCCATCCAAGCTATCTCCTGCTTCATTTAAAAAACATGATATTGGCAATCCTCTCTCTGTACCTCCATTAGACAAAATTGGAGTAGCTGGCATAAACCATAAATTACTTATGTAATTGTAAATTCTTTGTGCGTGTAAATTGTCATCAGCATATATGCTTGCAACACGAGCGAATAAATCTTGGTGAGACTCGTTTTGTCCTAAATATCTATCGCTTAAAGTCGCTTTACCAAAATCAGTTAATTTTGAGTCCTTATCTCTATCAATTTTTATTGTTATTCCTTTATCATTTTGAAAGAGCTCTGTTTGAGAGGTTAACGAAAATAGATCAGGTTTTTTATCTGCCTCCCTTTGATCAATTGGAAAATTATCTTTAGGGTGAATTTTTTCGACAGCCTTCTCGATGGCTAATGACAGGTTTTTATTCATATATTATCTATTTTATTAAATTTTTGCGCAAAAACAACTATATGTTGTGTACACATTACCTTGATATACTACATGTTTATTCAAATCAATAGAACATTATAAGAACATTAATATAATAGCAAGGATAAAATCTAAATACCGCTAAATTTGATTAGTATCAAAAAATATAAAAATATTAGATAAGTGAGAATGCCAAATATTGAATACCCTCATATAAACCCTTTTGGCTTTAGAGAGTATGATGCGCGATGGTTATATCCCAAAGATATAAATAATGAGGGAATTAAAAAAGTTGGCCAAGGTTTAGGTTCTCAAATTATTTCAAAAACAAACAAATCCCCCAGAGTAATAGTCGGACATGATTACAGATCCTATAGTGAAAAAGTAAAAGAAAAACTTATAGAGGGCCTAAGAGATACCGGCTGTAATATTGAAGATATAGGATTAGCCTTATCACCAACTGTCTATTTTGCCCAATTCAATCTTGATGCAGACGCTGTTGCAATGATTACTGCAAGCCATAATGAAAATGGTTGGACGGGAATAAAAATGGGTATTGAAAAAGGATTGACTCACTCACCTATTGAAATGAATGAATTAAAAAAAATTGTTTTTGAAAAAAAATTTATTAAGGGAAAAGGATCATATAAAAAAATTAAAGGGTTTAAAGATATTTATATTAATAATTTAATAAAAAATAAAATTAAAAAAAAAATTAAAGTTGTTGTCGCATGTGGAAATGGTACGGCAGGTATATTTGCTCCAAAAGTTTTAAAAGGAATTGGTTGTGAAGTTATAGAATTAGATTGTAACCTTGATTATAATTTTCCAAAATATAATCCTAATCCAGAAGATCTTAAAATGCTTCAAGCCATTAGTAAATCTGTCAAAGAAAATAAAGCTGACATAGGTTTTGGTTTTGATGGTGATGGCGATCGAGTTGGTATAATTGATAACAATGGAAAAGAAATTTACTCTGACAAGGTAGGTTTGCTTATAGCAAGAAACTTAGCTCCAAATTATAAAAATAAAAAATTTATTGTTGATGTAAAATCAACTGGGTTATTTGCAAGAGATAAAATCCTTTTAGAAAATAACTGCGAAACCATCTATTGGAAAACAGGTCATTCTCATATCAAACGAAAAGTTAACGAAGTCAAGGCTTTAGCAGGTTTTGAAAAAAGTGGTCACTTCTTTTTTAATCAACCTCTGGGTTATGGATATGATGATGGAATTAATTCTGCAATTCAAGTTTGTCTTTTGTTAGATAATCAAAATAAAAAAATGTCAGAAATAATAAATGAACTTCCAAAAACATATCAAACTCCTACCATGGCTCCTTATTGCAAAGATGAAGAAAAATATGAAGTTGTCCAGTCGTTAGTTAAAAAGATAGAAAATTTAAAAGCCAGCAACACAAAAATAGATGATCAAGTAATTACCAATATATTGACTGTAAATGGTATACGCTTTTCTTTTGAAGATGGTTCTTGGGGTTTGATTAGAGCTTCTTCAAATAAACCTTCATTGGTAGTTGTTACCGAAAGTCCATCCTCTGATAAAAGGAAAAAGAAAATATTTGAATTTATTGATAAGCTTTTGAAAGAAACTGGGAAAATTGGTGAATATGACCAAAAAATTTAAAAAGAAAAATAATCATAAAACAATTTGCAAGCTACAATAAAAAGATAAATACCAAATATCCTTCCAATTAATCCTTTATTAAATTTATGAACAGTTTCAGCCCCAATCTTAGCCATAAATGTAGTAATCGGGATAAAAATTAAAAATGTTGGAATATTTATAAATCCTAAACTTAATGGAACGTTAATATTAAAATAGGTTCCTGAGATCGCAAAACCTATCGCTCCAATTACAGCAATCAAGAACCCGATAGCGGCTGAGGTTCCAATAGCCACATTGATTGGATAACCAAACATCTTAAATATTGGAGTATTAAATACTCCTCCCCCTATTCCCATAGGAGCAGATAAAAAACCTGATAAAAAACCACAAATAACTCTATAAATTAAATTTATTTTCTTCTGCGTAGGATTAATTTTTTCTTTTTCTATTAAAAAATAAATGGCAAAAATCATAGTCATAATTGAAAAAAATAAAACCAAACCAGAAGTTTTTAAACTAACGGCAAATACAGTTCCAAGCACAACACCAATCACAACAAAAACTCCAAAGGTTCTAACAATAGTAAAATCAACAGCCTTAAATTTCATATGTGTCATTGTTGATATAATTGAATTTGGGATTATAATTGAAAAAGATGTGCCTATAGCCATATGCATAACAAACGCATGTTCTATACCAACAAAGCTAAATAAATAGAAAAGAATAGGAACCATTATTAAACCACCTCCTATTCCAAAAAAACCAGCCATAAAACCGACAACGACCGCAGAAACGGCCATAGCAGCTAAAATAAATATTATTTGATTTTGATCTAAGTTTTCTATCATGCAATTGTTTGGTTAATCTTCTCGTTATTTTGAACAATTGTCATTATATGTTTTGCTTTTTGAAAATCTGAATCTCTTGCCATCATATTATCACTTAAATATCTTTTCCAATCCTTAGAGCCAATTTGCCCATGATATAAACCAACGGTATGTCTCATTATATGATTTACTTTAGTTCCTAATTTCACTTCTTTTTCTAAATACTTTAATAGTTTTTCAGCTATCTCTTCCCTTGTGGGATTATTCACAACATTAAATATTTCTCTTTCTATATCGACTAAAAAGTATGGATTTTGATAAATAGCTCTACCAATCATTACTCCGTTACATATTTTTAAATGGTTTTTTATTTCATCAATTTTAGAAATTCCGCCGTTTATTATAATTTCTAAGTCAGGATTTTCTTTTTTAATTTTATAAACCATCTCATAATTTAATTTTGGAATATTTAAATTTTGCTTTGGGGTTAAACCTTTGAGTATTGCCTTGCGCGCGTGTATAATAAAGGTTGAGCAACCAGCTTCTTTTATTCCCAAAATAAATTTATTTAAATAATCAAAATCCTCCGTATCATCAAAACCTATTCTTGTTTTAGCCGTTACTGGAATGCTACAAGAATTTACCATCTCATTAATGCATTCAAAAACTAATTTTGGTTCTTTCATTAAGCATGCGCCAAACATATTTTTTTGAACTTTTTTGCTTGGACAACCGAGATTAATGTTAATTTCATCGTAATTCATATCCTCAACTATTTTTGCAACTTCTGAAAGTTCTTTTTTATCTGAACCGCCAACTTGAAACGCTAAAGGTTTTTCTTCTGGACTATATGATAGAATTTTTTTTCTATCACCAAGAAGTGCAGATTTGGTAGCTACCATTTCTGTGTACAGCATTACATTTTTGCTTATTAACCTTAAGAAGAAACGGTCATGTCTGTCTGTACAATCCATCATAGGAGCTACAGAGACTGTTCTTTTCATAAAAAATTTTTAATTATTTAATTTATTTTTTGAAATGAATTTTATTATTATTCAGTTTTATTGTCTGTTGATTCTTTGGTATTTTCAGACTGTTGTTCTGGTTCGATCTTTTCTTCTTTTTTATTTTCTGCCTCGGAAGAATTAATAATTTTTTCTGGAATTTTTCTTATTCTTTTAGAAGGCAAAATTGCCGCTCCACTTTTTGAAATTTCGCCTTTATAAATTTTGTCAAAATCATCCTCTTGATCGATTTCTAAATCTTCTAATTCCTTAGGTTCGTTTTGCGCTTTTCTTAATTTATTAATAGCAATATCTTCTATCGTCTTTAGAGAAACTTTTCCCTCTCCAATTTCTCTTAGAGATATAACTGTATTTTTATCATTATCTTCAGAAACTAAAGGTTTTTCTCCAGAATTAAGCTGTGCTGCTCTTTCCTTAGCAAGCAATACTAAATCATACTGACTATCTATTTTTTCTAAACAATCTTCAACAGTAATTCGTGCCATGGGATGAGCAATACTTAATGAAAAGTATGAACAAAATCAAGTTTTATTTTGCAAAACAGGTTTATAGGTGTTTTGAAAAATAAAGACAATAGCTATTGATATTCCAGTATAAACTGAACATAAAAATGCAATATTTTCTATTGAATATCCCAAATCAATTAACACTCCAAAAACTACAGTTGCCAAAGCTGTAGAAAAAACCATTAATGAACCGGTTAAAGCTTTAATAGATCCCAAATAATTTACTCCATAAATTTCAGCCCAGAATGAAGACATTAGAACATTTGTCAGTCCGTTTGAAATACCCATAAATCCCATAAAAACGAAGACTGAATAAGGATGGTCAAAAATCGCCAATACAATTAAACTTAAAAGTAGAGGAACATTAAGAAGTGGGAAAATTTTTTTGCTGGTAAATTTATCAACTAAAAAACCCGAAAAAAATAGAGTTGCTACAGTAAGTATTGAATAAACCATAAATGATTTTGCAATAGCAAATTTTTCCCACTCTTTAGATTCGACAATAAATGTTTGATTAATAACTATACCAGTAATTATAAATGATGACGCAAGCATAGCTGGTAGAATTGAATAAAACTTTAAATCTTTTAATACTTCTCTTCTGGTCCAGCTTTTGATTGTTTCAATATTTTTATTAACATTTTCTTCATTTTTGCTTTCTCTAGAAAATATACCAATCTCTTTAATTGTAAGATAAGTAAATATTGGTAATACTAATATAATTATAATCGCAAATCCTTGCCATAAATTTCTCCAATATATAAACGTCAAAAAATACACTATAATTACAGGTAGTAGAAACTCGCCAAAAGACATTCCAACCCAAACATAACTTAATGCTTTACCCCTGCTCCGATCAAAAAATCTACTAATTGCAACAGATGCAGTGTGGGCCATTAACCCTTGACCTGATAATCTTAAAAAAAAAACACCTATAGCTAAAAAAATTAGTCCATTAATGAATGAAAAAAAAAGAGCCGCTAAGCTTAAAAAAACAACAACTAGAAAAGAATAATTAACTAACTTTAAATCATCAATTTTTTTTCCCAACCATATTAATGTTAAACTGCTACATAAAGTAGCAATTCCATAAATAGCCCCAAACTCTCCGTGAGTAATATTTAATTCTTGCCTAATATTAGAATTAAATAGGCCTATAAAAAAACTCTGGCCTACACAAGAGAAAAAAGTAAAAACAAAACCAAAAATTATTATTTTGAAATTAGATCTGAGTATATCTATAATCATAGTATGAGTTGTAAAGTTTCATTTATTGGCCTTGGTGTAATGGGTTACCCTATGGCCGGATATATATCAAAAGCAGGACACAATGTAACTGTTTATAACAGAACAAAATCTAAAGCTGAAAAATGGATTAAAGAATACAAAGGCAAAATTGCAGAAACACCGGAAGACGCAGCTAAAGATTCTGATTTTGTCTTTACCTGCGTAGGTAATGATGATGATTTAAGAGAAGTGGGTATTGGCAAAAAAGGAATTTTTAATACAATAAAAAAAAACTCCGTATACATTGATAACACGACAGCATCGGCTAAAGTTGCCAAAGAATTTTATTTAAAAGCCAAAAATCAAGGAGTTGGCTTTTTAGACGCTCCAGTATCAGGTGGACAAGCGGGTGCGGAAAAAGGAGCTCTTACAGTTATGGTTGGTGGTGATAAAGAAGTTTTTGAAAAAGCTCAGCCTGTTATCAGTTGTTATAGTAAAAAAGTAAAATTATTGGGTCCTTCAGGAAGTGGACAATTAGCCAAAATGGTTAACCAAATATGTATAGCTGGTCTTGTTCAAGGATTATCTGAGGCAATAAATTTTGGTTTAAATGCAGGACTGAAAATGGAAGATGTTATTGAAGTAATTTCCAAAGGTGCTGCGCAATCCTGGCAAATGGACAATAGATATAAAACAATGATTGATGATAAATTTGAATTTGGTTTTGCAGTCGACTGGATGAGAAAAGATTTAAAAATAGCACTCGATGAATCCAAAAAAAATAATTCACCTCTACCCATCGCTAAAATAGTAGATGGTTATTATGAAGAGATTCAAAAAATGGGTGGTAATAGATGGGATACCTCCAGCTTAATAAGAAGATTTAGAAAAAAATAAACTTATGTCTCTTACCGAAACACCAGTTTGTAATTTTGGAGAAAAAGCAAAAAATTTTGAACTCCTATCTACTGAAAATAAAAAAATAACTTTGGATAATGTTAAAGGAAAAAATGGAACATTAATTATGTTTATTTGTAACCATTGCCCATATGTAAAGGCAGTCATAAAAGACATTGCTAAAGATGCAAAGTATCTGGAAACCTTAGGTGTCAAATCGGTTGCTATTATGTCTAATGACGTAAAAAATTATCCTGAAGATTCTTTCAAAAATATGATTTTGTTTTCTAAAACTCATAATTTTTCCTTTCCTTATCTAATTGATGAAACTCAGAAAGTGGCCAAAGAATTCGGTGCAGTCTGCACACCTGATTTTTTTGGTTATAACAAAAATCTTGAATTGCAATACAGAGGCAGAATTAGGGAATTAAAAAATTTGAAATCGGTTGGAAAAGGAGATAGCGATCTTAATATCGCTATGAAATTAATAGCAACATCTGGACAAGGTCCTAAAAATCAAATTCCAAGTATGGGCTGTAATATAAAATGGTTTAAATAATGTTTCTAATAGTAACAAGAAACTTTCCTCCAGATATAGGGGGAATGCAAATGTTAATGGGTGGTTTATCTGAAAGTTTACTAAATCATGGGCCTGTAAAAGTATTTACTTACGAATATCAAAATTCAAATGATTACGATAGTAAATCTTCATTAAATATTGATAGAGTAAAAGGAATTAAACTTTTTAGAAAGTACAGAAAAGCTAATTTAGTTAATGAATTTATATATAAGACACCCAACATTAGAGCTTTAATTGCAGATCATTGGAAAAGTTTAGAATTAATAAAAACAGAGAATTTTAAAAAAACTAAAATATTTTGTCTTCTTCATTCAAAAGAAATTAATCATAAAGTAGGTTCCTCCCTAAATAAAAGACTGATAAAAAGCACAAATAATGCAGATATTATTATTGCAAATTCAAATTTCACAAAAAATCTAGCCATTAAAGTAGGAGTTGATCCATATAAAATTCATATAATTTTCCCAGGAATACCAGAGCCAAATAATATAGAAAATATTTTTAAAATTAAAGCAGCGAGAAATTTTGAAGATTCTTTTCCAAAAATAATCACTGTTTCAAGATTAGATAAAAGGAAAGGTCATGACAAAATTTTAATGTTAATTAAAAATTTGAAACCTAAATTTCCAAAAATTAAATATATATCCATTGGTTTTGGCGATGAAGAAAATAATCTAATAAAACTAACCAAAGAGCTATCTTTAGAAAAGGAAGTCATTTTTTTAAAGGACATTAATTTTAATTTAAAAAATGCTTTAATTTCTGAGGCTAATTTATTCTTAATGCCTTCTCGTATAGAAAAAAAATCTGTCGAGGGTTTTGGAATTTCTTTCATTGAAGCGGCATCGTATGGAGTTGGATCAATAGGAGGGAAAGATGGTGGCGCTTCGGACGCAATAGCTCATAATAAAACTGGGTTAATTTGTGATGGTAATGACTTAAATTCAATCTACGACTCTGTTGTTAGTTTTTTTCAAAATGAAAATTATGTTAAATATGGAAAGAATGCACAAGAGTTTTCAAAAAAATTTCACTGGGATAAAATTGTAAAAAATTATTTAAAATTAATTAATTGACTCAAGATTGCCTTTGATCTCCGAATATACTTGGTCTGCATTTAAATCCTTTAAATCTCCAACGGACATCGCTCTAAATTTATCTGTTTCGATTGAAACTTTCTTTGCTGTTGTATGATGTCCAAAAAGTACTATACCTTTTTGTCCGAGATGCGCAGTTATATGAGCTGGCCCAGTATCATTTGCTATAACATAGCTTGCTTTGCTTATTAAACCTGAAAGTTCCATAATATTCAAACATTTGTCATTTTTTGTAATTGATATTGATTGCATTGTTTCTGCCTCATCTATTTCAGAGGATCCTGGTGCGACAGCAATTTCAAAATTAAAATTTTTTGATTTAATTATTTTTATCAAATCATTAAAATAAGGCCATTTTTTATGAGAAAGTTGTGGTGAACAAAAAGGAAAAAGCAAAATAAATTTTTTGCTAAAATATTGATTAATTATTTTATCTACATTAACTCTAGCCCAGGAAAAATCTGGTTTTAAAACATAGTTAGTTTTAACGTTTGAATTTTCTAATTGAATCTTAAATCTTCCTAGGACAGATTCGTTATCGAAATCTTTTTTTTTTTCTCCTTTTTTTAATATCGTTTCTGTGCTACTCCAATTTAAATTATATAACAAGAATTTTCTATAGAATGATGTTCTTGAAGAATTTTGTAAATCGTAAACATGGGAAAAATCAAATTTACTTAACAATTTTTTTAATTTATTTAGATAAAAAATGTTCCATCTAGGTAGCCTTTTGTCTATCAACACACCGTCTAGATACGGACATTTACTTAAAAGTTCAACGTAGGGTAAAGTTGTTAAAATGAAGATTTTTTTATCATTATAGTTTTCTCTTATATCCCTAAGAGCTCCGCTTATTTGGACAATATCACCTAATGATCCATGTTTTATAACCAAAATATTTGACATCAATTGTTTACGTTAACATTATTTAGTTGACTCATAGTTATATTTTTTTTCTAAATACTTTATAAAATTATGTATTATAAATGTCATGAATAGATATATGCCTCCAGCAACAATAAACACTTCTACTGGTCTGAAAGTGGTGGATATAATATGTTTTGCAACTCCTGTAAGATCAAGTAAAGTCACCGTACTCGCTAAAGATGTTCCTTTTAACATTAGAATCATTTCGTTCCCATAAGCGGGTAAAGATTGCTTAATAGCAATAGGTAACTTGATTTTAAAAAAAGTATGCATTTTATTTAAGCCTAATCCTTCTGCCGCTTCTAATATTCCTTTATTAATTGTTTCAAAAGCGGATCTGAAAATTTCTGAAGAATAAGCTCCTGTGTTTAAAGTAAACGCAAGAATTGCACATGAGTAAGGTTCTTTTAATACTATCCAAAGAAATGATTCCCTTATCCATTCCACTTGGCCAAGACCAAAATATATTATAAATATTTGAACTAATAGTGGGGTTCCTCTTAAAATATAAGAATAATAATAAGCGATGTGGTAAAAAATTTTATTTTTGCTCGTTCTTAATATAGCAAAAAAAACACCAACAAAAATACCAAAAAACAATGAAAGCAAAGTCAATTCTATTGTTAGCTTTGTAGCATTTAACAATCTTGGAAAGCTTTCTATCATTAAATCCATTTAATATCCTTTGCTATAATTTTTTTCTAATTTATTAAATAGTTGCATGCTTAAAAAAGTTAAAAATAAGTATAAAACTGCAGCAAAAGAGTAAAAGAACAATGGGTCTCTTGTAGAACCTGCGGCAATGTAAGATTGTCTCATAATTTCAACAAGCCCTGTTACTGAAATCAATGATGTGTCTTTTAATGTAATTTGCCAAACATTACTTATATTGGGCAGAGCCAATCTTAACATTTGTGGAATGATTATTTTGTAATAGTATATTTTCTTTTTAAAACCCAAAACTTCCGAAGCCTCAAATTGACCTCTATGAATAGATTGAATTGCCCCTCTAAATACCTCTGTAGAATATGCTCCAGATATAATACCTATTGATACGGCTCCAGTTATAAAAGCATTAATTTCAATATATCCATTGTAACCAAATATTTTTGCTACAAACATAATTGCACCACTGCCACCAAAAAAAAATAGATAAATTACTAGAAGTTCAGGCACTCCTCTAAAAACTGTTGTGTAAAAACTTCCAATTAAATTTAGTACTTTAATTTTTGATAGTTTAAATGAAGCAAAAATTGCCGCTAATAAAAATCCAATGAATATCGCTGCTGTGGCAACTGCTATTGTCATGAGAGTAGCAAAAAAAAGCTCGTCTCCCCAACCAGTATCACCGTATGCTAAAAGTCCCATAGATTTTAAGGCGACAGAATTAAATATCTATCGCCTTAAAAGTTAAATTATTACATTGACGCATCAAAGCCAAACCACTTAATAGCAAGTTCACTTATTTTCCCATTTTTTCTTGCCTTGTTTATAGCTTTGTTAAAATCGCTAAGAAGTGCAGTATCATCTTTTCTAATACCCACACCTACACCGTTACCAAATGCTCCTCCAGAAAAAGTAGGTCCGACAAGAACCACATCTTTTCCAGATTTTTCAGCATAATCAGTAAAAGCAACTGCAGCAGCTAATGCTGCGTCTATTCTTCCTGCAGCTAAATCTAAATTTACTTCATCTTGGGTTTTGTAAGTTCTAACTTTTACACTTCCTACATCTCCAGACTCTAAAAAATTTTGGTGAATAGTTGCTGTTTGAACACCAATAGTTTTTCCTGCTAGTGCAGCAGTTAAAGTTTTTAAAGCTGCTTTAACGTCTGAACCACCAAGAGATAAATTTATACCTTCGGGAGTGACCATTCCTTCAAGATCTGAGCCTTTCATAACTGCTAAAGAAGCAACTTCGTCTGCATAACCTTGAGAAAAATTAATTGTTTTCATTCTCTCGTCGGTTATGGACATTCCAGCCATAATCGCATCATACTTCCTCATGATAAGTCCTGGTATCATTCCGTCCCAATCCTGCTCTACAATGGTACAATCAGCTTCCATATAAATGCAAAGCCAATTAGCAAGCTCAACTTCAAAGCCAATTAATTTTCCAGACTCATCTTTTGCATTCCATGGTGGATACGCACCTTCTGTTCCTATCTTGACACTGCCAGCTTGAGCGCTTGAAAAAAATATCGCTAATGCAGCAATTGAAGATAGAAATAATTTAAATATATTTTTCATATTCCCCTCCTAAAAAAGAATAATAGTAGGGTTAAAAAAAAGATTATTCCAGAAAAAATAATACGTGAAATAGTTGAATTATCTAAGAATTCATGATGGAAGAAGCAAAATTCCAACGACAATCAAAGCTTGGTATTACTACTTCATCCAATTTAGAGTTGCCAAAATTTTGGGAAAGAACTTTCATCCAATTATTAACTTGTTTTGGTTTTTTTGACTGACAGCCAACTTGGGCTGTGATAATTCCATTTGGTTTTAAAATTCTCTTCAACTCCTTCATATTTTTTGCAGCTAAATCTATACAATATTGATCATCATTAAGATCTACAAAAATTTTATCATATTTTGAATCTTTAACTTTTTTGATACTCTCAAAAGCGTCGCCCCAATAACACTTTACATTATTATTTGCTTTTACTTCACCGCAGATTTTTGGAAGATGTTTTTGACAAACTTTTACTACTTCGGGATCTAATTCATACCAATCAATTAAATCAAAACCTTTTGACAATAATTCTCTGGCAACACCACCATCTCCTCCACCAATTATTGCAGCACTTGAGTTGTCTTTGGATAAACTAAGAGAAGAACTTACAAATTGTCCACTATATTTTTTTTCATCTTTTTCAGCAACCTGTAACTCACTATCTATAAAAAGAGCATTACCAAATTCTTCCAATTTTACAATTTCTATATGTTGTCCAGCTTTTGAAACAAAATTTTCTAAAACATCATTAACAATATAGTATTTTTTATGCCCGGGCGTACTGTATATATCCTCATAGACGCCTTTGTTGCTTCTATCAAAACTTCTAACTACAGCTCTATCGTGCTTAATTTCTTTTTTTAAAATATCTAGTGCTGTTCTTGGGGAAATTTTTGCACAGGTAAAAAAATCAAAGCTGATTATACCTTTTTCTGGAAAAGTATGAAAACTCATATGACTTTCAGCTAAAAGAGCAACACAAGTAAACCCTTGTGGTTTAAACTTGTGTTCAGCAATATTAAGAACTTCCACTCTGGCCTTTTTGGCAATTTTGTAGATAACTTTACTATAAAAATCAGGTGAATAATCCTGTTTTACGCCTAAAAAATCTATTGTTACGTGCTCTCCAACTTTTTTCATAATACTAACGAATCCTATATTTTTTTTATACTTGTTATTTTTTTTTATAACAACTAAAAAATACCTGTTAATAAGTGAATGGAGTTTTATTTTGAAAAATAATTGGTCAAAAAATTCTGCAAATAAATATATAAAAAAGTACAAAAAACTCGGCTTTTCTAAAGATTTAGCACTAAGGGTTTATACAACACGCCTATTGGGAAGAAATAAAGAATTAGTTTTACATGGTGGAGGAAATACTTCTGTTAAAACTTCAATCAAAGATATTGATGGCAAAAAATATAACGTTTTATGCGTTAAAGGAAGCGGATGGGATATGGCAGATATTGAGCCAGCTGGACTTCCCGCAGTCAAATTAAATCCCTTATTATCTATGAAAACGAAAAAATACTTATCTGATGAAGATATGGTTAGTTTTCAAAAAAAAAACTTAATTAACATTAAATCTCCCAATCCTTCTGTTGAAACGTTTTTGCATGCATTTTTACCTTTTAAATTTGTTGACCATACCCATGCAGATGCAGTTTTAAATGTAACTAATAGACCGGGAGGATTAAATTTTTGCAAAAAAGTATTTGGTAATAAAGTTAGTGTAGTTCCTTATGTAATGCCAGGTTTTATGTTAGCCAAAAAAATAAATGAAGTTTATTCAAAAAATCCAAACATAAATTGTTTAATATTAATGAATCATGGAATATTCACTTTTGCTGATGACGCCAAAGAAGCTTACAACTTAATGATAAAATATGTCTCAAAAGCTGAAAGAGCAGTAAAAAAATTAAAAAGTAAAAAGATCAAACAAATTAAAAAATTTTCTACAAAGTTTGATGTTCACGAAATTGCTCCAATAATAAGAGGTCTTTTGTCTGAAAATAAAGATCAAAAATTTGTGATTAATTATAGATTAAATAAACATTTAAAATATTTCATTAATGGAAAAAATGTTAGGTCTTATTCTTCTAAAGGAACTGCTACACCAGATCATGTAATTAGAGTTAAACCTTTTCCTTTAGTAATAACGCCAAAGAAAAATTCTTCTATTGAAGAATTTAAAACGACTGCAAAAAAAGCTTTTGAAAACTATAGGAAAAAATACATCTATTATTTCAATGTTAATAAGAAAAAAGCTAAAGAAAAAAAAGTAATGTTAGACACATCCCCGAGAGTTGTGTTGGTACAAAATGTTGGTGTGTTTACTGTTGGAAAAGACTTACACTCAGCAAAAATTGCTGGAGATCTAACTGAAACGAATGCTAAAGTTATTTCCTCTGTTGAAGAAACTTCCTCTTATAAATTTATTCCAGAAAAAGATCTTTTTGATGTTGAGTATTGGTCATTAGAACAAGCAAAAATTAAAAAGGCAAAAAAAATTCTTGAAGGTAATGTTGTTGTTATTACTGGAAGCACAGGAACTATAGGTTATGCTTCTTATAAAATGTTTAAAAGTTTTGGAGCCGAAGTTGTTCTGCTTGACAACAATTTAGACCGTTTAAAAAATGTACAATCCAAAATTAAAGATCTTTGTATTCATTGTGATGTAACAAACAAAAAAAGTGTTAAAAGTGCCTTTAAGCAGATATGTGAAAAATTTGGAGGTATTGATATTTTAATTTCAAATGCAGGTACGGCGCCGGGTGGTGCAATAGGTGAAGTAAGTGATGATGTTTTAAGAAAAAGCTTTGAAATTAATTTCTTTTCACATCAAAATTGTGCATCGGAGGCTATCAAAATAATGAAGAAACAAAATATTAATGGTTGTTTGCTTTTCAATATTTCTAAACAATCTGTAAATCCTGGAAAAAATTTCGGGCCTTACGGACTACCTAAATCCGCTTTGCTTAGTTTATGTAAACAATATGCCGTGGATTATGGATCTTATGGCATTAGATCTAATGGAGTGAATGCAGACAGAATAAGAAGTGGTTTGATGAATGACAAAATGATCAGAACAAGAGCTAAAGCAAGATCAGTAAGTACTGATGATTATATGAAAGGAAATTTATTATTAAATGAAGTTAAAGCTGAAGATGTGGCTAAAGCATTTTTTCATTTAGCTACTTCAAAAAAAACTACCGGAGCGGTTCTCACTGTTGATGGTGGTAATATAGCTGCTTCTTTAAGATAAGTTTTTATTTTGGATATCTATTAAATTTTGGGACACGACTATCAAGTTTATAGTAGTCTGATTTTCCTTTAACAAATATATTCATTGTTGTTTTCAGTTTTACTGGGCTATTAAACATTCCTGCCGCTATTGAGATATTTTTAGCACCTATAACCTTAAAAAATAAACTTGCTCCACATTTGCTACAAAATCCTCTTTTTGCTCTTTTTGAAGATTTAAACCATTTCAAAGTTCTTTTTTTTAAAAATTTAACATTCCGTTCTTCAACATTTGTATATGCTGCGTGGTGACCATGTGTCTTCAAGCATTGAATGCAATGACAATTTTGAACATTTCGATGATACCCTTGTGTTTTTAATTTTATGCCACCACAAAGACAGCTAGCTTTGAGGGATAATTTTTTCATTGGTATAATTTTTTTAAATATTAGTTTTACCGATTAGATTAACCATTAATACTCCTGCAATGATTAAACCTAATCCTATAATTGTATATAGATTTGGAATTTGATTAAATTTAACAATCCCAACTAGCACGGTTGCAACAATACATAGACCAGCAAATGAAGCGTAAGTAATACCAACAGGAATAGCTTTCATTACAAGTGATAACGTAAACATACATAAAACAATTGTAATTGCAGTGATAATGCTCGGAATCAATACTGTAAATCCTTGCGCGCTCTTTGCAAAACCGTTTGCTGCTGTACCTAAAGCAACTGCTATAATCAAAATTATGTAAGCTGAAATATTGCTCATTTAAATAATTTTTTTAATCCTTCCTTTGACGCTTCGCAAACACCTTTCTCTGTGATTAACCCTGTTACATATTTTGCAGGAGTAACATCAAAAGCTAAGTTCATTGTTCTGCTTTTTTTAGGATAAATTCTTACTTTTTTTACTTTATTATTCTCGTCCAAACCTTCAACGTGAGATAATTCTTCAGAATTTCTTTCTTCTATAGGAATATCTTTAAAATCTTCTATTTTCCAATCAATTGTAGAACTGGGTAAAGCAACATAGAAAGGAACATTATTATCTTTTGCTGCCAATGCTTTCAAATATGTTCCAATTTTATTTGCGACATCCCCAGTTGACAAAGTTCTATCAGTACCAACAATGCACATGTCTACTTCTCCTCTTTGCATTAATATTCCTCCAGTATTATCAGCAATAATTGTATTGGGAACCTCTTCCTCATTTAGTTCATATGAGGTTAAATTAGCTCCTTGGTTTCTTGGTCTTGTTTCATCAACCCATACATGGACTGGAATTCCTTTTTTATGAGCATGGTAAATTGGAGAAGTGGCAGTACCCCAATTAATCGTTGCAAGCCAACCAGCATTACAATGCGTTAAAATATTTACTTTATCTTTCTTTTTTTTATAAATTTCTTCGATAATCTTTAAACCGTTTAATCCAATATTTTCACAAAACTTAACATCTTCTTCGCAGATTGCCTTTGCTTCTTCTAAAGCTACTTTTAATAATTCATTATTATTAACCCCTGATAGCTTTTTCATCATTCGATCTACAGCCCATTTTAGATTGATTGCTGTTGGTCTTGATTGAATTAAATCTTCTGAACTTTTCTTAATAAAATTAGGATCATTTTTTTCCATAATAGCTAAAACTATGCCATAGGCAGCAGTCCCTCCTATTAACGGGGCCCCCCTAACCTCCATGACTTTTATGGCATTAATTGCATCTTTTACTGTCTCAAGATCTTTAATTATAAATTGATGAGGAAGTTTTGTTTGATCAATAATTTTTACTGCTTGATTTTTTTCATCAAACCAGATTGTACGATATTCTTTTCCTTCTATTTTCATTTAATTGTTTCTAAATGTTCGTTATATCTTTTAATACTTTCCGCAGGCCAAGTTTTGTCTCGATCATATGCTGTTTCAAAACATTTTTCTTTATCTGGTAAGTTTAACCATGGGTCTTTGTCTTTGGTAAATATATGAACTTGAGGTGGAAACATTTTTGGATCTTCTAAAGTTTTAGTTCTTACGTTCAATCTTCCTGGTCCAATATAATATTTACAGTACAAATATACACCACATTCAACACAAAAATATGCTCTGTAACCCTTACCGCTACCAGTAGGAAGTATAGTTGACGAAACTTTACCATCAACACTCAAACTATTTTCTAAAATAGTTGTATGTATCACGTATGATGATCCAGTTGATATTTTGCAGTCAACACAATGACATGCTTGAGTAAAAAGAGGTTCTTCATTAATTGAATACTTTACTTTGCCGCAAGTACAACCGCCTTTTAAGTTATATTTTTCATTCATTTATTTAAAACTCTTCCAGCAACTGTTTTTAATTTATCAATTGTTTTTTTTGTTCTTTTTTCTGGAGCAGTAATAATTGCTACATCTAAACAATTATTTGTTGGATCTTTTGGATCTATATGGTTTTCGAAGTTTTCAATAATATTTTTAACCATATTTTTTGCTTTAGCAGCATTACCTAATAAGACTTTAATGACTGTTTGGACATCAACGTTTTCATGGTCTGGATGCCAACAATCATAATCAGTAACCATTGATACTGATGCATATCTAATTTCCGCTTCTCTTGCTAATTTTGCTTCGGGCATATTTGTCATTCCAATAACATCAGCTTTCCATGATCGATATAAATTAGATTCTGCTAAAGTAGAAAATTGTGGACCCTCCATAACTACATAGGTTCCGCCTCTTTGATAATCTATCTTTTCTTTTTTTATTGCCTCTTCGCAAGCATTCATTAAACCATTAGATGTTGGATGTGCCATCGAAACATGGGCAACAATATCCTCATCAAAAAAAGTTTTCTTTCTGGCAAAAGTTCTATCTATAAATTGATCAACTATTACAAATTTTCCTGGTGGCAAATCTTCTTTTAATGAGCCTACAGCAGATACCGAAATAATATCTGTAACACCTAATTGTTTTAAAGCATCTATGTTAGCTCTGAAGTTTATGTTTGATGGTGAAATTTTATGTCCTCGCGCGTGACGTGGTAAAAAACAAACTTTGTTTCCTTTATAATTAAAGCTTAATATTTCATCGGATGCTTTTCCCCAAGGAGTTGTTATTGTTTCCCACTTTGGGCTTTCTAATCCTTCAATTTCATAAAGTCCACTACCACCAATTATTGCTAATTTGTTTTTTGCCATAAATTATTATAATTAATATGTTCTTTTTTATTAACTTTGAAGCAAAAAATGGATTTAAAAAAATATATACGTTCTATTCAAGATTATCCTAAAAAAGGGATTTTATTTAGAGATATAACTACTTTAATTAAAAACAAAGATGCATTTAAGGAATGTATAGACCAAATGTCAAAAATATTAAATAAATTGAATTATGATAAAATAGCAGCTGTAGAATCTAGAGGTTTTATATTTGCTTCTCCACTTTCCTACAATTTATCAAAACCAAATATTTTAATGAGAAAAGAAAACAAGTTACCTGCTGCAAAATATTCTGTGGATTTTAAATTGGAATACGGCAATGCAACATTAGAAATCCACAAAGATTCGATTAATCCAAAAGAAAAAATAATTATTGTTGATGATTTAATTGCCACAGGTGGTACTTCCGATGCTGCTGCTAAACTAGTTGAAAAATGCGGAGGTGAGATTGCTGGATTTATTTTTGTAATAAATCTTTTTGATTTAGGCGGAAAAAAATTGTTAGAAAAAAAGGGATATAAAACTTTTAGTTTAATAGACTTCCCAGGACACTAATTGTCTATTTTTGGTCTATACCAAGAAGATTTTCCGAGTAATGCATTATAAAAACCTGAGGCTCTATTAAAATATATTTTCTTTTTAAAATTATTATTTACCAGAAGATAAAATAAAAATTTCAGAATAGACGAAATATAAGTTGGTAAACATTCTATTGTTGCTTTTAAAAAACCAAAGTGCTTTTTGTTAAAGTAAAATTTTGACCAAATCCAATGCCAGTTTCTGGAAAGCTCGACTTCATCTTTGTGTTTTGAATCAACTGCCTTTGCTCCACCATGATTTATTTTTGCTGTAGGGACAACAAATATAGAACCTCCTGCTTTGTTAACTCTTAAACATAAATCATTATTTTCCAAATATAAGAAGAAATTTTCATCAAAATAAATATTATCTTCGAATTTTTTTTTGTTTAATAACATCGAAAAACCATCAACATGCTCTACTTGGAAAGGAGAATATTTTTCTTTAGAGCTTTTTTTATAGTTAGGAAAGTTTAAATCTACATTTATTGGAGTTAGTATAGAAAATTCTGGTATTTTTTTTGATGCTAGAAAAATTTCATCTAAAGCGTTTGGTTCTAATGTGGCATCAGGATTTAATATGTATACATAGTCTGTCTTAGCTAATTTAATCCCAATATTATTGCCAGCTCCCATTCCTATATTAGATTTAGAGAGAATACATTCTAGGTTCTTATACTGCGATTCTAAATCCTCTTTAAATCTTTGATTGTTAGAATTTTCTACAACAATTATTGGTATGCTTTGATTAATTGATTTTATACATTCATGTATAATATTTTCACTTTTTAAAGTTACAATTACTACTGACAAATTTTGCCTAGATATTGACATAGTATAATGAATACTGAATTTTTAAATTAAAAGTATACTAATAGTTTTTACTAATGTAAAAAACAAAATATGAAAAAAGTTATAGTGACAGGTGGAGCAGGATTTATTGGAAGCAATCTTGTTAAATATTTACTTAAGAAAAAATATTTTGTTATTAATATTGATAAACTAAGTTATTCAGCAAATCCTTATAATCTTAAAAATTTATATAAAAATAAAAATTACACTTTTTTTAAAGTAGACCTGAACAATAAAAAAAAAATTGTTAAGCTACTTAAGAGGTATAAACCTGAAGGTATTTTTAACTTAGCTGCTGAAACGCATGTTGATCGATCAATTGATGAGCCCAAAAATTTTATTTTTAGCAATATTTTAGGAACATATAATTTATTAGAATCAATTGTGTCTTATAAAAAAAAAATAAAACTTATTCATGTCTCCACTGATGAAGTATATGGAGACTTAATTAAAGGAAGATCTAACGAAAAATACCCTTACAACCCAAGTTCACCTTACTCATCATCAAAGGCTAGCGCAGATCATTTGATCAAGGCTTACGTTAGAACTTATAAAATTCAAGCTGTAATATCAAATTGCTGTAATAATTATGGGCCTAATCAATTTCCAGAAAAATTAATACCAAAATTAATTTTTAATATTATAAATAATAAACCGCTACCTATTTATGCTAAAGGAAAAAATTCTAGGGAATGGATGCATGTAAAGGATCATTGTGAAGCTTTATTGCTAATATACTTAAAAGGAAAAATAGGGGAAAGTTATAATATTGGCTCAGGTACAAATCTTAAAAATATAGATTTGGCAAAAAAATTAATAAAAATTGCAAAAAAAAAATCTTTAAAAATCCATAAGAGGACAAAAATAAAATTTGTAAAAGATAGACCTGGTCATGATTTTAGATATGCTCTAAACAATAAAAAAATACTAAGTAAATTGGGTTGGAAAACAAAAATACCTTTATATTTTGGCCTGTCACAAACTTTCGATTGGTATATGAATAATAAAGCTTTTTTTAATAGCGTTTCAAAAAGACATTATATAAATAGACTTGGTCTTAAAAAATGATAAAAAAAGGAATCATCTTAGCTGGCGGGATTGGCTCTAGAATGAGCCCGTTAACTAAAGCCGTAAATAAACATTTGTTACCTATCTACGACAAACCAGTTTTTTTTTACCCATTATCAGTTTTAATGCTTTCCGGAATAAAAGATATACTAATAGTTGTTAATAAAGGAGAACAACACCAATTTAAAAAAATTTTACCGAATGGAAAAAATCTAGGAATAAAAATTACTTACCTTGAGCAAAAAAATCCTAATGGTTTGCCAGACGCATTTTTGATTGGTGAAAAATTTATTGGAAATGAAAATATAGCTTTAATATTAGGAGATAATTTTTTCTATGCTCAAAGTTTAACAAAAAAATTAAGAGAATGTGTAAAACTTAATAAAGGAGCAGCTGTAATATTACACCCAGTAAAAAATCCATCCTCTTATGGTATAGCAACTGTTAACAAAAAAAATAAAATAATAAAAATTGTAGAAAAGCCGAAAAAAACTTTTTCAAATCTTGCTGTAACTGGTCTTTATTTCTTCGATAATAGAGTTGTTAACTATAGTAAAAAATTAAAACCATCAAAAAGAAATGAACTTGAAATTGTTGATTTGATAAATAAATACAAAAGTAATAATAAATTGACCGCCCATTTTCTTGGTCGCGGTGGTGCTTGGCTTGACACAGGGTCAATTAAAGATTTTTATAATACATCAGCTTTTGTATCAGCAATAGAAAATAGACAAGGTCTTAAAATTGCATGTTTAGAAGAGATAGCTTTAAATAACAAATGGATTAACAAAAAAAATATTGAAATGGCCATAAAATTTTATGGAAAGTGCAATTATTCTCAGTACCTATCAACTTTAACCAAAAAATCATTTAAATAAATGATTAACAAAAACAAAATTATAGTAACTGGTGGAAGCGGAAGATTTGCACAAATTTTAAAAAAAATAAAATCCAAATATAAATTTGTCTATCCCAATAAAACTCAACTAGACATTACCAATATAAACTCAATTAAAAAATATCTTAAGAAAAACAAATCTAAATCTGTTTTGCATCTCGCAGGATTATCAAGACCAATGAATGAGCATGAAAGAAATATTCAGAAGAGTATTAATTTGAATATTATTGGCACTGCAAATCTAGTGAGTATTTGTTCTGAATTAAAAATAAAATTAATATATTTTTCTACTAGCTATGTTTATCCAGGTAAAAAGGGGAATTATAATGAGCTTGACGCTCTACTTCCTTGGAACAATTATGCGTGGTCTAAACTTGGTGGCGAATGTGCAGTTCAAATGTATAAAAATTCATTAATTTTGAGGGTGTGTATGACTGAAAAACCATTCATTCATAAACATGCTTTTGCAAATGTTAAATTAAATTTCATTTTTCATGATGAGTTAGCAAAAATTTTAATCAGGATAATAAATAAAAAGGGAATAATTAACGTGGGAGGACCTACTAAAACTGTCTATAATTTTGCAAAAAAATACAACCCTAAAATTAAAAAAAAATTCATCAAGAAAAATTCATCAAGCAATTTTCCTTTAAATCCTTTTATGAATTTATCCAAATTAAAAAAATTAATAAAATAGGTAATATATTGTGAAAATAATAAATACAAAATTTGAAAATTTAAAAATAATTCAACAAAAAAAGCATGGAGATAGAAGAGGGTATCTCAGAGAAACTTTTTCAAAAAAGATAATTAGGTGGGATGATCTAATTTTTGATTACTCAACATTCTCAAAAAAAAATGTTTTAAGAGGCTTCCATTTTCAATCCAAATTTATGCAGGCAAAATTTGTAAGCGTTTTAAAAGGAAAAATTTTAGATTATGTTATAGATCTAAGAAGAAATTCAAAAACATTTGGCAAAAGCTTCAGCATTGTGTTATCAGAAAAAAATTGCAAATCGCTATATATTCCTGAAGGTTTTGCGCATGCATATTATAGTTTTTCTAATTTAAATATAATTTATTATAAATTGTCTAACTACTATTATCCAGAATATGAAGATGGAATTATATGGAATGACGAAACTTTAAAAAATAAATGGCCCATCAAAAAACCTATTGTATCCTCGAAGGACAAAAAATTGAAAACTTTTATAGATTTTAAAAAAATTTACAAAGGTTTCTGATTAAGATCTTTTCTTATATCATAAAAAATTATTGGCAATGTTATACATTTAGTATTTTTTCTAAACCAATAAGGCATAAATCTTTCTGCTAAAAAGGTATAAATTCTTATTTTTCCAAATCCTTTTAAATTTTCAAAACCAAACAACTTTTCACATTTTTCTAACCACGGAAAAAGAGCCTCGTAGTAATCTTTTAATTTTTGCTTAGACCTGCAAATAAACATATTATGAGGATTAAATGACACTTCGGTGTTTACAAATTTTCTAAAATCATTTTGATTTTGATGATCAAGCAAATTTATAGCCTTGTTTAAATTATTTTCACCATGCATAAAATCGAAATGAAAATTAATATTTCTCTTTTTTTTACTAAAAATACTTAATGGTTTTTTTACAAAAAACTTTAAACCTTTCTTTATAAATTTCATTGCTCTAAATTGATTTATAAAAATAGGTTCTCCAAGGATTGTCTCATATTCATCAAATTTATTAGGAATCTCTTTTAAAACTTGTGAGTTTAAACTATTAAAATTTATATCTTCAGTTTTATACTTTTTTAAACTCCAAAATTTTCTATACTGACAGAAACCGATCCATTCATCGTTAAGTTTATCCAGATAATTTTTCCAAATCCAATAATGATATGTATATTCACCATAATTTTTATTTTTTTTTGAAATATTTATTCCAGATTTATCTCTATGCCAACCATCGTCAAAATTTTTATCTCCTAATCCCACTGGTATGTACCCTAAATTTTTAACAAAATTATAATGATTGGGTTCTAGAGATATACAAAACATCTTTAAATTTTTCATATATCGTTAATTTTCTAGTATTTTATTCAAACTACTGATTGGTATTTGAATACTACCCTGCTGATTGGGATAATTATACTTCTGTATTTCTCTAGATTCAGTAATTATAGATTGATAATTTAAATCATTTGTTCTCGCAAGATTTTCAATCACCGGTCCTGTGTTGAAACTTCTTAACTCAACAACTTTTGTACCAGGTTTGCAAAAGACTAAATTTGCAAATCCAGCTCCATGTAAACCAACAATACATTCCGCATTATAAAATAAATCAATCTGATCAGTAAATTTTATATCAGCGAGACTCACTGAAATAAAATTATTCCCCAATAAGAATTTTTCTACTTCATTTTCGTTATTTATTAATCTTTCGGTTGCGTGTTTAGAATCTTTTCTATTTATATAAATTTTATTTTTTTTATTTTTTTCTATATTTTTATAAAGAAAATTACTTTTTAACCATAACATAATCCAAGCCGGAATATTTTGAATATCTTTTGAAGGTTTTCCGCTTACCACGACAGGATGATCTGTCACTATCAATTCTTTTGCTTTTATATGTCTAAACTTTTCGCTAGATAGCCTTTTATTTTTTGTAATATTTAAACAATCTAATGTTTCATTTTGATATTTTTTCAAAAGACTAGGAAATAAAAAATAATCTATTGTTTTTAAACTGATCTCTTTGCTGCATAAGGCAAGCCTAGGTAAAACATCATATAACCAATGCCAATAGTTATTATTTCCAGCGCCGCCAGTTAACAGAGAAAGAACTTTACCATTTAATTTTTTTAAAACTCTTGGTGTACCTTTGGTGAAAACAATATTTTCTTTTATTTTTGAATTATATATGTGCTCATTATTGTATCGCAGCTGGAAAGAAGGTCCTTCAATGATTTTATTTTCTAACATAACTGCGGTATCATGAACCCTATCAGTATACAATCTACCACTCGTAATCTTATAAATATTATACTTTAAATTTGTTTCTATATTTACAATTTTAACTTTAATTCTGCTATCCATATTACTTTCTATGGATTTCTCAATCCTTCCATATATTTTTGAAAAAATTAGGTAAGATATTATTTTAAATATTTTTTGTAAAAATTTATCCATACAAATAATTTAAAGAACTATATTAATTATAAAAATTAACCATTCGATACAGTTGTATATATAGAAAGTTATTCATATTTAGCGTTTATATAATATTGCTCCTAATTAATGATAATGTAAGACCTCTTCTTTTTACTGCAGAGATCGTGTTGCCAGAAAACTGATCGAAACATGTATTTAAGTCTTTTAAATTTTTAACGTTCGTATTCCAGAAAACTCTATTTGTCATAATTATATAATCATAATTTTCATCAAAAGACACTATTTTTACATTTCTAATATTAAGTTTTTTTAAATAATATTTAACATTACCTTTTCCAATACCACAAATTGCAAGGTTTACTTGATTATTATTTTCAAAATTAGTTTTTGTAAGTAATTCTTTTATTGAAGTTCCCCAGTAATCACTTTCAAATTTTTTATGTGACTCAGAAAACTTTCCACTAAAAATATTTAAGTAGGTATATTGATAGGGCGTTAGAGAAAAAAAAGTATAAACAGAATATATAAATAATATCGACACAAAAACAGTCAGAATTTTATTTAATTTTAACTTTAAATTTTCTAATAAATAATAAATAACTATACCTGGTATTATGCTTAAATAAGGCAACAAATACAAAAATAATCTTATATTGTCGTAAATCGGATAAGGTGAAATCAATAAAAGTAGATTGGGGAAAATTATAATTAATATTATTAAAATTATTTTATAATTAAAATTATTAAATTTTTTTTTAAAAAAAGGTGAACTTTTTATTAAAATTACAAAAAATAATAAATAATTTAAAATAAAATATTCAGGTAGTTTATGAAACAAAAAAGATAATAGATAATTTTTTGGAGGATGGTAAGTTTCGTAAAAAACACCATTGATTAATCCTTGCGGTACACCCCAACCAAAATTTAAAGTCTCATAAAAAAATTCGAACGGTAAAATGAATATATTTGGATATACTTCAGGCCAAAAAATTATTAAAATAAAATATGCAATAAATACAGATATTAAAATATCTTTTATAAATCTTTTTGCCAATAATTTTTCTTTAAAAATCTTTTTTATAAACAATGAATCTATAGCTAAAAAAACAAATATAGGAAGTAGAGTAATGATAAATGAAATTCTACAACTTAAGCCTAGTCCAAGTAAAAGTCCTAAAACAATTACAAAATTATTTCTCTTTTTTTTAATATAATAATATTTAAAATATTTTAATAAAGAATAAGTCATCCATATATTGCAGAAAGCAATAACAAGATCTCTCTCATTTATGGCCATGTGGCCAAAAAAAATCGGATTAAAAAAACTTATTACAAAAACAATATATCCTATTTTTTTATTAAAAAGTTCCTTTGCGATTTTTGAAATACCAAAAATTGTACTTATTCCAATTAGCGAATTAAAAATGTGCAAAATGTCTGTTTCATAACTTTTAGGAAATAGCTGTGAAAAAAACATCACTGTCACACCATAGGTGCCTGGATAAAATTTACTAAACCACAATGGTTTATAATCAACAGCTCCTAAAGAAAATAAATACTTTAGCCGTAATTTACTAATTTCAACTACAGCAAGTTCATCCCAGGAAAGACCAATTGTAAGCGAACAATATATTGAAAATAAAATTAAAGAGTATAAAAAAACATTTATATAATTTTTTTTCATTTAAAACTTTTAGCAATATTTTAAAGCTTGCTTTTGTCTAAATTTTTAAATTCTTCCTTAATTTTCAAATATAATTTAAATAGAAGTATTTTGTCTTGCTCATAAATTAAATTTTCTTTACTTAGAGTGTTTTCTATTTCATTCCTTATTTTATTTCTTATCTCAATTCTTTCATTTCTATCAATCACACTTAAAATTTTATCAATTTTATCTAATCTTTCGGATAAAATCATATTAAATAAGAAATTAATTATTAATATAATTGCAATTGATATTGAAACTAATTTTATAAAAAAAATTTTAAGGCTACCGTTTGATGTATTTTTATTTTCGATTTTCTTATCCATTTAAATTCACAATTTTACACTATATTAATTTCTATCGAGTTGCAAAAAATTTATTTTAAAGTAAGTTATACAAGATTGTTTAAAATTAGATTTATATGTTTGTATTTTTAAAAAGAAAAAAAATTAGCTTAAATAAAATAAATAAAATTTACTCGGCCCATCTTTATAAGGGATTAAATGGATTGTTAATGCGACATTGTCATTCACAATTAGAAAAAACTTTACCATATAGAGATTACAAAAAAATATTAGAAATTGGAGCAGGAAGTGAACCTCACTATAAATATATAAAAAATAAAGAATGTGATTATATAATTTTAGAAAAAAATTATGATAAAAAAATCTTAAAAAAATTTAAGCATAAAATTTATAAAGGTGAAAAAATACCTTTTAAAAACAACACATTTGATAGAATTATAATATCACATACTCTTGAGCACATTCCTGAGCCAGAAAAATTTATTAATGAAATGATGTCAAAGCTTAAAAAAGGAGCAATATTATCAATTTCATTACCAACGGACCCCGGATTGTTATGGAGAATTGGAAGATTGTTTAACAAAATATTTACTATGAAAAAAGAATTCAAATTTTCTACTTTAGAGTATGACTACATGAATTCTATAGAGCATATTAATTCCGTATTTAATTTAATGAATATAATTAGACATAATTATAAAAATAATATAATTGAACAATTTCTTCCTTTTAGGATTAAACTACTAGATGTAAACTTGTTCTATAATGTTCACATAAAAAAGTGATGTAGAATAAAAGAATTAACTAATATAATTTCATATTTAATATTTGATCTTCTCAATTTATTATAAAGTTTATAAATATTATTAATAATATAACTTTCACAATTATAACAAGGTATAATAAAAGAAATATTCATTTTTATTTTTCAAACAACATATTATTTTCTTTTTTCAAGCAGTATCAAGAAAATTGTAAAAAGGATTTTATTTTTGAAATGGTAGCGGGGGGCGGATTCGAACCGCCGACCCCAGGCTTATGAGTCCTGTGCTCTAACCAACTGAGCTACCCCGCCATTAAATTCGTGTTGATTTATAATACTTTTGAAAATTGTTTCAATCAAGAATTTTCCAAAAGTCTTTCTAATTGAGTCCAAAAAATCCTTGCTTAGTGCGATATCAATTTTTTTATAATATTTTTTCAGCATACTAAATCACAAACAACTGAGCTATCCCACCTTGCTATATGGTTGCTTTATAATAGATTTTATAAAAAAAAACCAATAAAATACAATTTATTATTTTTATGATTAATCTAAACATTTATTGCATGGCAATAAAATATTTTAGAATTCTTGACAAACTTCCCTCGTATATAAAACCTCTAGGTTTGGGAAATAATACTTTTCCAAAACACTGGTTGACAGAAAAAAACGGTGAAAATATTTCACATTTAAATAAACATTTTGGCGAAGCTACTGGATTTTATTGGATATTAAAAAATAAATTAAAAAACAAACATGAAAACGATTGGATAGGATCATGCCAATATAGAAGATTGTGGCTTAACAAACTCTACGAAAAAAAACAAAAACTTTCATATAATAGTTTATATTCAAATTTACTTAACCCAAATAACGAAATTTTTTCAAAATGCGACTCTATACTGTTACAACCTACAATTTTTAAAAAAGAAACTGTTCATGAACAATTTAATAAAATTTATGGGAAAAATATTATAGATGATTGTATTAACTTTTTGGAAAAAAAAGATAAAGAAAAGTTTAAAAATTATCTCAATACAAATAAATTAAGTATTTGTAATATGTTTATTGCAAAAACTTATTTTTTTAGAAACTATTGCGAAAATTTATTTCCATGGTTAAACAAATGCTTAGAATATTGTAATAAAAATAATATTTTTAACGATAAAAATATTAGATTGCCTATTTTTTTAACAGAAAGATATACCTCTTATTGGTTTTCTGAAAATGTTAATACAAAATATCTATCCTTTGCAAGATTGGGGAATTTTTTTCTTTCAAATAATATTAATAAATTTATAAATCCGATTAAAATACCATTTACTTTTAGAATGTATCCCACTTTACATGACTACTAGTAAAAAAAAATATAATGTACTATAACACTTATTAAAATCATGAAGATATACTATGGGCAAGCCATTTATGACAATAAAGAAATAGCCGCAACATTAAGAGTATTAAAAAGAAATTCTCTTAATTTAATTGACGGACCTTCAGTAAAAAAATTAGAGGAAAAAATTGCAAAACTTTTTGGAAAAAAATATGGATTAATGGTAAATTCTGGTTCGTCGGCTAATTTGCTGGCCTTATCATCCTTTAATTTAAAAAAAGGTTCAGAAATAATTACTCCCTCACTAACTTTTTCTACAACCGTTTCTCCTATATATCAACTTGGTTATGTACCTCATTTTATAGGTGTCGAGGAAAATAAATTTTTGTCAGATATAAATCAAATTGAGAAATGCATAAACAAAAAAACCGCGGCAATCATGTTACCAAATCTTCTAGGTAATGTTTTAGAATGGAAAACAGTTTATAATATTGCAAAAAAATATAATTTAAAAGTTATAGAAGATTCAGCTGATACAATTGGTTATACATACCGAAAATCAAATACAGGAAAATACTCCGACGCTGTAACTAATAGTTTTTATGCTTCTCACATAATAACTGGTGCGGGTTCAGGTGGTATAGTGTGTTTTAACGATAAAAAATTATATGATAGAGCAAAACTTTTAAGAGGATGGGGCCGATCATCAGCAATTTTTAATGAGTCTGAAGGGATTAAAATCAGATTTAGTAAAAAAGTCGACGGCATACCTTATGATGGTAAATATATTTTTTCAGCATTAGGATACAATTTTTTACCCTCTGAAATATCTGCCGCATTTGCAGTTGAACAACTAAAGAAATTAAAAAAAAACATAAAAATAAGAATTAAAAATTTTGAATTTTTAAGAAAATTTTTTAGTAATTATAGATCATTTTTTAAATTACCGATACAAAACAAAAATGTAGTAACAGGATGGCTTGCGTTCCCATTAGTTATAAAAAAAAATTCAAACTTTTCAAGAAGAGATCTTCAAATTTATTTAGAAAAAAAAGGGATTCAAACACGAGCAATTTTCACTGGTAACATTTTAAGACAACCGATAATGAAGAATAGGTATTATAAAAAACATAGAAAAGCTTCCATAGTTAGTGATGATGTTATGAAAAACGGAATACTAATAGGATGTCACCATGGTTTAAAAAAGAAAGATTTATATCGTATAACAAATACCTTTAAAAAGCTTTTAGGTAGACACAAATAAACGGACTCCATTCTTAAAGCAACGAAAAGTACAAGAAAAGCTGTTACCAATGCCAAAACACGAGTTGGAAATATTTTCAAATTTAAAAAATTACCTATCTGTCCACCAATTAAAACAACAAGTAACAAATACCAATAATCAGCTATTTCTTCTAAAACAGCATTTTTTGTGAATTGGCCAATTATCCCTGAAATTGAATTAATTAAAATAAATAACGAAGCAGTTGTTACTATTGTTTAGTTTTTCCAGCTTTTATTAAAAACAAAATAGGACTTAAAAAAATTAAGTTTAAAGATTATTATTATAATTATAAGGAATACATGAACTTAATTGATGTAAAAGATTTATTGAGTATGTAGGGATTTACAAGCTGAATAAACTAATTATAATTTATTTTTATTTTTATCAAATTGTAAAACATCTTAAATGTATCCAAAAAAATATTAAGTTTGCTATTATCTCTGTGTGTCCAATTCACCGATAGTTCAGTAATTGAAATATTATATTTTTTTGCTAGTAGAATTAACTCAATGTCATGTGCAAAACCTTTATCTTTCAAGTTCTTAAAAATAAGTTTTGCTTCCTTCCTCCTATACAATTTAAAACCACATTGAGTGTCTTTTAAATTTATTGAGAAAGAGATATTAACGAATGAGGAAAATAAAATACCTAAAATTTTTCTATAAAGTTTATATTTCACTTTGGAGTAATGAAGATTTCGTGATCCAAAAAAAATTGTATTTTTTTTATCTAGAAATTTTTTTTTTTCCCAATTATTTATTTGAGATATTGAAACAGAAATGTCGCTATCTAAAGTTAAAATCCAATCATTTTTACAAAATTTTACCCCATTTTTGAGTGCATTTCCTTTACCTGTATTATTTTTAATTTTTAAAACTTTATAGTTAATATTTCTTTTTTTATTTTTTTTTATAAAAGCGGCTAATATTTGTAATGAGTCATCTTTGCTTCCATCGTCGACAAAAATGTATTCTAATTTTTTTATCCTTTTTTTTTCATTAAATTTTTTTATATCTTGAATAGCGAGATGCAATCTTTGACTTTCATTAAATATTGGAAAAATTATTGATAAAGAATTAATCATTTCTTTGAAAACAACCTATAATTGAAATTCCAAAAGGAAAATTAATAAAATTTATAATTTTACTTTAAAATTAATATATAACAATTTTTATATACTTTATTCATTTATGTCAAAAATTGCTCTTATAACCGGCATTTTAGGACAAGACGGGTCCTATCTCGCTGAATTGCTTTTAAATAAAGGATACAAGGTTCATGGTGTTGTAAAAAAAGAAAGTTTTACTGATAAAAAAAAATTTTGGAGAATAAAAAAAATTGTTAAGGATTTAGTTTTACACAATCATAATTTAGATAATTTAGAATCTTTCTATTCTATACTTGAAAAAGTTAATCCAAGTGAAGTTTATCATCTAGCAGGTCAAAGCTATGATGGACATTCTTTTAATAATGAATTTTATACGTTTAAAAATAATATTGATACAACACATTATATACTTTCTTCTATTAATAAATTTAATAATAAAATAAAATTTTTTTTTGCTGGATCTTCTGTGATGTATGGAAATGCAACATCATCTCCACAAAATGAGGAGACTATTTTTAACCCTGTTTCAGCTTATGGAATCTCTAAATTTACTGCTTATTTGCTTGTAAAAAGTTATAGATCTCAATTTAATTTTTTAGGATCTACAGGAATATTATTTAATCATGAGTCCCCAAGAAGGGATTTATACTTTGTTACAAGAAAAATTTCAAATGGAGTTGCAAGAATTAAGAAAGGTTTGCAAAAAAAAATTAGTTTAGGCAATGTTAATTCTAGCAGGGATTGGGGCCATGCAAAAGATTTTGTAAATGCTATGTGGTTAATGTTACAACAAAATAAACCTGATGATTATGTAATTGGAACTGGTAAAAAACATTCTGTTCTAGATTTTGCCAATAAGGCTTTTGCTCATGTAGGCCTAAATTACAAAGATTTTATTGATTTAGATAAAAATTTGATAAGATCTGAAAAATCTGACAACCGTGTAGCTGACTGCACAAAGGCAAAAAAAGTATTAAATTGGAAACCAAAATTTTCTTTTGATGAGCTCGTCTCTGATATGGTAGAATCAGATTTGGAATTAGTGACAAATAATTCTTAATTAAACATTATTTAAAAAAATTTAATTTTATAAACTTTTATAAAAAACGGATTCCAATTCTTATGGCAACAAAAATAACAAGACAGGCAGTTACCAAAGCTAAAATTCTAGTTGGAAAAATTTTTAAATTTAAAAAATTTCCAAGTTGGCCGCCGACTAAAACCGCAACTAATAAATACCAATAATTTGACACTTCTACTAAAACATCATTTTTTGTTAGCTGTCCAATAATACCGGAAATTGAATTAATCAAGATGAAGAGTGAAGCTGCGGTTACAATATGCTTTGGTCTACTAGCTCTTATTAAAAATAAGATTGGACTTAGAAAAATGCCTCCACCTATTCCCACAACCCCTGAAACAAATCCTAAAGTTCCACCAATTAGAATTGAAAGTGGCGCTGGAATTTTTCTGTAGCTTGATTCTTTATCGTCGTAAGATCTAAAATTGAATAAAAGTAAAATTCCAGCTGCAACTAAAATTAAAAACAATAATAATTCAAACAATTTTTTTTCTATAGGTAAAGATCCTCCTATATAGGCCAATGGTATAGAACCAATTAAATATGGAATTAAAAGTCTTAGATTTAGGTTTCCGGCCCTAATATAATTAAAACAGTTGCCTGATACGACAATAATATTGCAAGATAATGCAATAACAGGAAAAATGAAATATGGTACACTCCAAATTAGTAAAAGTGCTAAATAAGTAGAACCGCCACCAAAGCCCACACTGGAATATAATATTGCAGTGACTAAGAATAATATTGCTAATAACATAATGGTTATTTATCCTAGCAAACGTATTATGGAAGTAAACATTGCATTGTTAACCGTAACTGATACTCGAACAATTGAAAATGATAAGTCGGGTGAAATTTTAGTAAAAAAAATAACGGAACAGAAACATAAGTTAGTTGATAGAAAAATCGTTAAAGATAATAAGGAAGAAATAAAAGAAATTATTTTGGAATGGACAAAAAAAGATCAGATTGATGTAATTATAACAACTGGTGGAACTGGATTAACTGGCAGAGATATTACACCTGAAGTTTTAGATGAAATTGCCGACAAAAAAATACCTGGCTTTGGAGAACTTTTTAGACAATTAAGTTATAAAACAGTGGGCACTTCAACTTTGCAATCAAGAGCATGTGCAATTTTAAAAAATGGAAAATATATTTTCGCACTTCCAGGGTCTTCAGGAGGTGTAACTGATGCATGGAATATGATTTTAAAATATCAACTAGACATCAATCATAAACCTTGTAACTTTGTAGAGTTATTTCCCAGATTAAAAGAAAAATAATTTTATGAAATTAAATGCCGTAAGAACTATGCTAATCGCTTCTCTAATAATCATGCTCTTATATACGCTAGGATTATTTTTACCTATAATTAAGAATTCTAAAAATTCCAGTATCAAAAGTTTTGTGAAGCTTGAATATATAATTTAACAACTATTTTTGATATTTTTGTTTCCATTCATCATATGGTATACCGTAAACGTGTCTTCTAGCATCTGGATCTGAGATTTCTATTCCTTTCTTTTGAGCTTCTTCACGGTACCATTTGGATAAACAATTTCTGCAAAAACCAGCAAGATTCATCAAATCAATATTTTGAACATCTTTTCTTTCTCGTAAATGTTGTATTAGTCTTTCAAAAGCTGCTGACTGTAATTCTTTTATTGTAGTGTCGTCCATAATAGAATTTATTATATACTATTTTTTTTATTATGAAACTTAATGGATCTTACAAATTAAATGTGAAAAAAGAAATTGTTTGGAAAGCATTAAACGATGAAAATATTTTAAAAAAGTGCATTCCTGGCTGTGTATCCTTTGAAAAAGAAAGTAATACAGTTTTTAATGTTGTAGCTACTAATCAAATTGGTCCTATGAATGCCACTTTTTCAGGATTAGTTACCTTGTCAAATATACAAGTAAATCAAAGTTATACTTTATCAGGAGAAGGTCAGTCATCTGTTGGTTTTGCAAACGGTAATGCTGATGTAGATTTAACTGAAAAAAATGGTGTAACTACTTTAAGTTACGAAGTTGATGTTAACGTCGGTGGTAAAGTAGCTCAACTAGGATCGAGATTGATTGACGGTGTGGCTAAGAAAATGTCAGATTATTTTTTTGGTCGTTTTGCTGATGTCGTTGCGTCTGTAAATGAAAATGCCGTAAGAATTTCTGATACTGGTGAAAAGAGAGTTAAAGAACTTAAATCTAATTTTTTGAATAAGTATATATATTCAGCTGTTACAATTTTAATTCTACTTTTAGTTGTAATTCTTTATTTTGTTTCACGTTAAATACTGGTTGAAGTATTTCTGTTATTGAGTTCTAATAAATTAATTACTTGGTATTATTTTTAGAGGGAGGATAATGGCAGTAATCAATATTACAGTTAATGGAATTAAAATTTCGAAAGAGATTGCTGATAATACGATATTATCAGATTTTCTACGAGATGATTTAGCGCTTACCGGAACACATATAGGTTGTGATACATCTCAGTGTGGAGCATGTGTGGTTCATTTAAATGGAAATTCAATAAAAAGCTGCACTGCTTTAGTAGCTGATTGTGATAGGAGCGAAATAACTACTATTGAAGGACTAGCAACTAATGGAAAATTACATCCTATGCAAGAAGCTTTTAAAAAAAATCATGGTTTACAATGTGGTTTTTGTACACCTGGCATGGTTATGAGTGCTGTGGACCTATTGAAAAAAAATAAAAATCCAAGCGAACAAGAAATACGAGATTGGTTGGAAGGTAACATATGTCGTTGTACAGGTTACCAAGGAATAGTGGCTGCTGTGAAAGATGCAGCTTCAAAAATGTAAGGAAAAAATATGGCAAATTTAGTTGGAGCAAAAATAGAACGAAAAGAAGATAAAAAATTTCTGACTGGTAAGGGTAGATATACAGCAGATATTAATTTACCTAAACAAACTTATGCCTATTTTGTTCGTTCTCCTCACGCAAGAGCAAAAATTACTAAGTTAGATCATTCTAAAGCTATGAAGGCTCCAGGAGTAATAGATGTTTTTACAGGAGATTGCGTAGCCAAAGATAAAATTGGTGGATTAATATGTGGTTGGAAAATTGTAAGTCAAGACGGGAAAGATATGAAATGTCCACCCCACCCTGTTCTTGCGAAAGATTCAGTAAATTTTGTAGGTGATCATGTTGCCGTTGTTGTTGCGGAAACACTGGAACAAGCAAAAAATGCAGCTGAGTTAGTTAATGTGAGCTACAAAGTGCAAAGAGCAGTTACAAGAACTGATGAAGCAACAAAATTTGAAAACATACACGAGGGAATTGATAACAATTTATCTTTTGACTTCTTGTTAGGGGATAAAGGAAAAACTGATGAAGCTTTTTCTAAAGCTGATAAAATTGTTAAACTTGATGTAGTAAATAACAGATTAATACCAAATGCTATGGAGCCACGAGCTGCTATTGGTGACTATAATACATCTTCAGATGAATTAACTTTATATACAGCAAGTCAAAATCCACATTTAGATAGATTAATTATGTCAGCTTTTAATGCTGTACATCCAGAACATAAATTTAGAATTGTATCTCCCGATGTAGGTGGAGGTTTTGGATCTAAAATTAATGTTTATGCAGAAGATGTGGTAGTTGCTTATGCATCAAAAAAAATTGGAAGACCGGTTAAATGGGTAGCTGAAAGAAGTGAATCGTTTATGTCAGATAACCATGGTAGAGATCATGTTACCCACGCTGAACTAGCAGTTAACAACGAGGGAAAGATAACAGGTATAAAAGTTGACACAATTGCAAATTTAGGAGCCTATTCTCTAGTTCTAGCTGCTGTAACACCAACATATTTGTATGCTCCTTTACTTTTAGGAATTTACGATATCCCAACAGCTTGTTGTACTGTTAAAGGTGTTTATACAAATACAGCTCCAACTGATGCTTACAGAGGAGCAGGCAGACCAGAAGCAACATATGTAATAGAAAGAATTGTTACTGAGGCTGCAAAGGAAATTGGGATGGATCAAGCAGAGTTTAGAAAGAAAAACTTTATTCAGAAATTTCCACATCAACAGTGTTTAGTACATAATATAGATTCAGGCGATTATAACGCTCATTTGGACAAAGCTATAGAGTTAGCAGATTACAAAAATTTTGAAAATAGAAGATCACAGTCTGCAAAAAAAGGAAAGTTAAGAGGTATAGGTTTCTCTACTTATTTTGAAGCGTGCGGAGTTGCTCCATCAGCTGTAGTAATGTCAATTGGTTCTGGAGTAGGTTTGTGGGAATCTGCTGAAGTAAGATTTAACGCTACAGGAAATGTCTCTGTTTTTACCGGAGCTCATAGTCACGGACAAAGTCATGATACAACGTTTGCTCAAATCGTTGGCGATAAACTCGGTGTTGCTATTGAAAATATCGATATTGTTCACGGAGATACTGACAAAGGACCTTTTGGAATGGGAACCTACGGATCGAGATCACTTGCAGTTGGAGGAACAGCAATAGTTAACGCATGCGATAAAATAATTGCAAAAGGTAAAAAAGTTGCTGCCAAAATGCTTGAAGGAAAACCAGAAGATATAGATTTTAAGGCTGGAGAATTTATATTAAAAAATTCAAATAAAAAGAAAACAATTGGTGAAATAGCGTTTGCTTGTTACCTACCAGGAACATTTGGAGATGTTAATTCCCCGCTTCCTGAAGGAGTAGAACCAGGTTTAATTGAAACTTCTTTTTTTGATCCCTCTAATTTTTCATTTCCTTCAGGCTCACATATTTGTGAAGTTGAAGTTGATGAAGAAACAGGAGAAACAAAATTAGTTAAATATACTGTGGTAGATGATTTTGGCACAGTTATAAATCCTTTGATTGTTGAAGGCCAAGTATACGGTGGTGTAGCTCAAGGAGTTGGGCAAGCTTTATATGAAAATGCACACTATGATGAATCAGGCCAATTAACATCTGCATCATACATGGATTATACAATGCCAAGAGCAGATAATTTTCCTCAGATGACTTTGGATTATACTTGCACTCCAGCGACTTCTAACCCATTAGGTGCTAAAGGGTGTGGTGAAGCTGGGACGATTGCGGCGCCCGCAGCTGTAATGAATGCGGTAATTGATGCTGTTGGAACTGACGTTCAAATGCCAGCAACAGCAGAAAAAGTTTGGAAAGCCTTGAAAAAAAATGGTTCTAAGAAAGCAGCGGCTTAAATATGAAAAGTTTTAATTTTAAATCGGCAACAAATACAAAAGAAGCTGTAAAATTAATTTCTGGCCGGGCTACTTTTTTAGCTGGAGGAATGACACTTTTACCAGCAATAAAACTTAGATTGGCTGCTTATTCAGATCTTATAAACATAAAAAAGATTAAAGGTCTATCAGGTATTAAAGTATCGAGTAAATCTTTAAGAATTGGATCTACAACCACACATGCAGAGGTCGCTGCTTCAAAAGAAGTTGGCAAAAGTATTTCATCTCTTGCAATTCTTGCCGAAGGTATTGGCGATCCTCAGGTTAGAAATAGAGGAACAATTGGAGGCTCTATTGCAAATAATGACCCTGCTGCAGATTACCCTTCGGCGTGTTTAGCTTTAAACGCAACTATTCATACAAGTAAAAGAAAAATTTCTGCAGATAAATTTTTCACAGGCATGTTTGAAACAGATTTAAAAAAAGGAGAACTTGTAGAATCGATTGAGTTTGAAGTTCCAGAAAAATCAAGTTATGCGAAATTTCCAAATCCTGCTTCAAGGTACGCCTTAGTGGGTGTTTATGTTGCAAAATTAAAAAAAGAAGTCAGAGTTGCAGTGACTGGTGTAGAAAGTTGCGTATTTAGATGCAAAAAACTTGAAGATGCGCTATCAAGTAATTTTTCATCTTCAGCAATTGATAACGTAAATATTTCAAGTAAAGGGTTTAATGCTGATATTCACGCTTCAGCTGAATATAGAGCTCACATTATCAAAGTAATGGCTAAAAAAGCAGTTTCAAGCTGCTAAGAGTTCAAACTTAACAAATTTTAAATTAGAATAGAGCAAATGAAAAATTCATTTGATGAAAAAATATTGGAGGAAGCCAAAGATTGGCTTGAAGCAAAACGAAACGTAGTTTTAGCAACGGTTATCCAAACTTGGGGATCTTCACCGAGACCTATAGGAAGTCGGATGATAATAAATGATAAAGGAGATTTTTCAGGATCAGTATCTGGTGGATGCGTTGAAACAGCGGTGGTTAGAGAGTGTTTGGGTTTATTTAAAGAAAAGAAACCTTTTAAAAAAATAGAATTTAAAGTGTCAAATGAAAGTGCTTGGGAAGTAGGTTTGGCCTGCGGTGGGGAAATTGCAATTTTTTTGGAACAAATTAATTAATAGAAAAATATTATGGGTACATTTGTAACTTGGCATAAGAAGTACATCAAATGGTGGGCAAAAAAACTAAACATATCTAATTACGGTCTCCTTTGGATTTCTTTTATTAAAGGCCTAATTATAGGATTATTGATTTATCATTTTTTTATAAATTAATGAAAAAACAATTGCTTAATGAAATTATTGAAAAAAAAGAAAAAAAGATAGAATTTGCAATCATTACTAATCTTGAAAATGGAGAGAGTTGTGTTTTTGAAAAAAATAAACCCATAAGCAAAAATTTTGAAAAACATAAAGAAAAAATCAATTTCCAATTTGAAAAAAAAAAGAACGGTATTATAGAAGGGACAAACATATTTGTTGAAACCTATATTCGTCCAATAAAAGTTATTATTGTTGGCGCTGTCCATATTGCCCAGTATTTAGTAAATTTTGCAAAAAGTTTAAATTTTGAAATTTCAATTATTGATCCTAGAGGCTACTTTGCTTCAAAAAAAAGATTTCCAGATATCAAGATAATCAATAAATGGCCTAAGGAAGCTTTTGCAGAAATAAAAACGGATCAAAACACTGCTCTGATAGCTTTAACCCATGATCCTAAAATTGACGACCCTGCCCTTCAGCATGCATTAAAAAACAATTTTTTTTACATTGGAGCTCTTGGAAGTAAAAAAACTCACGCTAACAGATGCTCAAGACTTAAGGAAGCTGGATTTAATGATGGGCAAATCAATAAAATTTTTGGACCTATTGGTATAAAATTAGGTGGCAGATCAGCTCCAGAGATAGCTTTATCAATTATTGCCCAACTAGTTTCTGAAGTTTATAATAAATAATGAAAAAATTTCTAGCAATCTTAGTTCTGGCCTTTCTATATAGTAGTAATGCTAATGCAGGTGTTAATGAACCTGGATCTGGTCATATTGGTGCTATTAAAAATGTGAAAAGCGTTTATTATGAACATCTCGCAAAAGTAAAAAAAAAAAACCAACATTTAATTCATTATGTTTCTACTAGTGCAAGTGGTAGTTGGGCAGGTTGGGCACTTCACGTTAAAAAAATTAATGAAAAGTCTCATAAGAAAGCTTACAAAAAATGTATGAAGTATGCAGCTGATTGGACCCAAGAAGATTGTTTTCTATTTGCTATTGACGATAAAATCGTTTGGAACCTTGAAGGAGTAGCAAAAGGTATAAGTGCTGAAGAAAAAGCGGAAATAGAAAAGCAAGCGCAAATCGATAAAAAACCAGGAAGATTTTTTGAAGATCAGCCTGATGTAAGCGACGACTATCAAATTCATTTTAATTATTTACTTGCCTTAGACGGTGAAGACAGGGAATGGGATATTAACGGCAAGATGGAAGAAATGTTACTCGAAATGAATGAAAAGATGCTTAAAGCTACAGCCAGACATAAATATTCGGGTGGAGTAGCAAAAAAATATAAATTTGATTTTAGAAAAGATGGAAAGCTAGACATAACCTTCGTAAGGGTGGACAAACAGAGAAAACGATTACCTAAACATCCTAATGGCTATTTTGCTCCTTTTTTGTATGACACAATGAAAATGAATAATCCAAAAAAAATATACTATAACTTTGCTGATATAAATCATCCGACAGACGGAGGAGAAGCCGGGGTACCTATGGGATCAACTTTTTTAAAAAACAAGCATGTTAAAATAAAGAAAAAAATTATTCTAATAACATTACACGAACTTCATCATGCTCAAGGAGGTGGTTTTGCGTGCGTACCAGGAATGGGCGACGATGGTCACTATGTTGGTGAACGGAAAGTCCAATTGGGTGATGGAACAAGTCTTGGTTCAACCTATATACATAAAGTAGAGGGTTGTCCTGAACTTGTTGATTCTGTTTATTTGACCCCAACATCCGATCAACCTTACGATCCTTATCAATTATTATGTAAAAATAAATTAGGAAGATATAATCATCCTAAAGCTGATATAGGTTCATATTGTAAGTGGCATTTTGTACCTGGGAATTATAAGTAGTAAGAGGAACGCAAGATAACTAAAATCTTTATGGGTGAAATTAATAAGATCTCAGCTATTTTACTAGCCGCAGGTCAATCAAAAAGAATGGTTGGTGAGAATAAATTAACCAAAGAAATAAAAGGCATTCCTTTAATAAAGCTTTCAGTAAAAAACATTTTAGCTAGTTCAATCGATGAATTGATTGTTGTTCTTGGACATCAAAAAGAAATCATTGAAACACTTATTGATAAAAATGAGAAAATAAAATTTGTTTTTAATAAAGATTTTGAAAGTGGAATGGCCTCTTCTATCAAGACAGGAATAGATAATTTATCTGACAAAACTGGAGCTTTCTTCATATGTTTGGGTGATATGCCTATGGTAAGTCATGATATTTATAATCAACTAATTGAATCTAAAGATAATAAAGAAATAATCGTTCCAACCTACAAAGGACATCAAGGAAACCCTGTTCTATTTGATAAATCAATGAAAGAAAAAGTATTGGATATCAGGGGCGATGTTGGTGCTAAAAAGATATTGGAATTAAACAAAGATAAAATATTAAACTTAGAGATTAATGATCAAAGCATAAGCAAGGGCTTTAATACTCAGGGCGATTTTAACTCTTTATAGTTCTGTTGTCGGGATCGTGAAGTGGTTTAGTTTCTATGATGGCTTTATATTTTATTTTTTCTACTTCAATTTCTATATCTTTACCATTTAGGTTTTGTCCTGAATTCACATAACCAAAAGCCATATTTTTTTTAAAATTAAACGAATAATTTCCCGATGTTGTTCTTCCAATAATTTTTCCATCACTTAATATCGGCTCATCGTGAAGTAATAAAGGAAATCCAGGTTTATTTTCTTTAAGACTTAAAATTACAAGTTTCTTTTTAGGTTTTTGATCCTTGATTTTAAGAAGAGCTTCTTTACCAATAAAATCTACATTTTTTTTATAGCTAATTGCAAAATTCAAACCTGCCTCATATTGATTTTCCCCTGGCGACATATCATGCCCCCAATGTAAATATCCTTTTTCCATTCTCATTGTATCCATTGCAAACATTCCGCAATGAGAAAGATTAAACTCTTTACCTTTGCTGACTATCAAATTGTATATTTCTCTTGATTCATTCATTTTTATATAAAGTTCAAAACCTAATTCACCTACATAAGATAGTCTTTGCGCGTATATTTTTTTATTATTTATTTTTATTTCTTTGCTTGTGCCAAATTTAAAATTTTCATTAGAGAAATCATCCGCTGACAACTTTGACATTAGACTTCTGCTTTTAGGACCAAACACACCAAGACAAGCGACTTCATCTGTTACGTCCTTAAATTCCACTTCTTTTGATAAATATTTTAAAACATGAAATTTATCATGTTCTTTGTTTGCCGCAGAAGTAACAATTCTAAAATAATTTTTATCCATGCAAACAACAGTTAAATCTGTTTCTATTCCTCCATCTTCATTTAACATTTGAGTGTAAGTAGTTTTTCCAATTTCATTTTTAATGTTAGCAGTACAAATTCTTTGTAACTCGCTATGAGTTTTTTCTCCTTTTAAGTCGTACTTAGAAAAAGCAGTTAGATCGAACAAACCAACGTTTTTTCTTGCATTTTTTGTTTCAAATTCTACTGATGGATACCAGTTCTGGTAATTATAACTATATTGAAGTTCTGGTTTTTCATTATTTAAGGCAAACCATAATGGTCTTTCGTAACCTGCGGACGCCCCAAAACAAGCACCCACTTTTTTTAATTCTTCGTGATATGGAAATAGTTTTTGATTTCTGGAAGTTTTATGTTGTTTGTATGGCCAATGCATTCCATACAAATCTCCCAAGGTTTCGGTTATTCTTTGTTTAATAAAATTAATTTCCGAATGCAATTTTTGAAATCTTTTTATGTCATATATAAACAAATCTTCATTGATGTGGCCATTCATCATCCATTCAGCTGTTACTTTTCCAGCTCCCCCACCACTACCAATTCCAATACTATTAAATCCACAACAAACAAAAAAGTTTTTAATTTCCGGAACTTCACCTAACAAAGTATTTGTATCAGGTGTAAAAGATTCTGGTCCCGCAAAAAATTTTCTAATTCCTGCTTTTTCTAAAAGTGGCACTCGTTTAAATGATGCTTCTAAATAAGGCTCAAAATGATCAAAATTTTCAGGAAATTCGCCAAAAGAAAAATCATTGGGAACTTTATTTGTTTCTTCAAAAGCTGGAATTGATTTTCCTTCAAAAATTCCAACTAATAATTTGCCAGCATCTTCCTTTAAATACAAACTGTCGTCAAAATCTCTTAATACAGGCAAATCTTTAGGTAAATCTTTAATTGGTTCTGTAATGATATAAAAGTGTTCCGCAGGATACAAAGGTACGCTAACGCCTAGCTCCTCTCCTATTTGTCTTGACCACATTCCAGTTGCTAAAACTAGATACTCGCATTCAATTATTTGATTGTTTACTTTAACTCCAGAAACTCTTCTATTTTTGACTAAAATTTTTTCAACGGGACTTTTTTCATGTATTTGAACTCCTAATTCTTTTGCTGCTTTGGCTAATAAGTTAGTTACTCCAATTGGATCTGCCTGACCATCTCCTGGCATGAAAATACCACCCAAAATGTCTTTTTCATTTATTAATGGATAAATTTTTTTTATTTGATCAATGTTTAATACTTCTACATGAACATCAAACAATTGGGCTGTAGTCGCTTGTCTCTGCAGTTCCTGCCATCGTCCTTTGGTTGTTGCTACTGATAAGGCACCATTCAATTTTAATCCCGCAGAAAAATCTATTTTTTTTTCTAATTCTTTATATAAGTCTGTCGTATATTTTCTTATTTTAGTAACAGCAGCCGTAGGTCCTAACTGACTTACCAGTCCTGCTGCATGCCATGTAGTCCCTGAAGTTAATTGATCTCTTTCAAGTAAAATTGTGTCTTTCCATCCAAATTTAGCTAAATGGTAAGCGCTAGAACATCCTGCTACTCCCCCGCCAATAATTACAACTTTAGCACCACTTGGTAACTCTTTTTCCATTTAAAATATATTAATTAATTTGTTAACGCTTCGCTAGGGGAAACATATTTAAGTCCAAACGCATCAGCAACAGCTTTATATGTAACTTTTCCTTTAAATATATTTAGCCCTGCTAGAAAATTATTATCTTCTTTGAGCGCTTTTTCATAACCTTTATCGACTAACTTTGACAAAAAGGGAATGGTAGCTTTATTTAACGCAAGCGTAGAAGTTCTTGGAACGCCACCTGGCATATTTGCTACACAGTAATGAACAATATCATCAACTATATAAGTCGGATTGGCATGTGTAGTGGGTTTACTTGTTTCAACACAACCACCTTGATCAATTGCAACATCAACTATAACTGAACCTTTTTTCATAAGTTTTAACATGTCCTTGGTAACTAATTTAGGAGCTTCAGCGCCTGGAATTAACACTCCACCAATCAGTAAAACACATTCTGAAATTAATTTTTTTAAATCGACTTTGTCACTTTGTTGAGGAATAATTGTATCTCCAAAAATACTCTTTAGTTGTTCTAGTCTTTCAGATGATTTATCTATTATATATACTTTTGCTTTCATTCCAGTTGCAATTAAAGCTGCATTTTCTCCAACAACTCCACCACCAAGAATAAGTACTGTAGCAGGATCCACACCAGGAGCTCCCCCTAATAATATCCCTCTTCCTTTTTGATTTTTTTCCAAAGAATGTGCTCCTGCTTGAATTGACATCCTTCCAGCTACAGCACTCATAGGAGCCAATAATGGTAAACGTCCATTATTATCTGTAACTGTTTCATAAGCTATACATATTGATTTTGATTTTAGTAAATCTTCAGTTAATTTTTTATCTGCCGCTAAATGCAAATAAGTAAAGATAATTTGATTTTCTTTAATCATCTTTATTTCATTACTTAGAGGTTCTTTCACTTTTACGATAATTTCAGAATCGTTAAATATATCTTCTGCTTTATCGACTATCGTGGCTCCAGCTTTTATATATTGATTATTGTAAAATCCGGCTCCAAAACCTCCATTATTTTCAACTAAAACTTTATGACCATTTGAAGTTAAATCTTGAACACTTTCAGGAGTTAAGCCTATTCTATTTTCTTGCGGTTTTATTTCTTTTGGAACGCCAATGCGCATTATTTTTTCATATAATTTTTGATACCAACGCGAAGTTTTTCAAAAATTTCGTCAATATGTTTTTTTTCACAAATAAATTGTGGAGCAATAATTAAACAATCGCCTGTGGCTTTAAAATTCACCCCTGCTTCATAACATGCTTTGAAACAGTTAAACCCCGCTTTTCCTGGCTTATCTGCTGGTTTAATATCAATACCACCCATCATTCCATAGCCCCTGATATTGGCTACACAATCAAGATCTTTTAAAGAAAACAAACCGTCTAAAAAATATGGTGACATTTCTTTTGTTCTTTTAAAAATATCTTCTTTTTCAAAAATATCTTGAACAGCCAAAGCCGCAGCAACAGCAATTGGAATACCTGAATAAGTATAACCGTGAAATAATTCGACTGCACCTTTTGGTGAAGCATCCATTACAGTATCATAAATTTCTTCTTTTACGGCAACTGCTCCCATTGGTACAACTCCATTAGTAGTGGCCTTCGCCATAGTTAATACATCAGGTGTAACACCAAATTCTTGTGAAGCAAAAGCTGAACCCATTCTTCCCCAGCCTGTAATCACTTCATCAAAAATTAAAACAATTCCATGTTTGTCACAAATTTCTCTTAAGCGCTTTAAATACCCTTTTGGGGGCACTAATGTTCCTGTTGATCCAGCTACAGGCTCAACAATACAAGCTGCAATATTTTCTGAACCAAAATTCATACATATACGTTCTAGATCTTCTGCCATTTCAGCGCCAGTTGTTGGTTGACCTTTAATAAATTTATGATCCGGTAAATGTGTATGTCTCATATGCACGACGCCAGGCATAAGCACGCTCGCAAAAGTTTTTACATTATTAACCATACCGCCTACTGATGTGGCGCCAATATTCATTCCGTGATAAGAACGTTCTCTTCCAACAAAACGGAATCTTTGTCCTTGTCCTTTTGCTTTGTGGTAAGCAATGACAATTTTAATTGCTGTTTCGACTGCCGAAGAACCACAAATCGTATAAAAAATTCTATTCAAATCACCTGGAGTATGTTTTGCTATTCTTCTAGCCAGTTCAAATGATCCACCAAAACCTTGTTGAAAAGGTTGAACATAATCAAGTTGTTCTAATTGCTTGGTAACCGCGCTTGTAATTTCCTTTCTACCATGGCCTAAAGGATTACAAAATAATCCTGAGCTTGCATCTATGTGTGTTCTTCCATGGTGATCTTTTAAATAAACTCCTTTTGCTTCTGTAATTAATCTTGGATTCTCTTTAAAATCCCTATTGGACGTAAAAGGCATCCAATGTTCTTGTAAAGAATTTGGTATGTCTGTGCTATTTGATTTACTCATATTTTTTTTTTGAAAACCCTCTCCAGTGTATTTAGATTATCATCTATGTTAAATCCATAGCTATCAAATTATAATTATGTCCAGTAGGTAATAGGTTATACAACCTGCAGTAGATATTTGTTTTAGTAAATTTAGACTCTATTTGACTTGTTAAATTATTTGATCTTAAATGTCACAAATTAAGCTTAATAATTAACGAGGGAAATAATGAAAAAAATACTAAGTTTATTACTAGGAAGTATAGTTGCTTTGACTTTAACAGTATCAGCGGCTTTTTCAGCTGCTAATGAAGTAAGAGTAGCGTTTTTCCTAGAATGGCCAACTCCAAACCAAGAAGATAAAGTGAAAAAAACTTTTGACGACGCTTTAGGTGTTCCAGTTAAATGGACTAACTTCGCAAATGGTGGAGCAATGACAGATGCTATGTTAGCAGGAGATATTGATATCTCTTACTCACAAGGTTTAGTACCATTCATAAACGCAGTTAAATCTAATGCGCCTTTAAAGCTTGTAGATATTGCTATGGAATATGGAATGGGTGGAACAACTTGTGTTACATCTAAAGCATCTGGAATTACAAAAGCTAATGCTTCTGAATTAGAAGGCAAAAAAGTTGCAGTTCCACTAGGAACTATGGCTGAGTATGTTTTTGATGAAAGTATGAAAGTTGTAGGAGCTGATAGAAAGAAAATGGAAATTATTCAAATGGATCCTGAAGAAGGAGCTGCTGCAATAGTTAGCGGTGATGTTGTTATGGCATGTCTATTTGGTGGTAATTCTATCAAATCTGCACTTACAGTTGGTACGAGATTGTTAACAGTTCAAGAAGCTCGTGATGCTGGTATCTTAGGTATTGATATTACATCTGTTACAACAAAATTTATGAAAGAAAACCCAGGAATGGTTAGAACTTTCATAGAAGTATCTCATGAAGCTAATGCTAGATATAGAGCTGGTAAATCTAACATGAGTATCATAGCTAAAGATGCTGAAATGTCTGTTGGAGATATGAAAGATACTATAGGTGGATTTAAATTTCTAACACCTGCAGAAACTAAAGAATCTATGGAAAGTGGTAATCTTGATGCATTCCTAAAAGGAATGGATACTCCACGTGGATCAGTAGATACTAGTTTCTTACCTTTGTAACTTAAAAAGTAAAACAAAATTAGATAGGCGCCAATTTAATAAATTGGTGCCTATTTTTTTAATAATAACTTTATTATATTATTTTTATGAGTGATTTAGTTTCTCAAAATCTAAACATGATTTTTAAAACTCCGAAGGGCGAAATTGTTCACGCATTAAAAGATCTAAATTTTACTCTTAAAAAGGGAGAACTTTTAACAGTTCTTGGTCCTTCAGGTTGTGGAAAAACAACTTTATTAAATATTGCAGCTGGCTTTCTTAGACCTACCTCTGGTTCAATTAATTTAGGTGGAAATGAAATCAATGGTCCTGGTGTTGAAAGAGGAATGGTTTTTCAACAAGGTGCTTTGTTTGAATGGTTGACTGTTGTTGAAAATGTAAACTTTGGCTTAAGGATGAAAAAAGAAGATCCAATTAAAACAGCAAAAAAAGTTGAAGAGTGGCTAGAGATCGTAGGATTAAAAGGATTTGGAAATACTCCAACTTACCAATTATCCGGGGGGATGCAGCAAAGAGTTGCTCTTGCAAGATGCTTAATTAATGATCCAGATTTAATTTTAATGGATGAACCTTTGGGTGCATTAGATGCTTTAACTAGAGAAAAAATGCAGTCTTTAGTTTTAAAAATTTGGAAAGAAACAGGAAAGACAATAATTTTAATTACTCACTCTGTTGAAGAGGCATTACTTCTTGGTGAAAGGTTATACGTGATGGCTCCAAGACCTGGTCGTATACATAAAAAATACAATCTGCCTTTTGCTTCTATGGGATTAAATGGAGACTTAAGAGAAATAAAAAAAAATAAAGATTTTGCTAGTAAAAGAGAAGAAATCCTAGCCATGATTTGGGACATGGAAGAAGAAATAATGGGTAAAGATATTTAATATGTTAACTGGAATTATCACATTTATAACCATTTTTGCTGTTGTGGGCAGTGTTTTGTATGGAAGAAGATTAATAAAAACTGAAAGAGTTGATACTGTTTTTGGAAATCCCGAAAGAGCCAAAGGAGGAACGCACTGGGTTATTGTTGGAAGTAGCTTTCTATTGTTGGTATGGCTTTATTATTCTTGGGATATGGCAAAATCCTTTTTTCCAAAATCTGCTAATGAACTTTGTCAAGTTGCAAAAGTTAACGAATCATTACGTTCATTAAAATATTTATTTCCAATAGAAGAAAGAGAGCTTAAGAGCACTTCTATTATTAAACTCGAAGGTAAAAATATTAAAAAATATGAAATTAAAATTCAAAATTCATCAGATTTAAATGATCAAAATAAAAGTAAACTTTTAAAATTTCTTACAAAAACTAAAAATACAATTCCGTTATTAACCAATGAGATTTTTTTAGAAAACAAAACTAAAAATAAAATTAATGAAACAGCTAGTAAAATTAATAATTTAACAGAAGAATTTAAAAAAATAAATTATGCGTCCGAAACTTTTGAAGAAAAAAATAAAAGATTAGAAGCTTTAAAAAATCAAGGTGATTGGGGAGCATCAGGAACTGCATTAGATAATGTAGCAGAAATTCCTGCCATCCCTGCATCAAAAAAAGGTTTAAAATTTGATGTAGCTTCAAAAGAATTAATCCTTATCAGTGATGAGTTTTTTAAGTTAAGAAATCATAATCCTAAATACAAGATTGAGATAAATGAAATAAAAGATAATATTAAAAAATTTAGATCAGAATTAGATGAGACGCAGGAAGTTGCGTCGACTTTCGCAAAAGATATTCTTAAAATTGCAAGAAGAATTGAATACGCTAGTATTTTTCCACCTAAAGCTCTTGAAGCTATAGAACAATCAATTGTAAAATTTGATCGGGTTCAAAAAAAAGAGCAAGGAAATTTAAGATTAATAGATATTTTTTTGTTTCCTTCTGGAAATATAGAATATAGTGGTCGTGCTTGTTTTGAGGCTGGCTCTGGTAGATGGTTACCCAAGCCTTCCGATACTTTAAACAAATTTGCTCTTTTATTAAAACCAAGTATAGGATTTAAAAATATTCCACTCATTTGGTACGAAATGATGGATGTAAGTAAAATAGTTGGCTTTATTCTTCCTGATTGGATTGCAGATATTGTGCCTGGCAAATACCCAATTCACAATGAAGATGGGACAGTAAAACCAAACTTTAAAAGTAAAGTTTTAAATGTTGTTACCGGTGAATTTAAAACATTCAAAATACCTGTCCCCACAGGTCATATATGGGACTCCTTTTTAAGAGTATTATTAGGTTTAGTTTTTGGAATTATTCTTGGTGTGCCTCTGGGTTTATTTATGGGTTTAAATAGATTTGCTAAAGGATTTTTTGATCCAATAATTGAATTATATAGACCAGTTCCCCCACTCGCTTGGGCCCCATTAGTAATTACGGTTTTTGGAATTGATAACGTTGGAAAAGTATTTTTATTATTTATGGTATCTTTATCTATCATGATTATTTCTGCAAGAGCTGGTGCTTCTGGTACTCAATTATCAAAAATACATGCAGCTCATTCTTTAGGCGCTTCTAGATGGCAAATTCTAAGATATGTCATATTTCCTAACTCCTTACCTGAAATACTAACGGGAATAAGAGTTGCGGTTGGTATGTGTTGGGGAACATTAGTTGCCGCTGAATTTTTAGCAGGAACAACTGGTATAGGATTTGTAGAAAACGTTGCTAAAAAATATTTTCAATATGAGGTTATTTGGATAAGCATCTTTGTAATGGGAATGTTAGGACTTTTATTTGATGTAACAATTAGAAAAATTATAGACAAAACAATTCCTTGGCGTGGTAAAGGGTAATGAAAACAGCAGACTATAAATCACTCTTAAAAAATAATGGTTAAACCATTTAAAGTAAATATTTCAGATCAAATTATTAAAGATATATATGACAAGGTAAAAAAATATCCTTGGCATGAAATGCCTAATGATGGTGGTTGGGAATATGGTACTAACCTTGATTATATGAAAGAAATTTCCAAGTATTGGGTTAGTAAATTTGATTGGCGTAAGCACGAAAAAGAAATAAATAAATTTCCAAATTTTATTGCAAAAGTTGATGATATTAATATTCATTATATTCATGAAAAAGGAAGCGGATCTAAACCAATGCCTTTGCTCATTAGTCATGGATGGCCGGGAACTATAGTTGAATTTCTTCATATTATCGAAAAACTTGCACATCCAGAACGCTTCGGTGGCAAAGAAGAAGATGCGTTTGATGTAATAGCGCCTTCCTTACCTGGATTTGGATTTTCAGGTCGCCCATCACGTCCTATTGGCCCAAGAAAAATGGCAAATATCTTTAATAATTTAATGACTAAAGAATTAGGTTATAAAAGTTATTTAGCACAGGGAGGAGATTGGGGCGGAGCAATTACAACTTGGCTTGCTTACGATTACCCGAAAACATGTAGCTCAATTCATATAAATATTTTTACCATGCGTCATCCTGGTGGCCCACAAACTAAAGAAGAAAAAGATTGGGAAAACAAATTTAAAAAAGATCAGTTAATGCAAGATGGTTATAGAACACAACAAGCAACCAAACCTCAAACTTTAAGCTACGGAATGATGGATAGTCCAGTAGGAGTTGCTGCTTGGATAATTGAAAAATTCTATTTTTGGTCAGATCTTAAAAACAATGATATCGAAAGTGTTTATTCAAAAGATACATTGCTAGCAAATATTATGGTTTATATAATAACAAAAACTTTTAATACTGCTTCTTGGATTTATTATGGAAGACGTGAAGAAGGTGGTCGTTTTCTCCCAAAAGATTTTCATCGTATTGAAATACCTACGGCAGCAGCACTATTCCCAGCTGAAATGTTAGCATGGCCTCCGAGATCGTATGCTGAACGAATATATAATATTAAGCGTTGGACCAAAATGTCAAAAGGTGGTCATTTTGCAGCTTTAGAACAACCAGATTTATTAGTTGGAGATATAAGAGCGTTCGCTCGAACATTGCGTTAAACTAATAAATTTATAATAGAAAATCCTTAATAGTTTTATTGAATTGATCAGGTTGCTCTAAATGAACGTTGTGAGCGCAATTTTTAAATATTATTAATTTACTATTTTCAATTTTATTTTTTAAAGTTTGTATTTGTTCTAAATTGTAAGATTTATCCTTGTCCCCCCATACAATTAATGTTTCATTTTTAATATTTTTTAAAGTATCAACACCATTCCAATTTTTAATTGCAACTAATGAATTTTCAGCTACCTCCGTAGAAGTTTGTTTTCCCGCATCAATACAAATATCAAAGTATTTTGCATGTTCTCCTTTTATAAACCAAGTCTTCGCAATGTTTTTTGCTGTTATTTCTAAACCATTCTTTTTAAGATTTTCTCTAGATTGATCTACTGTTTCAAACCGTCCCGGCATTTCACCTCTGGGACCGGTACTATAACAAACTAGCTTTGAAATTTTGCCTCCATCTTTCTTTGCCATTTCTTGAACAATCATGCCGCCCATTGAATGGCCTAATAAATAAAATTTATCTATTTTTTTCTCTTCTAAACAGTCTAATAATAAATTAGCTATTGATTGAATGCTGCTGTGTGATTTTGCTTTATTGCTTCTTCCAAAGCCTGGCAAATCTGGTGTGATTACTCTAAAATAATCTTTAAAAAAGTCAATTTGCGGTTCCCACATTTTTGAAGAACCTAAAAAACCATGAACTAAAACTAGAGGAAATCCGTTGCCTTCATCACCAATATATGTATCTTGCATATTTTAATTAATATCATAAATAAATAGGCATGTTAGAAAAATTTGAAAGAATTAAATTAGGACACTTTCCAACACCTATAGAACATCTTAAAAATATATCTAAATATTTAGGAGGCCCAAATATTTTTATAAAAAGAGATGACTGTACGGGTTTAGCAACTGGTGGAAATAAAACTAGAAAGTTAGAATTTTTAATACCAGATGCCATAAAAAATAAAGCTGAATTGGTCGTAACTGTTGGAGCGGTACAATCTAATCATGCAAGACAAACGGCAGCTGCTTGTACATTAATGGGTTTAAAATGTCTTATTATTTTAGAGCAAAGAGTTAAAGATCCACCAGAGATTTATATGAATTCCGGAAATGTTTTTTTAAATAAGTTGTATGGAGCAGATATAAAGCTATGCCCAAAAAATGAAAATTTTTTAGAATACTACGAAAAAATAGTTGAAGGTTTAAAATCAAAAGGAACAAATGTTTATTTTATACCGGGAGGTGGATCCAATTCAATTGGTGCCCTAGGATATGTAGAGTGTTTAAATGAAATAATCAAAGAAAATAATAAATATAATTTTTCACATATTATACATGCGACAGGAAGCGCTGGAACACAAGCCGGTTTGTTAGCTGGTAGAAAATACTTTAATTGCAACATTCCTGTAATTGGAATCTGTATTAGATATGACAAAGCAACTCAAATAAATAAAGTTTATACGGAAGCAAAAAAAACCTGCGAGAAACTCCAGTGCAAAGTTTTAGATAAATCAGAAGTAGTTGTTTTCGATGAATATATTGGACCAGGATACGGAGAACCTAGCGAAGATATGATAGAGGCCACAAATCTTCTTGCAAAAAAAGAGGGAATTTTATTAGACCCGGTTTATTCAGGCAAAGGTTTTGCGGGTTTAATTGGATTAATAAAAAATAAAAAATTCACAAAAAATGATAATGTGCTCTTTATACACACTGGTGGCGCCGCTTCTCTTTTTGCTTACGAATGGGTGTTTTAGTTTATGTTATCAAATAAAAAAATAATCTGTCCTAATAATTTAATTAGTGTTGCGAAAAAAAAAGGTACGATTGATGCAGCTATTGTAAATGCTGGCGAAATACTTCCAATGGAATCAGTACATAGAGCAGTTCAACATAATTTAATCAATCCAACATTTATTGGTAATGAGAATGAAATTAAAAAATATGCAGATAAATTAAAATGGGACATATCAAAATATAAAATTATTAATGAAAAAGATGAAAATAGCACTGCTCCAATTGCAGCAAAATTAGCTGGTGAAGGTAAAGTCAAAATTATTGTTAAAGGGCATATACATACAGATGTTTTGATGAAGGCTGTTTTAAAAAGAGATTTAAATTTAATTGGTAAAAAAAGATTAAGTCATATTTGGCATATGACGTTAGATAAAGATGATAAACCATTTATCATCACGGATGGGGTTGTGAATGTTTTGCCTAAACTTGAAGTAAAAATGCATATCTTGCGCAATGCTGTAGAATTTGCAAATAAAATTGGAATTTCTAGACCTAAGGTTGCAGTATTGTCCGCGACTGAAGAAATATTAAAAAGCGTCCCTAGCTCAATTGATGCTGATATAATTACAAGACGAGCTAAAGAAGAAAAAATCAATGCAGACGTTTTTGGTCCATTAGCTTTTGATAATTCAGTTTCAAAAAAATCTGCCGCTATTAAAAAAATTAAAAACGAAGTTTCTGGTAGCGCTGATATTCTTTTAGTGCCTAATGTTGAAGC
>CACLKR010000002.1 GCA_902607625.1 uncultured Pelagibacteraceae bacterium
CTATTGGCGATAATAAATATATTGTATTCTTTTTTGGCAAATCTTTTATTTTATCTACAATTTCAGCTACGCTTTGAGATTTGATCGGTTTTCCTGTGAAAGGTGAATAAGGCGTTCCAGCTCTAGCAAACAATACTCTCATGTAATCGTAAATTTCAGTAACTGTAGCAACTGTGGACCTTGGATTTTTTGAAGTATTTTTTTGCTCTATTGCTATAGCAGGACTTAAACCTTCAATTAAATCAACTTTAGGTTTTTTCATTTTGTCTAAAAATTGTCTAGCGTAAGAAGAAAGGCTTTCTACATACCTTCTTTGACCTTCAGCATAAATTGTATCAAAGGCTAAAGAGGATTTTCCTGATCCTGAAAGTCCAGTTATCACAATAAATTTGTCTTTTGGCACTTCAAGAGAAATATTTTTTAAGTTGTGTTCTTTAGCGCCTTTTATAACGATTTTTTTAAGCATATTTTTTAACAAGTATATCTAACCTATTAATAAAAAGATGGAAATATGTTATATTTGTGGATATTAACAATTAATCTTTTAATAAATCTTTAAATAATATGGCGGGAAGTCTAAATAAAGTTCTTTTAATTGGCCGATTAGGTGCTGATCCAGAAATTAAGCAAATGGTCAATGGAAAGAGTGTTGCTAGATTAAGTATTGCAACTAGCAATACATGGAAGGATAAAAATACTGGAGAAAAAAAAGAAAAAACAGAATGGCACAGAGTTGTAATTTTTAATGAAGGACTGGTCAATGTAGTGCAACAATATGTAAAAAAAGGTGCTCAAGTTTATATAGAAGGTCAATTAACAACAAGAAAATGGAAAGATGAAAAATTAGGGCTAGATAGATATTCAACAGAAGTGGTGTTACAAGGATTTAACTCCTCATTTAAAATACTAAGTAGTAAGAATAATCAAATAGAAAATTTACAAGATGATAAACAAGAAAAAAGTTCACTTCCAAATGATGAAAAAGTTTCATCAAATGATTTGGATGATGAAATTCCTTTTTAAATTTAATGCAAAAGATAGAAACTACTCTAGATAAAAAAAATTATAAATCAATTTTTGTTTATGATGAAATGAGTTCATCTTATTTATCATATGCAATGAGTGTTATAGTTAGCAGAGCTTTGCCTGACTCACGAGATGGTTTGAAACCAGTCCACAGAAGGATAATTTATGCAATGTACAAGGGTGGATTTGATTGGTCCAAACAATTTAGAAAATCTGCAAGAGTGGTTGGCGATGTCATGGGTAAATATCATCCTCATGGAGATCAAGCAATCTATGATGCTCTAGTTAGAATGGCACAAGATTTTTCAATGAGTTTACCATTAATTGATGGACAAGGAAATTTTGGTTCAATTGACGGTGATCCAGCTGCCGCAATGAGATACACAGAAACAAAATTGGCAAAGGTTTCTCAATTTTTAATTGACGATATAGAAAAAGATGTAATTGATTATAGAAGTAATTATGATGAAACCGATAAAGAACCAACAGTCTTGCCGTCGCAATTTCCAAATTTATTAGTTAACGGAGCTGGTGGTATTGCAGTAGGAATGGCTACCAGTATACCTCCACATAATTTGGGAGAAATCATTGATGGGACTATTGCTTTTATAAACAACAGAGATATTACTATTTCTCAATTGATGAAGAGGATCCCCGGGCCAGATTTTCCAACTGGCGGAATAATTATTGGTAAAGATAATTTGAAACATGGATACAATAAGGGCAGAGGCTCGATTAAGATAAGAGGTGAACTAGATGTAGAAAGTGTAAAAAATGGAAAAGATCGTTTAATAATTAAATCCATACCTTATCAAGTTAACAAATCGGTTTTGAATGAAAGGATCGCAGAACTAGCAAGAGATAAAAAAATAGAGGGTATAAGCGATATCAGAGATGAATCTAACCACAAAGGAGTAAGAGTTGTAATTGATTTAAGAAGAAATGTTGAGCCCGAAACAATTAAAAGGCAATTATATAAATTAACCTCCATAGAGTCTTCGTTTGGTTTTAATACATTAGCAATTGTTGACGGTAAACCAAAAATACTAAATTTAAAAGAATTTATATCTGAGTTTGTTAATTTTAGAGAAAAAACTTTAACAAGAAAAATAAAATTTGACCTAAAAAAAGCTCAAGATAAAGCGCATATTTTATTAGGTATCTCTGTATCAGTTGAAAATATTGATACTGTTATAAAAATTATAAAAAGATCCGATACAGTAGAAATTGCAAAAAAATCTTTATTAGACAAGAAATGGAAAATTAACAAGACAAATAAACTAATAAGACTTATAAGATCTGAAAAAAGTGGAAGTAGTTATACATTATCTGATAAGCAAGTTATCGCAATACTTGAATTACGATTACAGAAACTAACAGCCTTTGGAATTAATGAAATAGAAACTGAAATAAAAAAATTGGCTTTATTAATTAAAGAATATGAGAAAATCTTAAAATCTAAAAAAGAACTGTTTAATGCAATTATTAACGAGTTAAGTAAAATTAAAGAAAAGTTTTCAATAAAGAGGAGAACTAAAATTATAGATGCTGTTTTAAATTACAACATCGAGGAAACAATACAAAAAGAAGCAGTTGTAATTACTATTACGCAGAAAGGCTATATCAAAAGAGGCTCACTTTCATCTGTTAAAGTCCAAAAAAGAGGAGGCAAAGGAAAAGCTGGAATTAAAACAAGAGAAGAAGATTATGTTGTGCAAATATTTACAGCAAACTCACACACTCCTATATTGTTTTTTTCAACCCAAGGACTCGTTTATAAACTTAAGGCTTGGAAAATACCACAAGGAACTTCTAGCTCGAAGGGTAAAACTTTATTTAATCTTCTTCCTCTTAAAAGTCATCAATCAATAAGTTCAATTATGCCTTTACCCGAAAATGAAAGTGAATGGAAAAAGCTCTACGTAATTTTTGCTACTCAAAAAGGAAAGATTAGAAAAAATAGTTTAGAAGACTTTATTAATATTCAATCTACTGGAAAAATTGCTATGAAATTGGATGGAGATGATAAAATAATAGGAGTTAAAATTTGCAGAGAAGATCAAGATGTAATCTTGAGTACCCAATTAGGTAAATGTATAAGATTTATGTCAAAAAAAATAAGAATATTTAAGGGACGTTCGTCTAAAGGGATTAAAGGAATAGAATTAGGTCCCGACGATAAAGTAATGTCATTATCAGTTCTAAATGCTGTTGATATAAACCCAAAAACTGCGAAAAAATTACTTAAGAATGGCGCCAGTAATAAAGACAAAAAATCAGAGATAATAGCTAAGCAAAAATATATTTTATCTATAACAAAAAATGGTTTTGGTAAAAGAACATCTTTTTATGATTATAGAGTTACGAATAGAGGTGGAAAAGGTATAATCGGAATTATTGCCTCATCTAGAAATGGAGATGTTGCCGCATCCTTCCCAGTAAATGAAGGTGACGAAATTATTTTATCAACTGACAAAGGTAAGGTGATAAGATGTGCCGTTAAAGAAATTAGAATTGCCGGAAGAAATACACAAGGAGTTAGAATTTTTAAGCTTTCAGGAGAAGAAAAAGTTGTGTCAGCAATCAAAATTGATGACAATTTTAATTAATTTTTAGCTATGAATAAAATTGGTATTTATCCTGGAACTTTTGACCCTATTACAATCGGACACATTGATATTATTAAAAGCTCTTTAAAAATAGTTAACAAATTAATCATTGCAGTCTCAAATGATTATACAAAAGATTATTTATTTTCTTCCGATGATAGAGTTTCAATAATAAAAAATTCTCTTTTTAAGGATTTAAAATTTACAGAAAAAAGAATAAAAGTTTTATCATTTAGTACATTAACTACGTCGTTATGTAAGAAATATAAAGCAACAATTATATTTAGAGGTTTAAGGGCGGTTTCGGACTTTGAATATGAATTTCAATTAGCTGGCATGAACAGACAGCTAAATAGAAATATCGAAACAATTTTTTTGATGTCTGATCCAGACAAGCAGGTCATTTCATCAAGATTTGTTAAAGAGATTGCTAAATTAAATGGTAAAATTGATAATTTTGTCACAAAAAGTGTAAATAAAGCAATAAAAGAAAAATATGATTAGAAAATTTTTTTTTCCTTTTATATTTTATTTATTTATTAATCAATCTTATGCAGAGGAAACAATTATGATTATGAAATTAAAAAATGGTGATGTTATTATTGAATTGTTTGATACTATCGCTCCAAATCATGTGAAAAGATTTAAACAGCTCTCTAAAGAAAAAAAGTATGATGGTGTAGTCTTTCATAGAGTAATAGATGGATTTATGGCGCAAACTGGAGATGTTCAGTTTGGTAATTCCAATTCACCAAATTTTGACCTTAAACGTGCTGGTACTGGTGGGTCGGAATATCCAGATTTAAAAGCCGAATTTAGCGATATACCTCATGACAGAGGTGCATTATCAATGGCTCGATCATCAGATCCAGATAGTGCAAATAGTCAATTTTTTATTTGTTTTAAATCCGCTCCCCACCTAGATCGACAATACACCGTTTTTGGTAAAGTAATTCAGGGTATGGAATTTGTTGATTTAATCAAAAGAGGAGAGGGTTCAAATGGAGCAGTCTCAAAACCAGATACAATTATAAGTCTGACAATCAAATAATATAAATTTGCACCATGTTTAAGAAAAAATTTTCTTTTAAACTATTAAAAGAAGATTGTTTAGCTCGCGCTGGGAAAATTAACACACATAGAGGAGAAATTGATACACCAGCATTCATGCCTGTTGGTACCCGGGGCACAATTAAATCAGCATTTATAGAAGATGTAATACAGGCGGGCTCCCAAATAATTTTATCAAATACATACCATTTAATGATTAGACCTGGAACCACTAGAATAAAAAGAGTGGGAGGTCTTCATAAATTTATGAATTGCAATCTTCCAATATTAACAGATTCGGGTGGTTTTCAAATAATGTCATTATCTAAGTTTGTAAAAATTAATAAAAGAGATGGTGCAACTTTTAATTCACATTTAGATGGAAAAAAAATTACTTTGAGTCCTGAAAAAAGTATTAGAATTCAAAAAGATTTGAATTCTGACATACTAATGGTTTTAGATGAATGCCCAAAACTAACTAATGACAAAAATATAATTAGCAAATCCATAAATCTTTCTAAAAATTGGGCGGAAAGGTCAAAGATTGAATTTGGTAGTAACTCTAAAAAAGCCTTGTTTGGAATTGTTCAAGGGGGGATTTATAAAGACCTAAGATTGGAAAGCTTAGAAGCTTTGAAAGAAATTGGTTTTGATGGTTATGCTTTAGGTGGCTTAGCTGTTGGAGAAACCCAAAAACAAATGTTTAATGTTCTTAAAGATATTGTTCCTTTTATGCCAAAAAATAAACCTCGCTATTTGATGGGAGTAGGAACGCCATCAGATATACTCGGAGCTGTTAAAATGGGTATTGATATGTTTGATTGTGTAATGCCCACTAGATCAGGAAGAACAGGGTTAGCTTTTACATGGAATGGTAGATTGAATTTAAGAAATTCAAAATATAAAAATGATGACACTCCAATTAATGAAAATATAAGCATTAGAAATCTTAATGCTTACTCTAAGAGTTATATCAATCATTTAATCAATTCTAACGAGATTTTGGCATCTATGATTTTAACTATGAATAATATTATTTTTTATCAAGAATTAATGAAAAAAATAAGAATTGCTATAAGAACTAATACTTTTAATGTTTTTTACAACAAATATATCAATGTAATTTAGTTTTACTAAGTTATATCTACTTGAATATAATTTAAAAAAATATAGCAATAATCAACTTTTGTGTAGTCCCGTATTCATAAATTACACAACAATTATAGTTTGAAAAATTTATTGAATGGTTTATACAAGCCATCTGACTACTTGCTTTTATACCGTTAATGTATATTTTGTAAGTTTGTGGGCCGTTAGCTCAGTTGGTAGAGCACTTCCCTTTTAAGGAAGGTGTCATTGGTTCGAATCCAATACGGCTCACCAAAACCAATAAATTTAAATGTCAACGTACGCAGTCTACGAAAATAAAAAAAAAGATGAAAATACAAAAGTGCAGAAATTGTAAAAGTTCAATTTTAATAAGTTTATTTTCCTTAGGTAAGTTGAGCTTTACAGGCAAGTTTCCCAAAAGTAAAAATGCTAACATAAGAAAAGCACAGTTAAGCTTAGTAAAATGCGCAAAATGCTCATTAGTCCAACTGGATACTAATTACAATCTCAAATATCTTTATGGACCAGATTATGGTTATAGAACTGGTATTAATGAAACCATGAGAGATCATATGAATAATGTTCAAAAAATATTAGTTAAAAAATCAAAATTAAGACCGGGCGATTATGTCTTAGACATTGCTAGTAATGATGCAACACTGCTAAATTTTTATAATAGAAATATAATTAAAGTTGGGATTGATCCATTAGTTAATAAATACATTAAATTTTATAAAGATGTAAATTATAAAATATCTGATTTTTTTTCTGCAGAAAAAATTTTTAAGAGAAAAATAAAAAGAAAGTTTAAAATTATTACAGCTTTGTCAGTATTTTATGATGCTGAAAATCCAAACAAATTTTTAAAGGATGTAAATAAACTACTCAAATCTGACGGGATATTTATGCTGGAACACGCTGATTTGTTATCTATTTTGCGCTACAAAATGTTCGATACTATATGTCATGAACATCTTTATTATCTTTCAAGTAAAGTAATATTTAATATGGCATCAAATAATAATCTCAGAGTTTTTGATTTAAGAAAAAATAAAATTAATGGAGGCAGTACACAATATTTTATTTGTAAAAAAGAGGCAAAATATAAAACTAATTTTAAAGTTATAAAAAACACACTTAGAGAAGAAAAAAAAATGAAATTGGAAAGTAAAAAGACTTATTTGAACTTTTTTAAACAAATAAATGAAGTTAAATCAAAATTAATAAAACTTCTTCACTCAATTATTTTAAATAACAAGACGATCCATGGTTATGGTGCTTCTACCAAGGGTAATGTAATTTTACAATATTTTGAGATAAATCGAAAATATATTAAATTTATTGCGGATAGAAATATAAATAAATTTAATCATTATACTCCGGGAACAAAAATTAAAATTATTTCTGAAAAAAAATCCAGAAAATTATCACCGGATTATTATTTAGTTCTTCCTTGGCATTTTAAAAGAGAAATTTTGAGACGAGAAAAATTAACAATAAAACGTGGAAGCAAATTCATTTTTCCTTTTCCCAAATTAAGTGTTTATCAATAATTTCAATGGAATTTAAAAAATATTGGAGAAAAACCAGCCTCAAAAATAAGATAGATGGAAATTTCCTTCTAAAACATATAGAGGAAATAAAACCGAAAAACTTTCTTGAGGTCGGAATATTTCACGGAGTTACATCAAGAAATGTATGTGAGATTTTATATTTAATCCATGGTCATAATTTTAAATTTACAGGTATAGATACATTTTTAGGTAAACTGGCTCCAAAAAGAGAGCATGTACCAATAATGACGTTTTCAAATCCTTTAAAAAATATTTATTATAATCATATAATTAAATTAGATCCTTATTCACTTGAATCAGTTCTTAAATTATTAAAAAAATTCAAAGGGAATGTTAATATAATCAAAGGAGATTCTAATATAGTGTTAAAAGAAATTTCAATTATTTTTGATTACGTTTTTTTAGATGGAGGACATGAATATCAAACAGTGAAAAATGATTTAAACAATTTAACTAAAGTTATAAATAATGGTGGTTTAATTCTTTGTGACGACTATAATCTTTCGTATGGCGGAGTTAAAAAAGCAATAGACGAATATGTTACTCAAAACAGTTTTAACTTAAAAATTTTCAATTCAAGATTTGCTGAAATAAAAAAAAAGGATTATTCTTAAGAGGTTTTTTTAATAGGAGGATATTCAACTATAATTTCTGGTATCCATTTTTTCAAAGATTCGATTCTCCTTCTGTTTGAAGGATGTGTGCTCATCCATTCTGGAGGTTCTTGTCCCTTATGTGCTTCTTTCATCCGTTCCCAAACTTTTACCGATTCTCTAATATCATAACCTGCTAAAGATGAAAAAATTAATCCTAAATAGTCCGCTTCAGTTTCTTGTTTTCTTCCAAAAGGATTGTCAATACCAAACGTTCTTAACATTCCAGCTACATCAACTCCTGTTGCTCTTGAAGTTCTTGAAATAGCACCACCTGAAGCAATATCTGCAATTTGGGTTCCTATATTTAATACCAATGCTCGACTAGCTCTTTCGACAGAATGCTTAGCAACAGCATGTGCAATTTCATGACCCATTACAGCAGCTAAGCCATGCTTATTTTTGGTAATATTAAGTATGCCAGTATATACAGCAATTTTGCCTCCAGGCATACACCAAGCATTTTTTATTTTATCATTATCAATTAAAATATATTCCCATCGAAAATTATAAGTTGGGTCTTTTGCGTTTATTGAATTAAAATATGAGCTAACAGCTTCCTCAATTCTAAATCCTATTTCTTTAATTTCTTCCAGTTGTTTTTTATCATCACTTAATTTTGTTTTCTTTTTAACATTTTCATATATTTGTGCTGCCTGTCTATTTAATGTGGTTTCTGGTATTATTTTAAATTGTCTTCTTTCGGTTATAGGTGCGGTTGCACAAGAAGTGATCATTAAACCACATGTACAACAACCAAATATTTCAAGAAATTGTCTTCTATTTATGTTAATAATTTTACTCATTTTAAATTGATATATTAAATGCCAAAGATAGAAAAAAAAAGAAGTATTTTTACAAAAGTTAGGAACTATTTCATTGCCGGTGTTGTTGTTTTAATCCCCATAGGTGTTACCTTATACTTAACTTTTTTTTTAGTATCGATCTCATCAAAAATTTTACCTAAAGAAATTAATCCGAATCATTATCTGCCATATAACATTCCTGGTTTAGAGATATTCATATCAATATTTTTGATCACTTTTATTGGTTGGCTGTCTTTATCGTTTCTCGGAAAAAAAATGTTAATTATGTTTAATACTATTTTAAAAAGAATACCAATTTTAAGAACTATTTATTCTGCAATTGGGCAAATGACCGAAACATTTACTAGTAGTGATTCAGGTAAAAAAAATGTTGTTTTAGTTGAATACCCTAGAAAAGGTTCGTGGGCTGTTGGATTTGCTACTAAAGAAAACGTTGGTGAAATTAGTAATAAAACTAAACAAGAATTAATTAATGTATTTGTTCCAACTACTCCTAATCCAACAAGTGGTTTTTTACTTATGTTTCCGAAAGATGAAGTAATTTATCTTGATTTAACTTTTGAAGAAGCGTCAAAATTTATTGTTTCAGCAGGAACGTCTAATCCGAGTTAATTTCGTTTACAATACCAGCTTTATCAAATAATTTTAATAAAAAGTCATATTTTTTAAAATTATTTTCGTCATATTCAATATCTTTAATATTTTTGCCAGCTAATTTAAAAAGATCTTCATGATGGATTGGATCAGCAAGTCTAAAGTTCTTAATTCCACTTTGTTGATAACCTAAAACATCACCAAATCCTCTAAGTTTCATATCTTCATCAGCTATTAAAAAACCATCGTTGGATGATTTTAATATAGTTATTCTTTTTTTAGCATTTTCACTTAAATTTTTCTTATATAGTAATATACAAGTTCCTTCTTTTGATCCTCTACCAACCCTTCCTCTTAATTGATGGAGTTGTGATAATCCAAATTTATTAGAATTTTCAATTATTATTACGTTTGCATTCGGAAAATCAATACCTACTTCTATTACGGTTGTAGATACCAATATATCTATTTTTTTTTCTAAAAATTTATTCAATACATCGTTTTTTTGATTTCTTTCTAAACCACCATGAATAAATCCAACTTTGTTAGAAAATTTTTTTGATAAGTAGGTGTATTTTTTTAATACTGCTGAATAATCTAATTTTTTTGACTCTTCAATTAAAGGACAGACCCAAAAAATTTGATTTTCTTTTTTGATTTCTTTTTTGATAAAAAGTAATATTTCATCAATTTTTTCTTCAGGCTTGCTTAAAGTAGTTATATCTTTTCTACTTAAAGGCTTTTCTATAAGTCGCGAAACATCCATATCTCCATATACGGTCATAACTAATGTACGTGGTATAGGAGTCGCTGACATTAAAAGTATATCGCAATCTTTACCTCCCTTGTTGGAAAGTTCTATTCTTTGTTTGACTCCAAATTTATGCTGTTCATCAATGATGGCTAAACCTAAATTTTTAAATGCTATATTCTTTTGAAATAACGCATGAGTTCCAATTAAAAAATTAATTTTTCCATTTAATAAATTTTCTCGAATTATATTTTTTTCCTTAGGTTTAGTCTTGCCGGTTAAAAATTCAATAGTAATATTAGTTGATTTAAATATTTTTTTTGCAAGCTCAAAATGTTGTTTAGCAAGAATTTCTGTAGGAGCCATCATAGTTACTTGATAATTTGATTTAATGACGTTAGCAGCTCCCAAAAAAGAAACAATAGTTTTACCCGTCCCAACATCCCCTTGTAAAATTCGAAACATTTTATAATCAGATTGCAAATCGTAATTAATTTCTTGTATAGTTTTTTTTTGATCTACAGTTAAAGGAAAATTAAAGTTTTTTATTAATCTTTTAGAAAAATCTTCATCAAATTTTTTCTTTTTCTTTTTAAATTTTCTTATTCTTCTTCTTACCTGTGATAGAACTAGCAAGTTAGACAAAATTTCATCATAAGCTAGTCTTCTATAATAATGTGAATTAATATCATTTCCTTTTTCTTTATGTAAATAAAATATAGATTTTGCCCAACTTACGTTTCCAATTTTCTTGAGTATATCCTTGTTATGCCATTCGTCTAAATCTGTAATTCTTTTTAATATCTGCTCTATCAATTTTCTATATATTTTTTCTGTTAATCCTTCTGTTAAAGAATATTTGGGAATTACTTTATTAACATAATTTTCTTTTTCAACAGGAACTACATATGTCGGGTTAGTAATTTGATATTTTGTTTTAAAATAATTAATTTTACCACTTATTATTACCAGAGCGTTGAGGGGGAGAATTTTTCTTATGTATCCCTCTCTGCTATTAAAAAAAACAATATCAATTTTCCCCTTCGAATCCTCACAAAAAACCCTGTTCGGAAGATTTCTTATTCGAGGAAAATTGTACTTTATTACTTTTACCTTAATAGTAGTAATTTTTCCAATTTCGAGTTTATCTAATGTTTGCAAGTTTGACCGATCAGTATAACCTTGTGGAAAATTCCATAGTAAATCTGATATTTTTTCAATCTTTTTTTTCTTTAAGAGTTTTTTTGTTCTCACCCCAACTCCGTACAATGTAGATACATTTTTAGTTAAGAAGTCTTGTATATTTGGTTGATTCATTAATTTATAATATATAATAAATTTTTTTGAACAATGAAAAATAATGAAATTTTGAAAAGACAAATTATCTACAGGTCGACACATAGGGGGACTAGAGAGATGGATATATTATTAGGTAATTTTGTTAAAAAATATATAGATGAATTCAATGATAGTGACCTTAAAGATTTGAGACAGTTATTATTTATCGAAGATGAACTAATATATAATTGGTATTTTAAAAAGAAATCTAACACCAGCGTTCCAAATACAAAAGTATCACTAATGCTTAAAAATTTTAAATTATAAATTTATGGCGGAGAGGGTGGGATTCGAACCCACGAAAGAGTTGCCCCTTCGCTGGTTTTCAAGACCAGTGCTTTCAACCGCTCAGCCACCTCTCCGAAGTCTAGTTTTATAAAGAGTTTAATATATTTTTTGTAAATTTTATACAAGCAGAATATTAATTTATCTACATCTTTATTGAGTTAGTTAAATAGATCTGCTTCAAATTTTAAATATTAATTTTAAAATTTCTTCAAATTGTACTTGTGGTAACATTATTAATTATTTCTGTAAATAAGTAAGTCTTTAAAGTTTTTTTGAATCTGTGTATTTAGTATATTGTTTTACTTCTCTAATATTTGAACCTAATATTTTATTAATCTCTAGCTTAATTTTTGATCTGTTGTCGTTTGCAAAATATATATCTCGTGATATTTGGATAAATTTTTCATTAAAGTCTGAATTTTTTTCGCACAATCTAATTTCGTCTTCAATTTTCCATAGTTTTTCATTTGTTTCTTTTAATTTTTTATAAAGAGTATTTATTTCTTTAGAAAAGTTAATATTCTTCTTTTTTGTCTCATTTAAAATTTCATATTCCTTTTTAACCTCGCTTAACAAAATATGGTCTTTTATTTTGCTCAATTTTATTTCTAGAATGCTGATTTTATCTAATAATTCACCTTCAGATATTTCAGTTAGAATTTTGCTCATTTTATAATTATAAATGATAAAAGATTATTTAATAAAATTTAATGAACTGTATATATTAAAGTATATACAATATTGCAATGTATAATATGAATATGAAAATCATTATTACTTTAGTTGTATATTAGTATGGCGCTAAAAATAGTAGACATTAAAGTTAAAGGTTATGAACGTGTAGTTCACGCAACAAATGAAACTACAAAACTCGATTGTATTATATCAATTCATAATACAAAACTTGGACCAGCTTTAGGAGGGGTTAGATCATGGGAATATAGCAGTTTCGAAAATCAAAAAAATGATGTTCTTAATCTTTCAGAATCCATGACGCTTAAAAATAGTATTTGTGGAATTAACTTTGGTGGAGGCAAAGCCTCTCTCAATTTAACCAAAGTTAAAAAGACTCCTGAACTTTACCAAAGTTACGCTGAAGCTGTCGAGGCTCTAAAGGGGAGTTACTTTACAGCTGGAGATGTAAACACCTTTAAAGAAGATTTAATTGAGTGTTCTAAAATCTCAAAATACGTTTATGGAATTAATGTTGAAACTTCTGGACCAACAGCAAAAGGATTATTTTACGCAATGAAAGCAGTATTAAATTTTATTAGTAATAAAAATGATCTAGAGAATGTTCATGTGGCTATTAGTGGCGTTGGTAAAGTAGGAGGCAAACTTGCTAAATTACTTTCTAAAGCGAATGTTAAAATTACTGCAGCGAGCATGAATCCAAAAATTATAAAAGAATTAAAAAATTCAATTAAAATTACTGAAGTATATCCTGAAGAATTATTTAATACTAAATGTGATATTATATCTCCATGCGCGTTAGGAGGGGCCATCAATGAAAGCTCTAAAAAGCAACTTAAGTGTAAGGCTATAGTTGGTGCAGCTAATAATCAACTTGCAAATCCATCAATTGGAGACTGGTTGAATAAAAATAATATTATATACGCACCGGATTATCTCGTAAATTCAGGTGGTGTTATAGCAATAGCATCTGAAATTAATAAAACAGAAAATGTATTAGAAAAAAAATTACAGGAAATTGCTGAAAGATTAATACATGTTCTAGAAGAAAGTAAAAGAAATAATGAATCTTGCGATTTGATTGCCAAACGAATAGCCTGGGAACGAATAAATAGTTAAATTCAATTTCATGTGATATTAAAAGATGATGTCTTATAACTATAAAATTATAATTTTTTTAGTTCTTTTTAAAATTTTAATTACCAGTTCAGTTATGGCAACGACCTCAGAAGATAATTTTGAAAAATGGCTTGTTTCTTATAAAAAATTTGCTTTAAAGAAAGGTATTTCTCAAAAAACATTAAATACAGTCTTTAAAAATGTTAAGTTTTTAGATCAGGTTATTCAATATGACAGAAAACAACCAGAATTTTTTGAAGATACAATTACGTATGTTAATAAAAGAGCTACCAATCTAAGAGCAAATAAGGCAAAAAAATTATTAAAAAAAAATAATATTCTTTTTAACGATATAGAAAAAAAATTTTTTGTTGAAAAGGAAATCTTGGTAGCTTTATGGGGTATCGAAACAAATTTTGGAAAGCATGTAGGAAAGATGGACATAATTTCTTGTCTAGCAACATTAAGTTATGATAAACGAAGAAGCAAATTTTTTTCCTCACAACTATTAACTTTGCTCAAATTAATTGATGAAAAATTAATTGATCCTAAAACATTGTTTGGCTCTTGGGCTGGAGCTTATGGAAATTTTCAATTTATGCCATCTACTATTGAACGTTATGCAATTGATTATGACGGTAATCAAAAAATTGAATTAAAGTCCTCCTTGGACGATTCATTAGCATCTGCAGCAAATTATATAAATAGTATAGGATGGAAAAAAGGAGAGCCATGTTTTTATAGAGTTAAATTAACTAAAAAATTAAATAAAAAATATTTAAATTTATCAGCCAGGAAAATTTCTTATAGGCTAAAAATTTCTGAATGGAAAAATAAAGGTGTTCTAAATTTTGATGGAACTGACCTTAAGACCAATCTTAAAGCCGCATTGATCATGCCAGATGGTGAGCTAAAAACCCCTATTTTTTTAGTTTTTCAAAATTATGAAAAAATATTAAAATGGAATAGATCTTTGAGATTCGGAATCAGTGTTTGCACATTAGCTAATATGATAAAAATATGAAATTTCATAGAGCAATAATATTAGTTGTATCTTTTATACATTTATATTCGTGCGCCGACTATAAAACGGGTAGAACTGATCAAGATAAAGAAAAAGTCTATTATTCCTCAAGTGGATTTGCTTTGATTTTTGAGGATAGGCTCTACGAGGAGAAAATTATTAGCAAAAAGATTAACAACGACGAAATAAGAGTCATGCATAATTTTTTAAAAAAAAATACTTTAATAAAAATTATTAATCCTTTGAACTCAAAGACCGTTGAAAGTAAAATTTATAACAACTCCAAGTATCCCAAAATATTCAATATAGTTATTAGTCAGAAAATTGCTTCCATTTTAGAATTAGATATAGACAATCCTTATGTAGAAATTATTGAAGTTAAAAAAAATAAAACTTTTATTGCTAAAGAGGGTAATATTTTTGATGAAGAAAAAAATGTTGCCGAAAAAGCGCCAATAAGTGAAGTTAAAATGGATGACTTAACAAAAGAGAAAATAAAAAATCAAGAAATATTGATAAAAGATAGCAACTATATTTTAGTCATATCTGATTTCTATTATCCAGATTCCGCCAATAATTTAAAAAAAGAATTGTCTAAAAAAATGAACATAAATAATATTTCAGTAAAAAAAATTAATAATAAATATAGGCTTTTGGTGGGTCCTTTTAAAAATTTTAATGCTTTAAAAAACACGTATATTAGTTTAAATAATTTGGGGTTTGAAGGATTAAACATTTATAAAGAGTAATATGAAATATATTAAAATTTTTGCTATTTTCTTTCTATATTTTCTTTTTTATGAAAAAGTGCACTCCGAAATAAAATTTGATGTGGATCATTTAATTTTACAAGACCATCATTCCGGTAAAATTCTTTTTGAAAATGACGCAGATGCTTCTATCTATCCAGCCTCTATGACCAAAATAATGACCGCTATTGTCACTTTCGATTTATTAAAAAAAGGCGAAACTTCCTTAGATGAAATGATTACAATATCTGAAAAAGCCTGGAGACTTTCGCAAAGCGGATACTCATCAATGTTTATAATGTTGAATGATCAAGTAAGTGTAGAGGATTTATTAAAAGGAATAATTATAGTATCCGGTAATGACGCATGCGTTGCTTTAGCAGAAGGGTTATCTGGCACAGAAGAAGATTTTGTTATTTTAATGAATGAAAAGGCACAAGAAATTGGTTTAGAAAATACTAATTTTAATAATGCATCAGGAATAAACGATGTAAACAACTATTCAACAGTTAGAGATATTTTAAAAATGTCAAGATATATGATTATAAACTATCCCGAATATTATTCTTATTTTAAAGAAACTACATTCACTTGGGATAGAACAGGTGGAGATCCAATTACACAAGGTAACCGCAATCCATTATTATATAAAGATATTGGTGCTGATGGAATTAAAACAGGATTTTTAACAGTGGAACAATATTCCTTAGCATCATCAGTTAAAGTTAAAGAAAGAAGAATTACTGCAGTAGCCAGCGGTTTTAAGACTAAAAACAGCAGATCAAGAGAATCGATCAAAATGTTAAATTGGGGACTAAAAAAGTTTGACACCATTCGAATTACTAAAAAAAATGAAATTTTTACAAATCTGGATGTGTGGTTAGGAAAAAAAAATAAAGTTCAGGTCGCTCCAAATGAAGATTTTTATATTACAATTCCAAAAAGGAAAAAAAAAACAATCAAAGCTATTTTGGAATATAAAGGACCTATTGAAGCTCCAATTAAAAAAGGTGACAGAATAGCTTTATTGAACATATATCTTTTGGGTGAATTAAATAAACAAATTGATCTCTTCGCCACAGAAGATGTAAAAAAAGCAAATATTTTTTCAAGGCTATTTAATTCTTTGAATTATCTAGTTTGGGGTGATGCGTAAAGATAAATATCTCTTTATTACATTTGAAGGTATTGAAGGTTCTGGAAAATCATATCAAGGCAAAAAGCTGTATAGAAATCTTAAAAAAAGAAAAATTCCAGTTATTTTTACTAGAGAACCAGGGGGATCAACTAGCGCTGAGAAAATAAGAAAACTTATACTCACTGGATCAAAAAATAAATTTACAAAAACCACTGATACTTTGCTTTATTTGGCAGCAAGAAATGAGCATATTCAAAAAACTTTAAAACCAGCAATCTCAAGAAAAAAAAATATAATATGCGATCGCTTTATCGATTCTACCATGGCATATCAGGTTTATGGAAAAAGTGTTAATAAATCATTAGTAAATACTGTTCATAAACATATATTGGAAACAATTAAACCTAATTTAACTGTTTTATTGAAAGTAAATATCAAAAAAGCTTTTCAAAGAATTAAAAATAGGAAATTTAAAAACCGATATGATAAATTTGATAGAGATTTTTATCAAAAAGTACAAAATGCATTTATTAAAATCGCAAAAAAAAATAAAAAGAGGTATTTTATAATTGATAACTCAATAGATTCGAATGAAACAGAAAAAATTATATTAAAAAAAATTATTAGAACATTAAGTAAATGAATTTAGAAGAAAAAAATAATGAAATTTTGCATCCAAAAATTCAGCCATACCTTTATGGATATGATTCTTACTTTCGATTTTTTACATCACTATATAATAAAAAAAAATTGCCAAATGTGATGTTATTAACTGGAATTAAGGGATTAGGAAAATCTACATTCGTATATCATTTTATCAATTATTTATTGTCACATGGAGAGGCCAACCCATATTCTTATCCAAACTTTGAAATTAATCAAAATAATTCTTCCTTCAAATTAATCCAGAATAACACACATCCCAATTTTTTCTTACTTGAAAACACCTTCTCAAACACATATATAAAAATTGAACAGGTAAGGAATCTCCTTGGTTTTCTTAATAAATCTATCCTATCAAGAAATTTAAGAATAGTCTTGATTGATAGTGCTGAATATTTAAATATTAACTCGTCCAACGCTTTACTAAAATCTTTGGAAGAACCTTCTCCTAATACCTTTTTTTTTATTATCCATAATAGTTCATCAAAAATATTAGATACAATAAAATCAAGATGTGTGGAATATAAATTTCATTTTAATAATCTGCAAAAAAAAAATATTTTTAATAAAATTTCTAAAAATTATCAAATAAATATAAATAATGATATTTTAGAACAATTTTTGTACTTTGATACTCCTGGCAATATTTTAAGATATTTATTAGTTTTTAAGGATTCAAAAATTACTATTTCAAGGGATATTCTCCCATGTATCTTATATTTAATGGAAAATTATAGAAATAAAAAAGATCCAGAATTATTAAATTTCATAACTTTATTCATTGAGAATTATTATAATGAATTATCTTTAAATAATCATTCAAATTTAATTAATTATTTCAATAATAAATATAAAATATTAAATATGATTCAAAATATGAAAATTTTTAATCTAAATGAAAAAAACTCACTAACTTCTATCGACAGAATAATAAGAAATGAAACAAAATAACTTTTATATTACTACACCTATCTATTATCCATCTGGTCAACCGCATATGGGTCATGCTTACTCGAGCATTTTAGCTGACGTTTTTGCAAGATTCATGCGTATAAACAATTGTAAAGTTTATTTTTTAACCGGCACTGATGAACATGGTTTAAAAATCCAAAAATCTGCGGAAAAAGTTGGTTTAGATCCTTTAATATATTGCGACAAGATATCTAAAGTTTTTAGAGAGTTAACAAAAAAATTAAATTTATCCAATGATGATTTTATTAGAACTACAGAAAAAAGACATTATAAATCAGTAAATGATTTGTGGAATAGATTGATAAAATCTGGTGATATTTATCTATCCAAATATAAGGGTTGGTATTCTGTATCTGATGAAGCCTATTATAACGATGATGAAATTATTGAAAAAGATGGAAAGAAAATTACAACTTTTTCTGGTTCATCTGTAGAGTGGGTTGAAGAAGAGTCCTTTTTTTTTAAGTTGTCATCTTGGGAAAAAAAATTATTAGAATTTTATGCACGAAATGAAAAATTTATATTACCAGTTTCTAGAAGAAATGAGGTTATTAATTTTGTTAAAAACGGTCTTAAAGATTTATCAGTAAGCAGAACATCATTTACATGGGGCATTAAAGTGCCAAAAAACCATAAACATGTTATTTATGTGTGGTTAGATGCTCTAACCAACTATTTGAGTGCTCTTAATTATCCTAACACTAAAGATATTTTATTTAAAAGTTTTTGGCCTGCTTCTGTTCACATAATTGGAAAAGATATTTTAAGATTCCATGCAATTTACTGGCCCGCTTTTTTACTAGCTGCAAATATAAAACCACCAAATAGAGTTTTTGGACATGGTTGGATTTTATCTGGAGATGAAAAAATGTCTAAATCTAAAGGTAATATTTTGAACCCACAACAAATAATAGATACTTATGGCATTGATCAACTTAGATACTATTTGATGAAGGAAGTTTCGCATGGAAGTGACGGGAACATTTCTTTAAAAAGTCTAGAAAGATGTATTAATAGTGATTTGGCTAACAACTATGGAAATTTATGTCAAAGAATTTTTTCATTTATAAAAAATAATTGTAATAATAAAGTTAAAAAGACTAATAAAGTGTCCAATTCTGACAAAGAAATAATTAAAAAAACTAGAGAATTAACAAATAATTTAAGAAATGAAATGAACAATCAAAATCTGAATAATTACATAAAAGCAGTAATAAATATTAGTTTTTTAACGAATAAATATATTAATGATGAAGAGCCTTGGAAACTAAAAAAAAATAACGTTGAAAAAATGAATAATATTTTACATTTAGCTTTAGAGCAAATTGCAAAAATTTCTATATTATTTAACCCAATTATTCCAAAGGCAACAACAAAAGTTTTAGATGCTTTAAATGTAAAAAATAATTCAAGAAATTTATCCTTTTTAGATAGGAAAAATGTATTAGCAGAAAAAATTAAGATAAAAGATTTAAATATATTGTTTAAAAAAATCACTTAATGATTGCTGATTCACATTGCCATTTAGATTATCCTCATCTTTTTGATCAATTAACTGATGTTGTTAAAAGAGCAGAAAACAATCAAGTTAAGTATTTTTTGACAATCTGTACAACGCTGGAAAGCTTTGAAAAAATTAAATTAATTATGCAAAGATATAAAAACATTTATGGTACTTTTGGAATTCATCCTCACGAATCCAAAAATCATGCAAATGTTAATTTAAAATTTATATTAAATACAAAGAAAAAATATAAAAAAATAATTGGAATTGGTGAAACGGGTTTAGATTTTTACTACAATCATAGCGACAAAAAAATTCAAATTGAAAGTTTCATTGAACATATACATGCTGCTTCTGAATTGGATATTCCATTAATCGTTCATTCCCGTAATGCTGAAAAAGATACACTTGAAATATTAAAAAGGGAAAGAAAAAATTCTAATTTAAAAATCTTATTACATTGTTTTACCGGTTCTTATGATTTTGCAAAAAAGCTTATTGATTTAAATTGTAATATTTCTGTAAGTGGTATTATTACCTTTAAAAATTCTATCGAGTTAACAAAAACTATATCTTTAATACCTAAGGAAAACTTATTAGTTGAAACTGATGCTCCTTATTTATCTCCTGTACCATATAGAGGCAAATTTAACGAACCATCGTATATAATCCATACAATAGAAAAGTTAGCTCAAATTAAAAAAACTACTAAAGAAGAAATTATATCTATCACTACAAACAACTTCAAAAAACTTTTTAATTTATTATGAAATCAAAACTTATTATCTTGGGATGTGGTAGCTCAGTAGGTACACCAAGAATAGATGGTTACTGGGGACATTGTGATAAAAGGAATAAAAAAAATATTAGAAGTAGATGTTCGGCAATTATTATAAGAGGATCTAATTCTATATTAATAGACACATCCCCGGATATTAAAAATCAATTGCTGATAAACAAAATAAAAAATATAAGTTCAATTCTTTTTTCGCACGAACATGCCGATCAAACCAATGGTTTATTTGAAGTAAGGCCATTTTATTGGAAATACAATAAAAGAATAAATGTTTATGGAAATTTTCGTACGATAAAACATTTAATGAAAAGACACGATTACTTATTTAGTAAAATTACTGATTATAAACCAATTGTTAAGGCAAATATAATCAATAACAGTTTTTCTTTAGGCAGATCGAAAGAAAAAATTCATTTTAAAACACTTAAGGTAAAACATGGCCAAACCAAAAGTTTAATATATATTTTTCAAAAGACAGCATATATTAGCGATTCTAATGATTTGTCTATAACTAATAAAAAAGAGCTAAAAAATTTAAGGTATTTGATACTTGATTGTTTGAATTTAAAAAAACATCCTACACATTTTAATTTAAAAGAGGCTCTTTTTATCCATAGTCAATTAAAACCAAAAAAGACTATTTTAACTAATCTTCATTATGATTTGGACTACGATTACTTATTGAAAATTCTTCCTAACAATGTAATACCTGCTCACGACGGATTATCTTTAAACTTATAAAATGAAAAAAAATAAAATTATTATTACTGGTGGAGCGGGTTTTGTAGGCACTAATTTAATTAATTTATTACTAGAAAAAACAAAATATAAAATAATCAGCGTGGATAATTATTCATCTGGTGTGCAAAAAAATCATATTAAAAATAAAAGAGTAAATTATATAAGAGCAGACACAAAAAATATTTCCCAGATTCTAAAAAATCCCAAAAGCATCAATTCCATTTTTCATTTTGGAGAATTTTCTAGAATTTATCAAAGTTTTTTAAGAATGAATGAATGTATTAATTCAAATTCTGTCGGAACTAATGCTGTTTTTAATTATTGTCTAAAAAATAAAATTAAACTTATCTATTCAGCTACATCTGCGTCATTGGGAAATAGGGGAGATGATAAAAATTTATCCCCTTATGCTTTTACGAAAGCAAAAAATGTAGAATTATTAGAAAATCTAAAGAGGTGGTTTAACTTTAAATACGAAGTAATTTATTTTTACAATGTGTATGGACCGCATCAAATAAGCAAAGGTAAAATGGCTTCAGTAATAGGAATATTTGAAGATCATTATAAATCCAAAAAACCCTTACCAATTGTAAAACCGGGGACCCAGACAAGACGGTTTACTCATATTTACGATGTAGTTGAAATTTGTTTCCAAGCGTGGAAAAAAAATCTGTGTAGACATTACAGCATTTCAAATCGAAAGAAATATTCAATTTCAAATGTTGCAAAAATGTTTGGAAGTAAGATCATATATTTACCTAAAAGACCCGGAGAAAGATTTGAGTCGGCATTAACAAACATGCATCTATCTAACAAGGTTTATAAACATTTTGGAAAAATTGATATTAGAAAATACATAAAAAATATTGTTATAAAAAATTATTAAATTTTATCAAGAGCTTTCTCTATGGCTTTTATAAACCTTTTAGATGATGGGTTTGTTATTGATGCAAAAGTATCTTCTATTCTGCCATCTTTACCGATAATAATTTTGTGAAAGTTCCATTTAGGAACTGCTGAACTTCCATAATTTTCTTTAGCCCATTTATATAACGGATGTGCATTTTTACCTTTCACAGAAACTTTTTCGGTCATTGGGAAGGAAATCCCAAACTTTGCTTCACAAAAATTTTTAATATCCTTGTTACTTCCTGGTTCCTGTTTACCAAAATCATTTGATGGTATGCCAAGTATTACAATTCCTTTAGACTGATATTTTTCCCAAACATTCTGCATATCTTCATATTGTTTTGTAAAACCACATTGACTAGCGACGTTGACAACAACTATCACCTTATCTTTATATTCTGATAAATTCAAAGGACTACCATCTAGATCTTTGAACTGAAAGTCATAAGCAAGTTTTTCATAATCTGCACTTAATTTATTTCCAAAAAGAGATATCATAATTAATAATATAATTACTTTAATTTGTTTCAGCATTTACAAAGAATATTACTTCTTTTTTGTTACCACCAATAACATAAAGTAACCTACTATTGCCGATAAAAATGACCCAGCCAGAACACCAATTTTTACTCCCTCCATCTGGTTCGAATAATCAACAAAAGCCAAATTTCCAACAAATAGGCTCATTGTAAATCCTATTCCAGTAAGAATGCCAACCCCATAAAATTTAGTCCAATTTGAATTTGACGGCATTTCAGCTAATTCTAGTTTTACAGATATAAATGCAAATAAGAATACACCAATCTGTTTTCCAAAAAATAAACCACATAAAATTCCTAAAGGAACCGGAGAGAGTAGGGAATTAAAAGAAACGCCTTTTAAAGCCACCCCAGCATTTGCCAAAGCAAATAAAGGCATTATTCCAAAAGCTACATAAGGAGAAAGCATGCGCTCTAATTTTAGAAGTAATGAATAGTCTTTTTCATGTTTTCTGTGTGGAATTGTTGCAGCTAGCAAGACTCCAGATATTGTAGAATGTATTCCTGATCCATGAGTAAAGTACCACAATAAAAGACCAATAAAAAAAAATGGTGCAAATTTCTTTACACCAAATTTATTTAATAAAAGTAAAGCAATAAATGTTATTAACATCAATAATAAATAATTATATTGAAGTTCTGTTGAGTAAAAAAAAGCGATAATAATTATTGCTCCTAAATCATCAATAATTGCAAGTGCTACCAAAAAAACCTTTAACGATATTGGCACTCTAGAACCAAGAAGAGATAGAACGCCAATAGAAAAAGCTATATCTGTAGCTGAAGGAATAGCCCAACCTCTAAGAGTGTATCCAGTTTCAAAGTTTATAATTACATAAATTAACGCTGGCAAAGCCATTCCACCAATAGCACCTATTATAGGTAAAAGAGCTTTCTTGCGTTTAGAAAGTTCACCATGAATAAATTCTCTTTTAATTTCTAAAGTGACAATAAAGAAAAATACTGCCATTAATGCATCGTTAATCCAATGAAGGATGCTCAAATCTAAACCAAAATTTTGGGTACCAATTAATATATGGGTGTTTAATATACCAAAATAGTAATCACTTAAATTTGTATTACTTAATATTAAAGCAATTAGCGCAGCTATTAATAGAACGAGGCCACCAGCGGCTTCTAGTTTAAAAAACCATTTAAATGGAGCTGAAATAAAATTTATCATTTTATTGTTGTATTATATCACCTATAAAAATTTTCCCACTAGATAAAATTTCACAACGCAAACCTCCTTTACGCAAAAATTCTTTAATTATATTTTTTTGTTTCAAGGATTCTTGTAGATATTTACATGGTCTACATAAATCGTGAGCCTTTACTTTTATTTTACCAATAAAAAATTCTTTAGCAATCAGATCGTTAAGTTTAATACCTTCTGTAACAATGTTTCTTCTAAAGTTTACAGCTTGGATGTTAGTTCCTGATATTTTGTTGTAGTGGTTAATATTTTCTATTTCAATAAGAGTAATTTGACACCTTTTATCATTATCTTTTTTAAAATGTGAATCATTTATTAATCCCTTTCCTGCTATAGCTTCGACTTCCTGTAAATTTAGTATTTTATTGTCCTGATTTATAAAAATTCCGATTTCACGAACTTTTCCCATAATATATTTAAAACATAGTTATCTTTGATTTGGTAGATTAAATTTGATATTCTCATAATTATTAACCTTATTGAAAATGAGGAAAATCAAATTCTCTTATTTGTTGTGTTTGTTAGGAGTTCATAGGTATAAAATAATTGATAGTACATATGGATTTGGTTCAACTGGTGCAATTAAAAAGATAAAATGTAAAATCTGTGGAATTGAAAAAACTAAAAGTGGATAATAAAGTCTGACAAGATGGTTGTAAAATCACTTTACCTTTCAATTGATAAAAAGCTCTATATACATTATAAAATCAAGCATTCGGGGCGTAGCGCAGCCTGGTAGCGCATCTGGTTTGGGACCAGAGGGTCGCAGGTTCAAATCCTGCCGCCCCGACCATTGGTAAAATATGAGAAAAGCTAAAATATATAAACCAAGTAAAACGGCCATGCAATCAGGTAAAGGTAATACAAAAAATTGGTTATTAAAATTTGATACATTAGACACTGGCATTAACCCTTTGATGGGATGGGAGACATCCAAAGACACCATGTCTGAAGTTAAATTGGAATTTTCAACAAAAGAAGAGGCTTTAAATTATGCAAAAAGGAATAATATTGATTATTATATAGTTGAACCTCAGAAAAGTAAGATAATAAAAAAATCTTACACAGATAATTTTTTAAAATAATTAAATGATAAAGAGTTTTTTTCTAAATAAAAAATGGGCTTTTTGGGCGTGGGGAGGTTTTCTTTTTATTATAGGATCTTTGTTAGCTCAAACTTGGATCGATGTTAAAATTAATGAATGGTATAAAAATTTTTATGATCTTCTTCAAAAAGCTACAGAGAGAGATGTTTCAGAGTTTTATGATGGTCTTTTGTTATTTATGAAATTGGCTATTCCTTATGTCATAATTTACACAATTACAAATTACTTTACGCGTTTATATGCATTCCGTTGGAGAGAAGCTATGACATTTGCTTATATGCCATATTGGAAAAAGGTAGATGCAAAAGTAGAAGGTGCTTCACAAAGAATTCAAGAAGATTGTATGAATTTTGCAAGAATTGTTGAAAGCATTGGACTTCAAATTATCAGAGCCCTTATGCTATTGATTGCTTTTATTCCAATACTTTACGGCTTATCATCTAATGTGGTAATTCCATGGTTAAAAGACATTAATGGATCTCTAGTTTGGGTATCATTAACTGCTAGTTTAGGTGGTGTCCTAATTAGTTGGTTGGTTGGATATAGGCTTCCTGGACTTGAATATAATAACCAGGTAGTCGAAGCTGCTTTTAGAAAAGAGTTAGTATATGGGGAAGATGATAGGATACAATATGCTAAACCGCCAACCATTTTAGAACTTTTTACTGGAATAAAGTTTAACTATCATAGACTTTTTTTACACTACGGTTACTTCGATCTTTGGTTAATCATGTATAACCAATCTATGATTATAGTACCCTATATTTTAATGGGGCCTGGACTATTTACTGGAGCAATGACTCTTGGAATTCTTATTCAAACTTCGAGTGCATTTAGAGAAGTACAAGGAAGTTTTTCTCTTTTTATGCAAAATTGGACGAGAATAACTGAGTTAAGGTCAATATATAAACGACTTAGTGAGTTTGAAAAATCAATTGGATTTAAAATTCCAAGAGATGAAATTATAACACCTTCAAGATCTTAATATGGATCTCTTGATCAAGCTATTTGATGTTCTATTTCCTGTCTTTTTGATTATAGGAATAGGTTATTGGTACGGCAAAAAAGATCCTAAATTTGACACTAAATTTATCACTACTTTTGCTGGAAATTTTGGTCTACCAGCTATTATTTTTTATTCATTTACAACAACTAATATAAGCATTGAGCTTTTTTTACGTTTTTCTTACTACATAACTCTCTATGTGCTTATATTCTCTGTTGTTGGAGTAATTATACTTAAAATATTAAATAAGGATATTTATAGATTGCTTCCTCCACTAATTTTACCAAACACAGGAAATATGGGTATGCCATTATGTTTATTTGCCTATGGAAAAATCGGTTTGGCTATAGCCACTGCGGCGACCGCAATGATATTAATTTTTCATTTTAGTATTGGAATTTTATTGGCAAGTAAAAAAATTTCATTAAAACCTTTACTAAAATGTACACCTGTTTATGCGTTGATAATTTCTTTAATATTTGTTTATTATGAAATTCCTTCTCCAAAATTCTTAGAAAACGCAACTTTTTTAATTGGATATTCTGCAATTTTCTTAGTTTTGATGTCCTTAGGAATTGCACTTTCACACCTAAAGGTTTTTTCCTTTTACGAAACATTAACATATTCACTGACTAGAGTTTTGATTGGACCTATTGTTGGATTTGGATTTGTTAAGTTTTTTAGTCTTACCGGGGTAGAGGCTGGAGTTATGTTTATTCAGGCATCAATGCCATCAGCAGTTTTAACTTTTTTAGTCGCCAAAATTTATTCTCCCAAAAAAATATCCGATAACATAGCTAGCACTGTTGCTTTATCAACTTTTTTATCATTTTTTACTTTAGTCGTCGTGGTATTTATCTCTCTAAAATACTTTAGTTAACAGTGAAAGCAATTTTTTATAATCTATTGGCCTGGGCAATATTACCCTTCATGGATACTATTGCTAAATATTTGAGTTCTGAATTATCTTTTTTTCAAATTACATGGGCAAGATATTTTTTTACTGTTCTTTTTACCTTGCCTTTTATGTTTTTCTTCTTTAGAAAAAATTTGACTTGGTCTACTCAACCAAAGTTACAAATTTTTAGAGGCTTAACTTTGCTCTCTGCAAACATATTATTTTTCTACTCTATTTCTATAATCTCAATGGCAAAGGCTTTGACTCTAGCATTTGTTGCTCCTTTAATTACGACGGCGTTATCGCCTATCTTTTTGGGTGAGAAGGTGGGCATTAGAAGATGGTCGGCTGTAATAATTGGTTTTGTAGGAAGTTTAATTGTAATTCAACCTGGTTTTATGGAATTCAATTTAGCAAGTATTTCAGCATTAGGAACAGGTTTTTTCTATGGCATTTATCTTGTTGTAACTCGCAAACTACACAGCTCAGATAGTCCTTTATTAACATTATTATTAACGGGCGTAGTGGGGGCTGTGCTTGCTTCTTTCTTTGTGCCTGTTGTTTGGATCAATCCAACTTTTAATCAATGGTCATTGTTGGCTTTAATGGGTATCTTTGCATGTCTTGGTCACTTATTTTTAATCCTCTCACTAAAATATGCTGACGCATCTAAATTGGCACCTTTTGGTTATTTTGAAATCGTTACTAACGTTATTCTAGGATATTATTTCTTTGGAGATTTTCCTCACAACTGGACATGGTTTGGTTTGGCTATAATTGTTTGTTCAGGTGTTTATATCTCTTTAAGAGAAAGATCTGGTGTCTTAATTATGTAGCTTTATACTTAATGTATTACTTGAAGTATCATAAAATATATAACAAATACAATAACTTAAATAAATATCTTAATGTTAATTATAGATTATAGAGAACAGTCAAGATTATGCTAAATAAGTCAATAAAATAGGCACTTATTTAGATTACGTCTGATATAGACATAACACCAAATAACAAAATTGAAATAAAGCTTTAAAATAGGGGTTAATTTAAGCAAAAAGGATTAAAAAAACTGTTATAAGAAAGGTTGATTCAGAAGGGTTGCAGTCTTGGAATATGCTGATTAGAGGCCCATAGAGGGGGTATTTTTAAGGAATCCATATAAAACGTTACAACCAATGGTAGAAATAAAAGAATTACCCAAATATGGGTCATAAGGGTGAATAAGTGGCTTAAATTATAGATTTTTTGAGTATTTTGAGTGTAATTTTGCCTCTCTTTTAGGTCCTACAATCAATAAGGTCCAAGCACACTTGCCATCAGGTATCTTAATGCTATGTCGATGGTTATGTCTTCTAAACCCAACATATCCAGGTTTTCTCCAAAAAGTACCATTTTCTGTTGTTTCCCAATAACCTCCTTTGAGTATTACTGTGATGTATGTCCAATAATGATCGTGTAAGTCCCCTAGATCGCTCTTTAGAAGCTTATGGATAAGAATATTGAAAGGAAACCAGGTAGGTCTTCGTCTGAAAAGAGGGTAATATCTAATAACAAATGGTTCTGCTGCCTGATAATCAGGCCAACTTGGCCCTCTATCTAGTATTATTCTTTTCCTATTACCAAACATACTTAAAGTTATTATAATTCATTACTTGACATATCAAAATCCATAATATATTACTAACGATAATTAATTGTTATCAATAGTAATAGATATGAATGACTTAATTACTGACGTAAAATTACTACACGAGGAAACACTTAATAATCTTAAAAACTCTAAGGCTAATAACACTATAAGGGCTTATAGGTCAGATTTTAAGGATTTCGGGGTATTTTGTGCTAAGAACAGCTTTAAATCCCTTCCCACAGAACCAAAAGTGGTTTCTTTATACCTTACCAATTTGTCAATTAAGGACGCTAAAATGAGTACTTTAAGACGTAGATTAGTATCTATTGGTATGATTCATAAATTAAAAGGTCATTATTTAGATACAAAACATCCTGTAATTATCGAAAACTTAATGGGAATTAGCCGTAAAAAAGGTAATTACCAAAGAGGCAAAAAACCTATTTTAATCAATCAATTAAAAGCAATAATTAATGTAATAGACAATGAAAAAACTGAAGAAATAAAAAAGATTAGAGACAAAACAATAATCCTAATTGGTTTTGCGGGAGGTTTTAGACGAGCAGAATTAGTCGCTATTGATTATGAAGATTTAGAATTTGTATCAGAAGGAGTTAAAATCAGTATTAGAAGATCTAAAACAGACCAATTTGGAGAGGGAATGTTAAAAGCTCTACCCTACTTTTCTAATCAAACCTTTTGTCCAGTTTTACATTTAAAAAAATGGCTTGAATTATCTAACATTAAATCTGGCGCAATATTCAGAAAATTTAATAAGGGTTATGGTTTAAGTGATAATCGTTTAACCGACCAAACAGTTGCTTTGGTTTTGAAAAGTTATCTTACTGTAGCTGGAATAGAAAACAAAAACTATTCAGGTCATAGCTTAAGATCAGGTTTTGCTACAGTATCAGCCGAATCTGGAGCAGACGAAAGAAGTATAATGGCTATGACAGGCCACAAAACTACACAAATGGTTAGAAGATACATTAAAGAAGCTAATTTATTTAAAAATAATGCTCTTAATAAAATTAAGATATGAAAGAAAAGAAAGAATTTAAAAAATGAGAATAAAATTTAATAAAGAATTAGAATTTCTATTTAAGAAATTATTTTTTTCAGAGAAGTATCTTTTAGAAAGAAGATTAAAAAGAACAATTAAAAAAAATTATGAGAAAGAGTTATTAATATTAGACAGAATTGTTAATAAAGAGTTAGAAAGTATAGATGTAGGCGCGTATAGAGGTGTATATACATATCGATTATCACAACTTAGTAAACACGTTTATTCATTTGAGCCAAATCCTTTAATATTTCCTTATTTAGATAAAAATCTTAAAAAAATAGTTAAAAATATAACTTTATACAACATAGCACTATCTAATGTAAAAACGGTAGCAGATTTAAAAATACCAAAAAGATTTAATACAATTATTAAAAAAAATTATGAGGAAAGGTATAAATTAGGTACAGCAACTATTCATAAAAATAATGTACTTACCAATAAAGAATTCATAACATGTAAAGTAAAAACGGAGAGATTGGATGATTTATTAGCGAGTAAAAATATCGGTTTTATTAAGATTGATGTAGAGGGACATGAAAAAAATGTATTAATGGGTAGTGAAAATTTAATTAAGAAAAATAAACCTATTTTACTTGTAGAAATTGAAGAACGACACTCAAAAGAAAAAGTCGAAGATACTATAAACTTTATAAATAATTTAGGATACAAATCTTATTTTTGTGATAAATTAAATCTCATAAGCACTACTAAGTTAAAGGATTTTAAATTAAATAATAATTATATTTTTCTATCTTAATTATTTTGTTCCCAAAAATATTTGGTTGAAGAACTTTTATCAAAAGTTTTTTCTAATATATACTTTGCTACCAGAGTGGAATTAAAAAACTTCATGTACTTCTTTTTGCCTTTCTTTGCAATTTTTCTGCGTAGAATGTCATCTCTAGCATATTTTTGTATCTGTTCGGATAAGTTAGATAAATTTGAATAAAATATAACTTCATCCTTAGAAAAGAAATTGTTATAATGAGTGTCTTTGTGAATGAAAGTTAGAAGCCCATTTCCTATTAATTGTGTAATTCTATCGCTGCTGTAATATTTAATTGGACTTCCTCTACTTAAATTTACCCCCATTTTAGCATTTGATATGGATTTAAGAAATGAATCTGCCCAAATAGGTTGAATATTATTTATTCCATATAAATCAAATTTAACATTTGGTGTAATTTCTACTAATCTATTGACATAATCTGCTCGTTCATCGTGCTTCCCCTTCTTGAGAATTCCTCTATGAACACCATGACTTAATGCAAAAAAAACATCCATTGAACAACGATTATTTTCATAATTATTTAGCACTTCAAAAGATGGGTCAGTCGGATTAGGCATGAATAAACAGGTTTTTCTTTTAGGTAAAAAATTTAGAACATCTGGTGATGTTGTAATAAAATTTGAGTCAGTAAACTCAATTTTATCTAATATTCTTGATTTATTTTTATCAAAATCTGGTCCATCCTTAATTAATGGATCAAGAAACCATTGCGCAATTCTTAAATTTTTATAGTTGTCCCTTAAATATGATAAAGTTTTCCCTTTTATTAGATCTGCGTGCCCAAAGATTAATAAATCTGGTTTGTAATTATATACCGTATTAATTAATTTTTGATTAAGGGTTTTTGATCCAGAATAATCTTTTATACTCTTGTAATGTTTAACAATATCTCTATCACTAAATTCAAGTACACTGTGACCCAATCTTATAAAACCATTATTGAGCCTCCTTCCAGTATTAAAAAAAAGCCTGCCATCATGACGTTCATTAAAATTGGTAACGTGTAAAATTCGTAAAGTTTTCCGTATATGGGTACTAAATTTAGTGATTTTATCATAATTTATTAAGAACTTTGTTCTATAGTCATCAATATTATGTGAACTTATTTTATTAGTATGGAAAAAGTTCTTTATAGAAAGTTTTTGCATGTCTTTTCGATGCTTGGGGTTATCAATTAGTTTTTTCATTGCTTGATACACATTGTTAACATTAAGATCTTTTAAAATAACTCCATGAGTAATAGTTTCGGGAAGACCACCTCTGTTACTAATAATAGTCGCGCAACCCCTACTACTAGCTTCCAAGCTAGTTCTTCCTAACGGCTCATCCCATCTAGAGCATGCAACTGCAATACTAGTTTTTTCAAAGATTTTTAAAACTTGGTTATGATTTAAAAAACCCATATTTCTTAATCTTTTATGTTGAAAGTTAAGTGTTGCTCTTGGTTCATCACCTATGACTATGGCATTCCATTTTTTATATTTGTTTAAAATTTTTATTACAGCATGTCCAAATAAATCATAGCCTTTTGCTCTATTTAATTTACCAACAAATGTAATCCATTTTTTTTTCTTATTAAAATCTATTTTTACAGGATTTGTAGACTGATAAATTACATTTAATTTTTCAGAATTTATATTTGAGCCCTCTATACCTTCTAAAAATCTTTTTCTTGACCAGTGACTGTTAAAAATAATTTTTGTTGTTAAGTCTAATAATTTTTTTCTATCGGTAGTAGATCTTGAACCTGTCATTGTAAGTGGATCATTATGAAAATACAAAACTATTTTTTGATTTTTCTTTTTTTTTTCTATCAAATGAAAATAATTTGGTCGATTATGTATTTCAATAATGTCTGAGGGAGATTCTTTTTCGTGTTTTAAAAATTCATCTACGTAATATTTACTACCACTCTCCATAAATTTCTTCTTCAAAAAAATATTTTTATAAGCGAGATTAAATATATTTTTGTAGTCTGTGTTTCCAAAAATAGTAATATGCTTCCTAAATTTGCTGATTTGAACTGTATCCTTTACGAATAAGGAAACTGCACCTGCGTAGGTTGGAGAAAAATTTTCTTTATAAGGTAATAATATTGAAATTTTCATTATTTTATTTTATTAAGAATTTCTGTCGATAACTCATTAAAGTTTTTTCTGAATAGTTTATTATAATTTTCTTTGTTAGAAATATGTCTATTATACCAATTCTCCAGCTTTTCTTCTAATATATCTATTACATTAATATTAAATGACCCGGCTAATTGAGTAATTGGCCCATTGCATGTAATAATATTTTGTGAATTCATTGACAATATTTCTAAGTCTTTTATGGATGTTTTAAGTATCAATATTGCTTTTAAATCATCATAAGAATACTCAAATATATTTTCATTAATTTTTCTCAAATATTTTTCTTTAAAATCATTAACAAAAGGAAGATAAATTAGACCGGTGGTAATAATTAAATTACCCTTCTTCTTTTTTAGGAAATCAACAATAAAAACAAAGAAATTTTCTTTAGTGGGGGCAATATCAATATAATTATTTATGTAAAATTTTGAAAACCATTTTTCATCGATATGAATAAGAGAATAACTTTTTAAATTACTATATAAATTTTTTGGAAGATCCAAGTAATCTAAATTTTCATACTTTAGAAATCTTGAGTCTGATCTAGAAACTTTAACATCTAATTTTTCCATTAATTTTGTAAATAAATAGTTATAAGTATCAATTTTATTATCAATTAAAACATAATATTTTTTTTTAGATAATATAATTCTTGAAAAAAAGTTTAATTTTCTTCCTTCCATAAAAAGAAATTTTTTTATACCATTCAATAAAATTGCTAAAATGATTGATCTATCTTTACCATCAAATACAATAATGTTTTCATAACAATTTTTCTTTATTTCAAATATCAATTTTAACTTTTTATAAAAATTTTTATGCGGAAATGAATAAATTTTTTGAAAAAAGTAAACTTTTTTTTTAAAATGCTCGAAAATATTTTCTGAGACAATAATATCTATATTCTCTTTACCAAATTTCTTTACCAAAGAATTTATGTATGGCATTGTTACATAAAAATCCCCTAATTTATCGGTTCTTATTATTAAAGTTTTCAACTTTTAGTTTAAATTTATTTCTAATTAAATTTCTAAATTTTCTATTTTTCTTTATATAATATTCTCTAGAAATTGCTTCATTTTTTCTATCAAATTTCTCATGGTATAAAATTTTCCAGGTTCTACCTCTGGTAAATTTAGCGCCTCTTCCACTGTTATGTAGCCTTATTCTTTTCTTGAGGTTATTTGTATATCCAACATATGTAGTTATCTTGGATTTTTCACAATTCCCAATAAGATAAACAAAATATGACATGTAAATAAATATTTACTGATTTGAAATTACTTTTTGTTTTTGAATTCCCAATCCATCAATCTCAAGAATCATTTCGTCACCTGGTTTTAAAAATACCTCAGGTTTTTTTGCCATACCTACACCAGGAGGTGTACCGGTCGTTATAATATCACCGGGGTATAATGTCATAAAATTACTTACGTAAGAAACTATGTATTCCACACCAAATATCATTTTTTTTGTATTTCCTTCTTGCATTATTTTACCATTAACTTTTAATTTAAGATTAAGATCTTGAACATTTGTTATCTCATCTTTGGTAACCATGTACGGTCCAATTGGCCCGAAAGTATCTGATCCTTTGCCTTTATCCCATTGACCTGATCTTTCTAATTGAAATTCTCTTTCACTAATATCGTTAACAATACAAAAACCAAAAATATGGTTAAATGATTCTCTCTCAGCAATGTATTTGGCTTTTTTCCCAATAATTATTCCTAATTCAATTTCCCAATCAGTTTTAAGTGAGTTATTCGGTATTATAACATTATCATTAGGTCCAGAAATGCAACTATTAGCCTTAATAAATATTATGGGTTCCTTGGGTGGTTTCATTCCTGTTTCTTCAGCATGATCACTATAGTTGAGTCCTATACCTATAAATTTTTGTGGATTGGAAACGCAAGCCCCTATTCTAATTTTTTTAGATATTTCTGGTAGTTTATTTGAGTTAGTATTTTTTATAATTTCAATTGTTTCTTGGTTTATAGTTTTTTGGTTAAAATCTTCAATCACTGAAGATAAGTCTTTTATAATTCCACTTTTGTCGATAAAGGCAGGTTTTTCATGATTTGGATTTCCAATTCTAAGTAATTTCATATTGGTTTATGGCGGTCCCAAGGGGAGTCGAACCCCTCTTTCGAGGATGAAAACCACGTGTCCTAACCGATAGACGATGGGACCTATTAAATTAATCTTGTATTTATTATATATTTAATGTTGTTTCAATGATCAAAAGATGGAAAAATTAAAGAAAGAAATTCAATCTGTTGTAGATATCTATAAATCAAGAGATTTATTAAAAGCAAAATTACTTTGTGAAAAACTTATTATAGTTAATCCTAAGGTTGCTTTTTTATATAATCTTATGGGACTCATTTTAACAGATCAAGAAAAAATACAAGAAGCAATAGAATGTTATGAAAAGGGTCTAAAAATCGATCCAAATTTTGCTATGATTTATAATAATTTAGGACTTTTATTTTTTAATCACAAATCAAATGGAAATGTTAAAAAAGCAGAAAATTATTACTTGAAATCTATTTCTCTAAATAAAAATATACCTGAGCCTCACACTAATTTAGGAAGCTTATATAATTCGCTAAATAAATTTGAAGAAGCTATCAATTGTCTCAAACACGCAATACATATCAGCCCCAAGTTTTCTCATGCACATCATAATTTAGGTAATATTTATGTTGCATTAGGAGATTTCACTAAAGCGAGAATACATTTTAAAGAATCAATAAAATCAGATCCAAATTTTTACTCATCTCACAGAGCTTTAAGTAGGTTAACTAAATATACTGATAACAACGAGCATTTTAATGAACTAAAGAAAATTTATGAACAGATAAATATAAATGATACAGAGTTTAAAATGAACATTGGTTATTCCCTAGGCAAGGCTTATGAAGATATAAAAGATTTTGAAAAATCTTTTGCTTACTATAGTGAATCAAATTTACTCTATAGAAAAAAAATTAATTTTTCATTAGATTCTGAGGTTAGGAAATTTAAAGAAATTAAAGATATATTCAATAGAAATTTATATGAAAAATATCCATCCAGCGGCTATTCAAAATTTTCTCCTATTTTTATTGTTGGGATGCCTCGCTCAGGTACAACTTTGATAGAACAAATATTGTCAAGTCATCATAAGGTTTTCGGTGCTGATGAAGTTGAATTTCTACCTAAATTAATGAAGAAATATTTTGGAAACAAGAATTTGAACTTATTTTTTAAAGGAGTATTAGATTTTAATGAAAAAGACTTTGAGAAAATGGGTGAAGAGTACGCAATAAAAATGAAAAATTATTCAAATAATTCAGAGAGAATAACTGATAAATTGCCTGAAAATTTTTTACGTATTGGATTTATTAAACTTATATTACCAAAATCTAAAATAATACATTGTTATAGGAACCCTATGGATACCTGCTTATCTGTTTTTAAAAATCATTTTCCCGGAGGAAAAATTGAATTTGGTTATGATTTAGATGATCTCTTTGGTTTTTATAATCTATACTCTGATTTAATGAAATATTGGAATGATTTACTGCCTAATTTTATTTTTAACATTAAGTACGAGAAACTTATTTCAAACACTGAGTCCGAAGTTCGAAATTTACTAAAAGCCTGTCAACTTGAATGGAGCGATGAATGTTTAAATTTTTACAATAATAAGAGAGCAATAAGAACTGCTAGTGATATTCAAGCAAGAAATAAAATATATAAAACTTCAATTGATTCATGGAAAAATTATCAGAAACACGTAAACAAATACGCGGATAAGGTTAAGATTTAATTAAGAGAAATGTCATCGATCATAAATTCGATCTTTTTTTGTCCTTTCCATTTATTTAATCTCATTCTTCCTGCAATATTAATTTCCTTTTTATTTTTGCTATCAAGGTAGACACCAAGAGGCGTGTTCTTAGCATTCCATGCAAAGCTTTTGAATACTGAACCATCTTTACCAATCAAAGTAGATTTAATGTGATTATTGCCAACAACATCAGATGAAAGTACTTTAATATTCTCTATAATAAATTTAGGCTCACTATTTCCAGAACCAAAAGGTGCAAGAGAATTAACTTCACTAAAGAATTCTTCATTTAATGCGCTTGGTGCAATAACAGAATCTAAATATAAATTTAAGTCTTTTGTGGTTTTAGAAAATATTTTTTCAAAATTTTTTATTAACAAATCTCTAAAAATTGGGATATTTTTTTCTTTTATTGTAAATCCACCTGCCATTTTGTGGCCACCACCCTTTTCTAGAATGTTTGATTGTACAGCCCTAATAATTTCAGCACCTATATCGAAACCTACAATCGATCTTGCAGAACCCTTACCAATGTTTTTGTTTAATGAAATTAATATAGTTGGTTTATTATATTTATCTTTAATTCTTGAAGCTACAATTCCTATTACTCCTTCATGCCAGTAATTTCCTGATAAAACTAAAACAGGATGGTTATGAAATCTTTTTACTTCAGAATTAATTTGTTCTGACAGCATCATTTCAATACTTTGTCTTTCTCTATTTGATTTATCTAAATCAACAGCTATTTGATAAGCTTTCATTGGATCATTTGAGATTAGTAGATCTGCTCCATGAGAAGCTTTACCAACTCTTCCGCCGGCATTAATTCGTGGACCTAATTTAAAACCTAAATCAAATGTAGTGGGCTGTGAATCTATTTTACATAAATCATATAAAGTTTTTAAACCTAAGTTAGATCTATTTTTTATAATTTTTAATCCTTGTTTTACTAAAGCTCTATTTAAATCGATTAATGGAACCACATCACAAACGGTTCCCAAAGCAACTAAATCTAAAAAATTTAATATATCCGGTTCAATAATTTTATTTTTTTTAAACCAATTTTCATCACGTAACTTTTTATTTAATGCCACCAAAAAAACAAAACATACACCTGCTGCACAAAGATAATTGAGTCCGGAAGAGTCATCATAGCGATTTGGATTAACAATGGCGCATGCACTTGGTAGTTTAATGTCAGATTGATGATGGTCTAATACAATAACGTCAACATTTAACTTTTGTGCATAATTTATAGGCTGAAATGATTGGGTTCCACAATCAACTGTAAAAATAATTTTTGTACCCTTACTAATAAGATAGTCAAATCCTGTTAAATTTGGGCCATAACCTTCTGTACGTCTGTCCGGTATATAAGTTTGTATTTTTTGTTTTATAGATGAAAAATATCGAAAAAGTAGAGCTGTAGAAGAAGCTCCATCGACATCGTAGTCACCAAATACACCTATTATTTCTTTTTTAAGAATAGTTTGATAGGTCTTTTCAATTGCATTTTTCATATCCTTTAAACGAAAAGGATTTGGTAATAAATTTTTTATTTTAGGGTCTAAGAAAAGACTTATATCTTTAATATTTATTTTTCTTATTGATAATAGTTTAGCAACAATTTCTGTTAAAGAGTGATTTTCACTAAATTTGGTTACATCGGTTGAATCGAATTTTCTAAATAGCCAGTTTTTACCACTAACTGAAGGAAAATTCATTTTTTATTGTAATTTTTTATTATTTTATTTATTTTACTGCTCTTGTGAAACACTAAGGTTTCTGAAGTAAAAGTTTTGCCGTGATCTTTTATACCTTTAACGATATCTCCGTCAGTTACTCCGGTGGCACAAAATATGACGTCACCTTTTGTCATATCATCAATATTATATTTTTTTTTTAGATCTTTAATACCTAATTTATTAGCCCTTCGCTTTTCATTATCATTTTGAAATACTAGCCTAGTTTGCATTTGACATTCCAAACAATGTAAGGCGGCTGAAGCCAAAACACCTTCAGGGGCACCACCAATTCCCACATAAATATCAACATTAGTTTTTGGGTCAGCTACTGATATGGCCCCCAATACATCTCCATCATCAATAAAATTAATTTTAACACCCATTTCAATGAGAGACTTTGTTATAGAATCGTGTCTAGGACGTTTAAGCAGGCAAGCAGTTAATTTATTGGGTTTAACCTTTTTTGCCTCAGCTAGTAATTGAATATTTTTTTTTATATCAAAATCTAGATCTAATAAATTCTTTGGAAGATTGGGTCCTATTGCAATTTTTTCCATATAAACATCTGGGGCATTAAATAAATTTCCTCTTCTAGCAACAGCTAAGACTGATAAAGCATTTGGTAAGTTTTTTGCTGTAAAATTAGTACCCTCTAAAGGATCAACGGCAATATCCAATTCTTCCCCAGTTTTTGTTCCAACTTCTTCGTTAATATATAACATGGGCGCTTCATCTAGCTCACCTTCCCCAATAACAATTTTGCCTTTCATTTTTATTGAATTTAATTGTTTTCTCATTTCATCAACAGCAGCTTGATCGGCGGAAATTTTATCATTTTTACCTTTAAAAATGGAAGCGCCATATGCAGCTCTTTCAGTTGCTTTTACAAAAGAGTCTATAAGGATTTTATTGATGTTCATTTACATTTTTTCTATTCTGATAAAAGTAGGTTTTTTCAGTACAAATTTATTTTTTGTTAAATTAAAAAGTAAATTATTATAATTTTTTTCCGAATTTGTATGAGTTATTATTATTATAGAAGCTTTTTTATTTTTTTTATCAGGATTTTGTATTAAATTTTTAATTGAGATTTTATTCTTCGAAAAAATTTTTGTTATAGAAGACAAAACACCTGGTAGATCTTTTACTTCAATACGCAAATAGGAAGAGCAACTGTGATTTAATATATTAAATTTGGCAATTTTTTTTCTAAAAATTGACGATATGCCAAAAGGAAATTTAATATTTCCTCTCATCACTGAACATAAATCAGATATTAAAGCGGAAGATGTAGGTCCAGGTCCCGCTCCTTCACCCTGAAAAATGGATTTACCAATTGGTTTACCATCGATAACAATAGCATTTAATACTCCATCTATATTAGCTAAATACGAGTTATTCTGAATTAAACAAGGATGAACACGCTCAATTAATTTATTTTCCTTAATTTCTGAAATTGATAATAATTTTATTTTGAAACCCAATTTCTTGGCATGCAAAATATCAGTTAAATTAATATTTTGAATACCTTCAATTAAAATTTTGTTTTTAGAAATAGTCTTATTAAAAGCTATTGAAGATAAAATTCTTAATTTAGAAGCAGAGTCATTTCCATCAAGATCAGAACTTGGGTTTGTTTCAGCAAAACCTAAATTTTTAGCTTCATTAAGAACATCTGAAAATTTTTTCTTACTACTTTCCATAGAGGATAAAATAAAATTTGTTGTACCATTAAGAATTCCATAAATTTTATTAATTTTATTTGCTATCAAGTTTTCTTTTATTGATCTTATAATTGGTATTCCTCCTGCTACAGATGCTTCATATTCAAGATTTACTTCATTACTTTCTGCTAATTCGGCAAGTTGATCTCCGTATTTGGCCATTAAAGCTTTGTTTGCTGTTATCACATGTTTTTTATTTTTTAACGCTGAAAAAACTAATTTTTTTGCAACTCCTTCAGAACCTCCAATTAATTCAACTATAATGTCAAGATCATCTATTAAAGGTAATTTTAAAGGATTTTTAAACCATTTTGATTTAGGAATTTTAATTGATCTCTTTTTATTAATATTTTTCGCACAAATATATTTTATGTTTGGAATTTTCCCAGTTTTAACAGATATATTATTTTTATTTTTTTCCAAAGTTTTATAAAAATAACTACCAATATTTCCAAATCCAACAACTGCTATATTGATCATTTCAGCCATAATATTTAATCAGGGATGTTATTAATATCAGGATAATCTCTGTTAACATTTTTATTTGTAATTTTTTCTGCCAATATCAAAAATTTTGATGATTTCATCTCTTCATATATAGCACTGTCATCAATATTAACGGTTTGTTTTGGTTTCTTATTTTTCTTTTTTACTGTTTTTTCTTTATCAAGATTGATTTGTTTAGCTAATTCTTTTTCCTCTTCAATTCTTCTTTTTTCATCAAGTTTTACTTGCTTAGCTAATTCTTTTTCCTCTTCAATTCTTCTTTTTTCATCAAGTTTTACTTGTTTAGCTAATTCTTTTTCCTCTTCGATTCTTCTTTTTTCATCAAGTTTTACTTGTTTAGCTAATTCTTTTTCCTCTTCGATTCTTCTTTTTTCATCAAGTTTTACTTGTTTAGCTAATTCTTTTTCTTCATTAATCATTTTTTTTTTATTAGTACGTGTTTGTAAAATAATTCTTTCTATATCTGAATTATTAGTAAGCTTTTTTTTATTGATATTTTTTACTTCTACAATCATTGTTTTTTTAAAATATGCTTCTCTCTCTTTTTTATTTATACACGCATGATCGCCACACCAATACACGACTTTATTATTAGCACAACTAAAAACAACAAAAAATATAATTATATAATAAAACTTTTTCATATCAGGCCCATGGTTTCTTTTAATTTAAAAGCAACATTCATATTTTGAACAGCCTGACCAGATGCGCCCTTTATCAAATTGTCGATTGTTGAAATTATTATAACTTTATTTTTAATTCTACTTTTGCATACAGAAATATTGCAATAATTTGTATTTATAACATCTCCAGTACCTATTGGAGTATTAAATTTAGCAATTTTTACAAAAAAATTTCTTTTATGATATTTTTTTAAATATTTATAAATTTTTAAAGCATTTATATTTCTGTGGGTATCCAAATATATAGTCGATAAAATACCTCTAAACATTGGTATAAGATGTGGTGTAAAAGACACATTAATTTTTTTATGGGAGATTTTAGATAATTCTTGATCTATTTCTGCCATATGTCTATGTGTACCTACTCCATAAGCTGACACAGAGTTAAATAAATTTTTGAATTTAAACTTATTTTTTATTTTTTTTCCGGCACCAGAGTAACCCGACTTAGCGTCTATAGTAATATTATTTATATTAATTATTTTTTTTTTTATCAATGGTATCAATGGTATTTGTATAGATGTTGGGTAGCAACCAGGACATGAGATAATATTGTATTTATTTAAATATTCTCTTGAAAATTCTGTAATTGCATATATAGATTTGTTTATTAAATTTTTACATTTATGATTAATTCCATACCATTTTTTATAAAGTTTAAAATCATTTAATCTAAAGTCAGCCGATAAATCAATTAGTTTTACGTGATTTGGTATAACCTTTGCAATTTTTTGCGCTTCTCCATTCGGTAGAGCTGTAAAAATTATATCAATGTTGTTCCAATTAATACTTGTGATTTTTGTAATCTTTGGAAGATTTTTTTTTATTATCTTTTTATCGTAATTATAAATTTTACCACCTGACGATTTTTTAGCACACAAATATAAAATTTTTACTTTGGGGTGGTTTGATAAAATCTTAATTAATTCAAGCCCCACATAGCCAGTAGCTCCAGCTATAGCAATATTCAATGAATCTTTCATCTCGTTGATCATATCAGTTATTAATCTTAAGGGGTATTGTAATAAAGATTTATCTTTTGGAAAATTGAAAGCTTCTTCTTGCTTTTCTACGCCCGTATTTTTTCCGCTCCACAGCCCTAGAGTCTCTTGTGGTAAGTTTCTCTTTTTTTAAAGTAGTTTTAAGTTCTGGTTCAAATAAAATAATAGCTCTTGCTATGCCATGGATAATTGCACCTGCTTGTCCAGATAATCCTCCACCTTTTACCATACATTTAACATCAAACTCATTTTGTCTATTAGTAATAGTGAAAGGCCTAAATATGGCTATTTGTAAATTTTGTTTTTGGAAATAATCAATCATTTTTTTTCCATTTACTTGAATGTTACCAGATCCTCTTTTTAGCCAAACTTTGGCAATGGATTTTTTTCTTCTGCCCGTAGCATATTTAGAGTCTTTAAAATTTATCATTACTTCTTCTTTAATTGGTGTTGTATTTGTTTGTGTTTCCATATTAGTTTATTGAAATATAATTTTTTCTATTCATTTTTGCAAAATCAATGATTTTAGGATTTTGCATTTTGTGAGGATGTATATTTCCTTTGTAAATTTTTAACTTTGAGAGTTGTTTCTTTGCTAGAGGTCCAGAAGGCAGCATTCTTTTAACTGCTAACTTTAAAATTTCTTCTGGTTTCTTTTTTAATAACATAGATGGGACTGTGCTTTTAATTCCACCTGGATATCCTGTGTGTCTAAAGTATTTTTTGTTATTAAATTTTTTGCCTGTAAACTTAATTTTTTCAATATTAGTAACAATAACAAAATCACCGTTGTCCATATGAGGAGTGTATTGATTTTTATTTTTACCTCTTAATGCTTTAGATATATATGTAGCCAATCTACCTACGATTGCATTTTCAGCATCTATTAAAAGCCAATTATTTTTTATTTCGTCCTTCTTAATAAAACTTGTCATAGTAATTGGCGCATAATTACTGAGATTTGTATACAAAGTCAAATCTTTTGAAGCTCAAAAAAAAGCTTTACATTAAGTATATTTTTTAGTCTAATGATTACTGCCGATTTATATCAATTGCGGGCATTAAACAGCTAAAATGATAGTTTGATGAACCGCCTTATTGGGCGGTTTTTTTTTACCGAAATAATTGGCTTAGGTATTTGACTATATTGTGCACCTTGAATTTTTCTAAAGCACTAAAAAAGGAGAAAAAAAATGACTAAAGATATAAAGCACCCAGAAACAATAGCGTTGCATGGGGGTGAATACAGAAGTGATCCTGCTACTACTGCAGTAGCGGTTCCAATATATAGGACCACTTCTTATCAATTTAAGGATACAGATACTGCAGCAAATCTATTTGCCTTAAAAGAGTTTGGAAACATTTATACACGTATAATGAATCCTACTAACGATGCGTTAGAGAAGAGATTAGCTGCTATAGAAGGTGGTTTAGCTTGTGTTACAGTAGGTTCAGGACAGGCAGCTTCTACTTTTTCAATAACAAATGTTTGTCAATCAGGAGATAATTTTATTAGTTCAACAGATCTTTATGGTGGAACAGTAAATTTATTTACACATACTTTAAAAAAACTTGGTATTGAAGTTAGGTATGCTGATCCAACTGATCCAAAAAACTTTGAAAAACTTATTGATGATAAAACTAGAGCTATTTATGCCGAAACTCTTCCAAATCCATATTTAAGAGTTTTTCCTATTAAAGAAGTATCTGATATAGGGAGAAAATATAATATACCGTTAATAATGGATAACACCGCATCACCATTAATTTGCAAACCGATTGAACAAGGTGCTGCCGTAGTTGTTCATTCTCTGACAAAATATATTGGTGGTCATGGAACTGTTATTGGTGGATGTTTAATTGATGGAGGTAATTTTGACTGGACAACTAATCCAAAAAGGCAACCATTGTATAATGAACCTGACGCAAGTTACGGTGGAGCAGTTTGGGGAAAAGTTGTTCCTGAACTAACAGGAGCCAATGTGGCTTTTGCAGTACGTGCGAGAGTAGTACTATTAAGAGATTTAGGTTCTGCTTTAGCACCAGATAATGCCTTTGGAATCATTCAAGGCTTAGAAACAGTTGCTTTAAGAATGAAACAGCATTGTTCAAATGCTGAAAAAGCTGTTGAATTTTTGCAAAAGCATAAAAATGTTGAAAGAGTAATCTACCCTACTCTGCATAAAGGTGAATTTGGAGCCAGAGCAAAAAAATACTTTAAAGGTGGTAACGGAGGCTTAGTTGGCATTGAAGTTAAAGGTGGTGTTCAAGCAGGTAAAAAGTTTATTGAGGCACTAAAAATGTTTTATCACGTAGCCAATATTGGTGATGCCAGAAGTTTAGCTATACATCCAGCTACAACTACACATAGTCAATTAACTGAAAAGGAATTACTGGCTGCTGGAGTAACGCCTGGTTATGTAAGATTGTCTATAGGAATTGAACATCCAGATGACATTATTGCAGATTTAAAACAAGCTTTGGATACCGCTGGAAGCGTTAAGCTAAAAGCTGTTAGTTAATTCTAGAATTTTTAAATACTAGAATTAAAGATGTAGTAATTAGAAGTATTGATCCTATTTGGTGCATAGATGCTAAAATTATCTGTGCACCAGAAAGTACTGTTAAAATTCCCAGAAAAATTTGCAAGAAGAGAGATATAAAAATTAATAAAACTGTTTTTCTTAAATAAACAAAATCTTTATTTCTATATATAATTGCAGCAATAAAACCAAATAGTAGAATGATAAAATAAGCTAAATTCCTATGGATAAATTGCACAATTGAAGGTGTTTCAAAAGCTTTTATAGAAAAGAGGTCTTTCATACTTGAATCGTCAGGAAAATAATTATGGTTCATTAAAGGCCAGGATTGATATATTTGTCCCGCATCTAAGCCTGACACAAAAGCACCTATGCAGATTTGTATGAGCACGCAAAATAAAAAAAAATTTATTAAGTATGATGGTAATTTATTATTATGGATAAAGATTTGTCGATTGTTATATTTAAGATAATTCCACAACACTAAAATGAAAATAATAAAGGCCAAAGTTAAATGGATAGCTAAACGATAATGACTTACGTCAGTTTTTTCAGTTAAACCGCTTTTAACCATGTACCATCCAATATAACCTTGTAAAAATATAAGAATCAAAATTAGGTATAAAGAAATGAAAGTATTCTTTTTAATCACCTTTTTAAATGTGAAATACAATAAAGGTATAAGATAAAACAATCCAATAAAACGTCCTAATAATCTGTGATTATATTCCCACCAATAAATTGTTTTAAATTCATCTAAAGTCATTGATGAGTTTAGCAACTTATATTCCGGTATTTGTTTATAAAGTGTGAATGATTTTTCCCAATCACCTAATGATAGAGGTGGTAGTATGCCAAAAATTATATCCCACCTAGTAATTGACAAACCCGAATCTGTTAGTCTGGTTAATCCTCCCAGAATAATCATTAAAGCTACGAGAAAAGTTATTAACAATAACCAATAAGAAATATAAATATCTTTATTTTCTTCAGTCATAAAATTAATATACATATCTATTAAGAAAAATAAAAATTACTAATTTGTCGCCATAATGAATAAAATAAAACTAAAGATAGCAAGAAGAAAAATAGATCAAATAGATAATAGGATTTTTAACCTAATAAGAAAAAGAACTAAGGTTGTAAAATACATGCTAAGTTTAAAACAATTTAAAAGTCAAATTATTGACCAGAAGAGAATAAATGCAATTCTAAAAAATATAAGAAAAAAATCAGTTAGACATAGCGTTGATTCAAAAATCACCTCTCGTATATGGAAAGCAATGATTTGGAGTTATATTAGCTATCAAAGGAGAAGCTTTAAGAAAAAATAATTATTTACTGTGAGGTGGTAATTTTTTTTCGATAAAGATTTCGTGTTTACGAGTGGCGGGGTTATATTTTTTTACTTTTAATTTGACTTTAGCTTTTTCTCCAGAGTTAGGTTTTTTAACATAATAATTAAAAGGGCTGTCCGGTTTGCTTTCAGGAACAAGTCTAACTTTTATGGATGTCTTTTTAGCCATTTTTCAAATTTTTTAATTCTTTTATAATCTTAGAAATATTTTTTATCTTCTCTTTAATCGTTTCAGTCGATTTTAAGTCTTGTTTATATACACCTAAATTCACAGAATCGTCAATAGAATGATTATTATCCTCTTTTAAAATTTTTTTTACTCCATTAATAGTTAATCCTTTTTCTTTTAATAGAAATTTTATGTAATTTATTATTTTGATGTCTTTTTTTGAATAATATCTTCTTCCGCCTGCCCTTATACTTGGATTAATTTGCTTAAATTGAGTTTCCCAATATCTAATGGTATGTGTTTGCAAACGGCCTGTTTTTTTATTCATAAGACCTAGAGCTTTTGCTGTCTCACCTATAGTTTTGTATGCATCATGTTTTTTAATATTATTTTTCATTATCTGTTCAATTTTGTTTTAACAATCTGCGAAGGTTTAAACTTGACGACTTTACGTGATGAAATTTTAGCTTCAACTTTTGTTTTTGGATTTCTGCCAATCCTTTCACTTTTGTTCATAATTTTAAAAGTTCCAAATGATGAAATTTTAACTTTATTTGATTTGATTAATTCAGTAATTAAAGTTTCAAAAAAATTATCAACAAATTTCAAAGAAAAATTTTCAGAAAAACCTAAGTCGTGATATATTTTATTAGATAAATTTTTTCTAGTAAAATTTTTTTTGTTCATTTATAGAAAATATTGTTGCTACAATTAAACATCAACTGTAATTAAGTTAGATTTTATTTTTTCAATTAAGTCAGCTTTTACTATTTTGTTACAAACATTTATTGAATGAGCAAATCCAATTGAATCCGTAGCTCCATGACTTTTTACAACCGCACTTTCTAAACCCAAAAAGATTGCGCCGTTGTATTTTCTTGGATCCAATTTATTTTTAAATTCTTTAAGCGATTTATATGATAATAACATTGATAATTTGTTTAGAGATTTTTTTAGATTTTTGGTAATAAAATTCGCAGTTCCTTCGGCAGTCTTTAATGCAATGTTCCCTGTAAATCCATCGGTAACAATAACATCAATATTTCCATCCATAATATGGTTGCCTTCAATATAGCCACAAAATTTAAAATTTTTTATCTTAATATTTTTTAACATTGAATAGGTTTTTTTAAGTATGTCGTTTCCTTTGTGTTCTTCTAGACCAACATTCAATAAAGCAATTCTCGGTTGGCTGTGTGCAAAAAGTGATTTGTAGAGAGCTGAACCCATACATGCAAAATCAGATAAATTTTTTTCATTACATTCAATATTGGCACCTAAATCCAAAACAACATTCATACTATTTTGATTGGGCCATAGAGCAGCAAGAGCTGGTTTGCTAATTCCATCAATTGTTTTTAAGAGGAGTCTTGATATGACTAGTAGTGCACCCGTATTTCCGGCAGATAAACAAATATGAGCTGTTTTCTCCTTCAGAGATTCTACAGCTTTCCACATGCTAGACTGCTTACCTTTTTTTGCTGCCTCAAGAGGACTTGCGTCATCTAAAATAATATCTTTTGTATGTATAATCTCACAATTTTCTTTAAGTAAAGTAGTTTTAGAAACTTCGCTTTTTAACAAGCTTGAATCGCCATATAAATAAAAAAAGCTTTCTTTATTTTCTTTCAAAGAAATTTCTATTCCGTTAATAATTTTAGCTGGTGCATCTTCACCCCCCATTGCATCTATAGCAATTTTTACTTTATCATCCATATAGTTTTTGATAATATTATTTTTTGGGCTCTAATATTTGTTTACCATTATAAAGACCAGTTTTTAAGTCTATGTGATGTGAAAGTCTGAATTCACCAGATTTTTTATCCTCAATAATATTTAATGAGGATATCTTGTGATGAGATCTTCTCTTATTTCTTCTAGATTTTGACGTCTTTCTTTTTGGTACAGCCATTTTACTATTTATTTATAATTAAAAATTAATTCACCTTTTAATACACTATCAGAACACAAATCTAAACAAAAAGAATGATATTTATCAAAATACTTAATTATTGCTGAATTATTAGGTGTTATTCCAATATGTTTGTACTTCAAATATTTTGAAAAAAAAAATTTTTTATCCCTTAAACTTTTTTCTGCATATTTTTCGCAATTTAATAAAATATTGTAAAAGATTTTAACAAGATATTTCATATTATTATTAATACTGGTATCTCCATGTCCAATTTCTCTCATGTTAAGTTCAATTTGTTTAAATATTAGATCAAACATTTTCTGATAGAAATGTTTATATTTTTTACCTCCATTATTTTGCTTAATTTTTATAAATAAAAAAGAAATATGAAGAAAAATTAGATTAATGCGATTTTGAAATGTATCTTCAAAATTAAATTTAGTGTAAAATAATTTATTTCGTGATAATAAAAGAATATTGTTATATAAGATATTTTCTTGCGCATTACTTTGTGTGAATTTGTTTAACATATGAAAAAAAATATATATCTATCTTGCATTATTTTATTTCTCGTTATTGGGTGCAATCAAAACGAGGTAATAAAAACACATGGGATAGCATATCTTGATAAAAGAGAAAAGTTAATAATATTGAACGAAACAAATAAAAACGACACAATTTCAATATTAGGACAGCCTTCTACCAAAGGAATGGTTGATGATAATTTATGGATATATATTGAAAGAACTATTACCAGGGGTAAAAAATTAAGGCTTGGAAGAAATTACCTAAAAAAAAATAATGCTCTAGTAATTGAATTCGACAAGTATGGAATTGTTAAGAGAAAAGAATTTTATAATAAAGAAAAAATGAATAAAATATCCTTTGCAAAAAATGAGACTGAAAATGAAATACGGAAAGAAAACTTTATACATAGTTTTTTATCAAGCGTAAGACAAAAAATGTTAACTAAGAGAAAATAAAATTAGTGAGCAATTACAGCCAGCAGTAACAAGGCTACTATATTAGTTATCTTTATCATTGGGTTAACAGCGGGACCTGCTGTGTCTTTATAAGGATCTCCAACTGTATCACCTGTAACAGCAGCTTTATGAGCTTCAGACCCTTTTCCGCCAAATTTACCGTCTTCAATATATTTTTTTGCATTATCCCAAGCGCCTCCACCAGCTGTCATTGAAATTGCAACAAATAAACCTGTTATAATAACACCTAACAACATTGCTCCAACTGAAGATAATGCTGCTTCAACTCCACCTATCATTAAAATAATAAAGTATAAAAATATAGGTGATAAAACTGGTAATAAAGAGGGAATTATCATTTCTTTAATCGCAGCTTTAGTTAATAAATCAACCAATTTACTGTAATCAGGTTTTCTTTTCCGTTTCATAATTCCAGGAATTTTTTTGAATTGTCTTCTAACTTCTATTACTACAGCTCCTCCTGCTCTACCAACAGCTTGCATAGACATAGATCCAAATAAATAAGGCAACATTCCTCCAACCAATAGACCCACAACAACAAAAGGATTAGAAAGATCGAAACTTACGGAAATATTTTCTAATGATGATCCATTCATATTTGAATAAAATTTAATGTCTTCGGTATAAGCAGTAAATAAAACAAGAGCACCCAGTCCAGCAGAACATATAGCATAACCCTTAGTCACAGCCTTTGTTGTGTTACCCACAGCATCTAAAGCATCTGTTGTTTTTCTGACATTTTTAGGAAGATTAGACATCTCTGCAATTCCTCCAGCATTATCGGTAACAGGGCCGTATGCATCTAAAGCTACTATCATACCAGCCAAAGCCAACATTGTAGTAACAGCTATGGCAATCCCAAACAACCCAGCTATGTGATTAGTCAATAAAATTCCAGCAACAATTATTAATGCAGGTAAAGCTGTAGCTTCTAAAGAAACTGCTAGACCTTGAATAACATTTGTTCCATGGCCTGTAATTGAAGATTTAGCAACACTTATTACTGGACGAAATTTTGTTCCAGTATAATATTCAGTAGCCCAAATTATAAGACCTGTGATTATCAAACCAATAATTCCACATGAATAAAGTTTAAAGCCCGTAAATTCAGCATTTGCAGTTATATAAATATTATTCAATCCAATAATTTTATCAGTAACCGGATATAAAATTATTATAGAAAAAATAGCGGTAGCTATAAATCCTTTATATAAAGCTCCCATTATATTTTTACTTGAGCCCAATCGAACAAAAAAAGTTCCAGCAATAGAGGTTAATATGCAAGCGCCTCCAATAGCTAGTGGATAAACCATCATATTTAAATCACCCAAAAAAAAGATCGATGATAAAACCATTGTTGCAACTATAGTCACAACATATGTTTCAAAAAGATCTGCGGCCATTCCAGCGCAGTCACCAACATTATCTCCAACGTTATCAGCTATAACAGCAGGATTTCTTGGATCATCCTCAGGAATTCCTACCTCAACTTTACCAACCAAATCTGCTCCCACATCAGCTCCCTTTGTAAAAATTCCACCGCCTAGTCTAGCAAAAATTGATATTAATGATGCTCCAAAGCCTAATCCAACTAAAGCATTAATCACTTCTCTGCTTTCAATATTTAATTTTAATAAAATTAAATAATATATTGATAATGATAAAAGAGCTAAACCTGCAACTAACATTCCGGTGACAGCTCCAGACTTAAAACCTATATTTAGACCAGAGGCTAAACCTTTTCGAGAAGCTTCAGCAGTTCTAACATTTGCCTGAACAGATATTAGCATTCCAATATAGCCAGCTGTTCCTGACAGAAAAGCTCCGATAAAGTATCCAAGACCAACCCAAATCCCCAAAGCATATGTAAGTATAATAAGAATTATAATTCCAACTATTGCTATAGTCTTATATTGACGATTTAAATAAGCTCTCGCACCCTCTTGAATAGCGCTAGCAATTTCCTGCATTTTAGCATTACCTGGGCTTGCTGATAAAATTTGTTTTCCGGTAGTGTAACCGTATAAAATAGCTAAGAAACCTGCTGCTATAATTAGATTAAGTGTACTAATCATTTATTATAATTTAAATAGATTAAAAAAACGCAAAATGACAAAAAAAAGCATAAAAGGCAACAATAATCTTTATTTGAAATTGTGAATATATCCCATTTTTTGTGGAGTCATTTTGAATTGCTTCATATTATAATTAAAAATAATATTTTTCTCTTTTTTAATTAATCCAATTCGAGATATTTTGATATTCAATTTTTTAGATAAGGCAAGAATTTTAGATCTGTTTATGTGATGAGAAGTAAAGATAATTTGATAATCGTCACCTCTGGAGAAAATATTTTTAAGTTTAATTTTTTTTTGTTTTATTAAATTTTTACAAACTAATGATAGTGGCAAAAGATTCAAATTAATTGAAGCTCCATGTTTTGAATTAAAACATAAATGCTGAAGATCTTGTGCCAAGCCATCCGAGACATCAATTGAAGAAGAGGCAAACTTGTGCAGGTGAGGAGAAATTTTTATCGGTAAGTCTGGCTCGTAATATTTTTTTAAAAAAAACTTATTATTTTTTCCAAAATTATATTTTTTTTTTAATTATGTCTAAGCCTATAGAGGAATCTCCAATATTACCTGTAACATAAATATCATCATCTATTGAAGAGCCAATTCTAAGTACCGGTATATTTTTGCAGTGCCCCATAACAACTATTGTAATAACTAATTTGGAGGATTGTACTGTGTCCCCGCCAGATAGCATTATATTAAATCTTTTTTGTTCATAAGATAATATATGTTTAATTTTTTTAAGCCAAAATATTTTAGTTAGTTTTTTGTTTAAACCTAAAGATAAAAAATAAGATTTTGGTTTTATTCCTTTAGAATATAAGTCAGATAATGATGCTCTTAATATTTTTTTTAAAAATCTATCAGGGTTTCTAGCGTCTACAAAATGAACACCTTCAACATAAGTATCTAGTGTTATAGCAATTTTTTTTTCAGGATCAAAAAAGATATCATCAGCCAATTTTAAAGCTCCCGGATTCTTAATTGCTAATGGTTTTAAATATTTGTTAATTAATACGAATTCATTCATTCTTAACTCGACTTACTTTTGACACTTTATCTAATATAGCGTTTAAAAAGTTTTTTTTTTGAGAATCTTCTACAAAAAAAGTAGATGCTTTTAAATATTCACTAATAACAACATTAATTGGTATTTTATGCATATACATAAATTCATATAATGCCGCCATTACAATTAATAAAGTTATTAGTCCAGTTCTGTTTTTGTTAATATCTTCTTTTAATTCTTTATCCATAAAATTTTGAATTAATTCTTTTCTTTCAATAGTTCCATTAACAACATCTTTTATAAATTTTTTATATCTATGTTTCGGAAAGACAATTTCAGAGTCTTTATTTAAATGATTGGAGTATAATTTTTGGATTATAATAACTCTAGGGTTTTGAAGCGATTCAGCGGACTTCATTTAATATCCAAAGAAAAATCTTTATTTACTATATTATAAACCGTTAAGGCAGCTCTAACTGCTTCCGCTCCTTTATTTTTTTTTCTCATGTCGGCTCTTTCCAAAGCCTGTTTTTTATTCAAGCATGTAATGATTCCGTTTCCTATAGGCTTTCCATATCTAGTAGATAAGTTCATAATTTCGCTGATAGATGTTCGAGATATGAAATCAAAATGTGGAGTCTTACCTTTAATTACACAACCTAAAGCAATAAAAGCGTCAAAGGAGTCTATATATTTTTTTATTACAATAGGTATCTCAAAGACACCAGGTACAAGTTTAATTCTTTTTCTTTGTGTTTCGGGTTCAACATTATTTAGAACTCCACTTCTTTTTAATTCTCTAGTGGCTCCATCAATTAATTTTTTAGATATATCCGAATAATAATTTGCCGAAACAATTAAAACTTTTGGTTTCATTTAATAATTTCCTGTTTTGTAATTTTTATGCCATATCCTTCTAAACCAATTACTTTTTTTTTTTGATCTAGTTACCAATATCATTCTTTTTTATATTTAATGCCTTAATAATTTGAGCGCCTATTCCGTAATTTTTAATTAATTTATCTTGCCCTTTTCTATAAAAATTTTTACTTTTATATCCTCTTAAAGTTTCAGAAACCGATTTGAGATTTGTGTCCCTTATGAAGATAAGAACACAATCTTTATATTTTTTAAAGTGTTCAATAGTTTGATTAAATGAATTTGGAAGCTTTTCTCCCATTAGGTAATTTTTTACTATATTTGACGAAATAACTCTTACACGAGGGTTCTTATTTATTTTTAAGTTACCCTTAATTAACGCAAAATTTTCAGATCCATCTAGTAAATTTTCAAAAACCTTAATACTATAATTTTGTCTTTTAATTTTAATTATTGATGATTTTTTAAATCTGATTAATTTTTCACGGTTTAAACGATAGGCTATAAGATCATCAATTTTTCCAAGTTTTAATTTATGCTTCTTTGCAAAATTTAATAATTGTTTACCTTTTGCCATAGAGCCAGCATCATTCATAATTTCACAAATTACCGCAGAAGGACCGTTTTTTGATAGTCTAGAAATATCCACTGATGCTTCCGTGTGTCCAGCTCGCACCAAAACACCTCCTGTTTTGGAAACTAAAGGAAAAAACATGACCTGGTGATACAATGTCTTTTGATGAAGCATTATTTTTAATTGCTGTTTTAATTGTATGGGCTCTGTCGTGAGCCGATATACCTGTTGTAACACCTTTTTTAGCTTCTATAGAGATGGTGAATGCTGTTTGTGTTCTTGATTTATTAGAAGGAGACATTAATGATAAATTAAGTTTGTTTACTTGAGTCTGGGTTAAAGCTAAGCATATAAGCCCTCGGCCATGTTTTGCCATAAAGTTTATTGATTTAGCAGAAACTTTTGAAGCTGGTATAATTAAATCACCTTCGTTTTCTCTGCTTTCGTCATCAACCAAGACAAACATTTTTCCTTGTTTGGCATCTTGTATAATTTTATTAATTTTAGAAAATTTTACATTATTCATTTTATGAAATTTTTTATATATTTTCCCAATACGTCAAATTCAACATTTACTATATCTTTTTCTTTAAGATATATTAAATTGGTAAATCTTAGTGTATGAGGTACGATAGAAATTTGAAATCCCTCTTTTAATATTTTTGTAATAGTAAGTGAAACACCGTTAATAGCAATAGATCCTTTCGGTACTATATATTTTCTGTATTTTTTTAATAATTTAAAATTAATCAACAAAGATCTACCAATAATCTTGATTTTCTTAACATCAGATGTTGTATCAACATGACCTTGAACAAAATGCCCAGAAATATTTTCTTTGAATTTTAAAGATTTTTCAAGGTTGATTATATCGTTTTTTTTTATTGATTTAAAATTAGTAGTGCTCAAGGTTTCTTGGGAGAGATAAAATTTTGCTAAATTTTTATTGTATTTTTCTAGGGTAAGGCAGGCGCCAGAGCAAGAAATAGATGTTCCAATTTCATTTTTTGAAAATTTCATTTTAGATAGAATTTCAATAGAACAATTATTATTTTTTTTGAAAACTTTGTATATTTTTCCTGTATTTTTTATTATTCCATTAAACATTATTTTAATTTATATGATATTAATTTATCGCCTAAAAGATTCACTTTTTCTATTGTTTTTTTTTTATTTCTTAAAAAAATTTTTAAGTATTTTTTAAGACTATAATCTCCATTTTCTCCGAGATTTTTATTTGATATATAAATTTTTAAACAATCCACTAAATCATTATTTAAAAAATTTGTTGCTAATTTTATTCCAGATTCTAGAAAAATCCTAGAAAAACCCAATTCTTTTGTTTTAACAAGTGCTTTTATTAAATCAAGGTCTCCGTAATTATCAAGCGGGATTTTAAAAAGTTTAATTTTTAATTTTTTTAGTAATTTGATTTTTTGCTTGTTTGTTTTGTTATAAAAAATTATTGTTCGATGAATTTTCGATTCTTTAATAATATTTGTCTTGATACCTAACCTTAATTTATTATCAAAAATAATTCTAGACGGACTCCTATTTTTTAAACCTTCAATTCGACATGTTAATCTAGGATTGTCCTTTATTATAGTTTTTGAGCTTGTGATTATACAATCATGTAATGATCTCATCAGCTGTACTCTTCCTCTGGAAAATTCATTTGTAATACATCTGTTTTTTTTATTAATCGTATAAAAATCTTTTGAAATTGCTATTTTGCATGTCAGATAAGGTAACTTCCTTTTTTTATAAATAATATAACTTGAGTAAAAAGGTTTCGTTTTATCTATTAGAAGACCATTACTTACAACAATTCCTCTTTCCCTTAGTCTTTTTGAGGATTTGTTATATGTTCTCGGATCTGGATCTTTAATAGAAAAATACACTCTTTTAATCTTTTTTTTAATAATTTTATTTATGCAAGGTGATGTTCTTCCAAAATGGGCACATGGTTCAAGCGTTACATAAATTTGAGAATTTTTTAGTTTTATCTTAGAAAAATTAATTGCATTATGCTCTGCGTGTGGTCTACCATTTATGCTTGTGGCTCCCGCACCTATTACATGTTTATCTTTAGTAATTATACAACCAACGGCTGGATTATCTTTTGTATTTCCTAATATTTTTTCTGCTTGCTGTAAAGCAAGTCTCATAAAGTAGTTGTGATTTTGTTTATTCTGATTTGTAGACATTCAAGTTGCCAATAAATTGTTCGAAATCTTTTGCTTCTTTAAAATTTTTATAAACCGAAGCAAAACGAACATAAGCTACTTGATCCAAATTTGCGAGACCGACCATAATGAATTTCCCTATCGTTGATGTAGGGATTTCATTTTCACCAAGTCCTTCGAGATTTCTTACAATTTTAGAAATAAATTTTTCAATAGATTCACTATTTATTGGTCTTTTTCTTAAAGATATGTTTATTGATTTAGCTATTTTATCTCTATCAAAAGGTTCTTTTCGACCATTACTCTTTATTACGGTAAGTTCCCTGAATTGAACTCTTTCAAATGTGGTAAAACGTTCTTTCCTTTCACAACCACATACTCTCCTTCTTCGTATTGTAGCTCCATCTTCAGTGGGTCTGGAGTCTACTACAGATGTATCTTTTTCTCTACAAAACGGACAAAGCATAATTTATTACTTTATTAAATGGTTATAAATAGGGAATTTGGAACAAAGTTCAATAACTTCCTTTTTAATTTCGGTTTCAATTTTACTGTTATCTTCAGGATTTTTTAGATAGACCTTCAATCAACTTGGTAATTAAATCTCCAACTTTCTTGAATTCATTTAATCCGAAACCTCTAGTTGTAGCAGCTTGTGTACCAAGTCTTATGCCTGACGTAATTGTCATTTTTTGTGTGTCAAAAGGAATACCGTTTTTGTTACAAGTGATATTTGCTTTTCCTAAACTCGTTTCCGCGGCTTTTCCAGTAACATTGAAAGGTCTTAAGTCAACCAGCATTAAGTGCGTATCGGTACCTCCAGAAAATATTTTAAAACCATTATTTTTTAAAGTTTCAGACAAAATTTTAGCGTTAGCAAGAACTGATTTAATATAATTTTTGAAACTTGGTTGTAGGGCTTCTTGAAAAGTGACAGCTTTTGCTGCAATAATATGCATTAAAGGTCCGCCTTGGTAACCTGGAAAAACAGCTGAGTTAATTTTTTTAATTATATCTTCCCTATTTGTTAATATAATACCTCCTCTACCTCCCCTTAAAACTTTATGAGTAGTTGATGTAACAACATCTGCATATTCAACTGGATTAGGATGTCCTTTTCCTGCAACCAATCCAGAAAAATGGGCCATATCTACCATAAGATATGCATTTACTTTATCTGCTATTTCTCTAAATTTTTTAAAATCAATAATTCTAGAATACGCACTACCACCAGCTATTATAAGTTTTGGTTTATGTTGTTTTGCTAATAATTCAATTTGTTCATAATCAATAAGTCCAGTTTCCTTATCAACCTCGTAATGAAATGAATTTAACCATTTGCCAGAAATTGAAACTTTCGCACCATGTGTTAAATGACCTCCAGAATTTAAACTCATACCAAGTATTGGGTCTCCAGGATTTAAAAGCGCTAGATATACTGCACCGTTGGCTTGTGCTCCTGAGTGAGGTTGTACATTTGCATATTTACAATCAAATAATTTTTTTACTCTTTCGAGAGCCAGGTCTTCAGCTTTATCGACAAATTCACAACCACCGTAATATCTTTTTGATGGATAACCTTCTGCATATTTATTCGTCATGATTGATCCTTGAGCATCTAAGACAGCTTTTGAAACAATATTTTCTGATGCAATTAATTCAATGTGTTGTTGTTGTCTTTCTAACTCAAGCTTTATAGAATTATATAAATCTGGATCTGTAGTAGATAGATTATTATCAAAAAAATTTTGGTAACTATCAGATATATATTTGCTTAATTTTGGCATAGTTTTTATATTTTTTTTATTCTACGTAAATGACGCCCACCTATAAAATTAGTATTGATAAATGTATTAACGCATTTTAAAGCTACATTTTTTGTAGTCAATCTAGCACCAATGGTCATTACATTAGCATCATTGTGTTGTCTGCTTAATTTAGCTGATTTTGAGTTATAACATAAAGCTGCCCTAACATTTTTATGTCGGTTTGCAGTCATACCCATTCCAATACCCGAACCACAAACCAATATACCAAACTGCTTGGTATTTTTTTTTCATTTTATTTGATAAACGGTGCGCAAAGTCAGGATAATCGACTGAGTTTGTGCTGTTTGTTCCAAGATCCAAAACTTTTCTCCTTTTCTTTATTAAAAAATTTTTAATTTGTTCTTTTAATTTAAAACCAGCATGATCAGATGCTAAAATAATATTTTTTATTTTTATATTCTTGGACACTGGTATAGTTAAATTAAACTACATATATATATTATAAAAAATTATACCACAATATTTTGATTTAAATTTTTATTAATTAATGAAACTTATAATCACGCAAACAGGCCACTAAATGGACTCTATTTTCTTCTCCACCATTAAAAGCATTGTGATATTTTGTATTGTTGGTAATCCATACAGAACCATCTGCGGGTAGGTGTTTGGCAACATTCTCAATAACTTGTAAACATCCAGGATTTGTAATTATAGGTATATGCAATCTTGGCTCTGGATCTCTATGCCAACTTAATGTTGACCTTGGTTTTTTTAATAGAATTCTCACTCGACCAAGATTAAATTTTGAGGAAAGTATATCATACACTTCCTTAAAATATGTATGTTCGAAATCTTTTACAAATTCAGTATATAGATTTTCATTTATTGATATATCTCTCGAAAATTCCTTGCCGGAGCTATCTGGCTTTGTCCAATAAACACCTCTAGCATTATTTCCTTTTGTTGAACTAGAATCTCCAGGAATTTGATTTAGACAAATTGCTGCAAAGTTGGGAATTCCATTAGCACTATCATAATTTCTTATCTCTAAAACTTTTTTCAACCCCTTTTTAAGTTTTGGAATATCAAAGTGCATATTTTCGACTTTATGAAAATCTTTAAAATCAGCCATTAAGTCAAACATATTACATTTGATGATTAAATAATAGACTGGATTTGTCGCAATGGTATTCTTAATTATAATAATATAAACTTAAGATTGAAGTGAGAACGATTATCAAATGAAAAACATAGGTTCATATCCTAATACAAGATTACGTAGAAATCGAAAAAAAGAATGGTCTCGAAGACTTGTGCAAGAAAATACATTATCCCCAAATGATTTAATTTGGCCAATTTTTGTTTGTGAAGGTAAAAACATAAAGGAACGCATTAAAACAATGCCTGGAGTTTATAGACACTCAGTCGATAGATTAGAAAAATTAATTGAGAATGCATTAAATAAAAAAATACCCATGATCGCCCTCTTTCCAAATACTCCGAGCTCTAAAAAAGATGCCAAGGGGTCTGAGGCCTTAAATAAAAACAATATAATATGTAAAGCACTTAGGCTAATTAAAAAAAATTATAAAGAAATTGGAATAATGTGTGATGTGGCTCTTGATCCTTATACGAATCATGGTCATGACGGAATAATAAAAGATAATTATGTAGATAATGATAAAACAGTAAAGATTTTAATTAAACAATCTCTTTTACAAGCTGAGATGGGATGTGATGTTATTGCTCCCTCCGATATGATGGATGGTAGAATTGGTGAAATTAGAAAAGCTTTAGACAAAAATGGTCATGAACTAGTACAAATATTGTCTTATGCAGTAAAATATGCCTCTAATTTTTATGGTCCATTTAGAGATGCCGTTGGTTCAAAAAAGAAATTAAAGGGTGATAAAAAAAATTATCAAATGGATTTCAACAATTCAAAGGAAGCCTTGAGAGAAGTTGCTTTAGATATTAAGGAAGGAGCCGACTTCGTAATGGTTAAACCAGGCATGCCTTATCTAGATATAATAAAACTTATTAAGGATAATTTTAAAATTCCAGTTTTTGCTTATCAAGTATCAGGTGAATATAGTTTGATAAGAAATGGAATTAATAATAAAACCATAAATGAAGACGCAATTCTTGAGAGCTTAATATCTTTTAAAAGAGCTGGCGCTAATGCAATAATTACTTATTTTGCAGAAGAAATTGCAAGAAAACTAAGATAACCACCACCATTTCTTTTTTCCCCATTTTATTTTATTCCATATTCTTTCATGAAAATAATAAAAAAACATTTTTGTAATTACTTCAATTCCAGCAATTGATCCTCCCATTTTCCAATCTCCGGTGATTACCCACGCTATAACAAATGTATCTAAAGACGCCGTAATTCTCCAAGTAATAGTTTTAAGTACAGATCTTTTGGTATGTTCAGTTTCCATTAATTGTAATATTTTTCTAGAATTTTTCTAAATAATGGAAATCTTAGTTTATTTGGTAGAATAAAGTTTTCCATTAGTAAATTTTTATTAAAAATTAATGCTTCTTTTATTTCGCTATCATAGTTCACTTTATCATCTTGATTAAATAACATTTTTGGAATTTTCAGCGATCTATTATTTATCCTAATAAAATTTTTATCTTTAGACTCCAAATCTATTTTATTTGATAAGTCAGTTTCATATCCAAGATCTTTAATTAAAGATAATTCCCAATGAATATATAAATTTATCCAATTTTTGGAATTTAATTCACTTAACATTTTTTTCAAATGCATTATAAATTTTTTCATTAATCTGTCTTTCAGGTAATAATATTTTTAAAATAGACGCCGAGGAAAGAATACAAACAGATCTTTTTTTATCATCAAAAAATTTCGCTGCGATAGGATTAATTAATTCAATATTGAAATACCCAGATCTATTTTCAGCTTTAGATTTCCAATGTAGTAGAATTTTATTACCGACTTGAAAATTTTTTTTTTGTTTTCTGGAAGATCCGCCATATACAATTCCAGTGCATTTTCCATGATTTAAAGTAAAAGTTTCAATGAGAACAGAATTCTCATTAAAATTATTTTTTGCTAGTAAAAAACCTTCATCTCTCCAATGCATATTATTTAATATTCTTCGCCGTTAATAGTTTTGAAGCGCCATCAAGTTCAGCAAGTTGTTTAGAATTTCCAACGCCAGTATATTGTTTTGAGCCAGTTACTGATACAGAAATTTTATAGATCGGACTATGTTTTGGTCCGCTAGAATTAATTAAACGATAAGCAGGAAGTCTTTTAAATTTTTTCAGTGAATATTCTTGTAATTTTGTCTTTGGATCTAAAATAGTAATATCAGATTTATCAATTTTTTTTTTCCAAATCCTTAAGATATAATTTTTAACAATCTCGAATCCTCGATCGATATAAATTGCTCCAATTACGGCTTCACAACAATCACTTAACATTTTTTCGTTGACTTTAATAATATTTATTTTTTTATTTCCAGTAATAATGCAATTTTGAATTCCCATTGACCGAGCTATATCAGAGCACGTTTTTTTTATTTACTAAACTAGCAAATCTTTTATCTAAAACTCCTTCGGATACATTGGGGTACAAATCAAATATTTTTTTTGATAATACTAATCCAATAACTCTATCACCCAAAAATTCAAGTTTTTCGTTATTTACTTTTTGATTAGCACTTTTGTGTGTTAAGGCAGCAATTAATAAGGATCTATTTTTAAACTTAATATTTAAATTGGCTTCAAATTTAAGAATGTTTTGCATTATTTGATTTTTTTTAAGAAAACGATCAAAACGTAAAGTTTGATTCCACTTCCAAAATTTAAAAAAAGAACCCCTTTTTTTATTGTTTGAAAAAAAAATTAATTGTGCCTTTCCTACCAAATTATTAAAGTTAACGTAGCCTACGCTGCTTAAGTAACGACTATCTTTCGAACAATCTCTGTTGTCACCCATAAAAAAAAAATGCTCTTTTGGAATAATAAATTCATCACTGTTCTTCATTGTTCCCTCTTTTCTATATGCTGCAACATATTTTTTACCATTAGGTAGCGTTTCTTCAAAAAAAATTGGTTCAAATACTTCATTTCCACAGTTAATATCAATTGAATTGTCTACTTTTCTCTTTTTAACTTTTACATTATTTATGTATAGATCTTGATTTATAATTTGGACAGAATCTCCAGGTAGGCCTATTAATCTCTTAATATAATCTGTTCTATTGTCTGCTGGAGTTTTAAAAACAATTATATCACCTCTTTCAGGAACTTTTCCTAAAATTCTCTTATTATAAATTTTTGGACTGAAAGGTAACGAATGCCGGCTATAACCATATGAATATTTTGAAACAAATAATCTATCTCCTATTAATAAATTTGGTTCCATTGAGGATGATGGAATATAAAATGGCTGAAAAAATAAACAGCGAATAAACAGTGCTATTATCAATGCATAAAAGATTGTTTTAATATTATCAATAATTTTTTTTTTCATCAAACGTAAGATATAATAACAGTAGCTTGAGCCCAAGGTAGATCATCAGACAGAGATAAATAGATAAAATATTTTTTATTATTGACCTTTTTTTTCAAATAATTGGCAGTTGTACCGTTTAATTTAATAGATGGTTTTCCAAAACTATCATTTAATATTTCAATGTCTTTAAAGTTAATCCCTTTTCTAATACCTGTTCCCAAAGCTTTGCTTAATGCTTCTTTAGCAGCAAATCTTTTTGCATAAAAAGATGAGGGATTCCTTTTTTTGTCGCAATAAATAATTTCGTTTTTAGAGAAAATTCTTTTTTTATATTTATTGTTTTTATTTTTTAAAGATTTCTCCATTCTTTTAATATTTACAATATCAGTGCCAATTCCAAAAATCTTCATTTAAGTATTAATAACTTTCTTCAATCTTTTAATCGCATTGCTTAATCCTAAAAATAAAGACTCAGAAATAAGAAAATGTCCAATATTAAATTCGCAAATATTTCTGATTTTTGATATTTTAAGAGCAGATTTATATGTAAGACCATGTCCTGCATGTACTTCTAATCCTAATTTTTTTGCATAATTTGCTGAATTTTTTAAGTTTTAAGAAATCTTTTTTTATTTTTTTACCTTTGTTTAGCAAATTACAAAAATTACCAGTATGTAGCTCCACACAGTTTGCTCCTAATGATTTTGAAAGTTTAATATCTCTGATTTTAGGTTCAATAAATAAACTTACACGTATTTTATCTCTTTTTAGAGTCTTAATTATTTTTTGTATAAATTTCTTATTTTTTTTTTATATTTAACCCACCCTCAGTAGTAATTTCTTTCCTCTTTTCTGGTACAATACAAACAAAATTAGGCTTACTTCTAATAGCTATTTTTAGCATTTCATTAGTAGGAGCTATCTCTAAATTAACCGGTATCTTAAGTTTTTTTATTATATTTTTTAGATCATAGTCTCGTATATGTCTTCTGTCTTCCCTTAAATGCAATGTTATAGAATCTGCGCCTGATTTTTGAGCAATTAATGCTGCTCTTAATGGATTGGGATAAATTTCGCCCCTAGCATTTCTAATAGTTGCAACATGATCAATATTCACGCCAAGTCTTTTTTTTACCATTTAGATAAATTTCTACTACCAGGTTTTATAGGTTGAATTTTTTTCAGATCTTCAGGAACTTTATCCGCAGCAAAAGTTTCAATATTGAACTGTATTTGAGAAACGATTTTGTTTTTAATAGAAAGACTTTTGCTTGACCTATCAACAATACATGCATAACCAGCTAAATTTGCCTTGTTCATTTTTACTATATTTGAACATTCTGTTGCTGACTTTCCTGTTGTAATAACATCTTCAACTATAAGAACATTAGAATTCTGTTTAATTTTAAAGCCTCTTCTCAAAATTAATTTATTATCTATTCTTTCAGCAAAAATTGTTTCGATTTTAAGCTGTCTACCAATTTCGTAACCAACAACCACCCCCCCTAGAGCAGGAGATAAAACAATATCAATTTTATTAAATTTCTTTTTTATTTTCTCACACAAGGAAAAACAAATAGCTTCAGCTTTTCTCGGATGACTTAACAATTTAGCACATTGTATATATTGCTTGCTGTGTAAACCCGATGAAAGAATAAAATGACCTTCTAATAATGCCTCAGTCTCTTTTAAAATTTTTTAAAGATTCGTCGTAAGAAAGCATCCTTTTTCCTGTGTCGTATTATTTTAAATTTGTACTCTTTTAACTTTAATTCTCTAATTAAATTTTTATAGTTATTTAAATCCTTAGTCTGTATATCAAAAATAAATTCTAAGTAATCAGTTTTTTTCTCTATGATTTCCATGTTTATTATATTATTTTGATGAAAACCAATTAAACCACTTACTTCACCAAGTTTTCCAGGCATGTTGGGTATTTTTATACATAAACTACTAATATATTTTTTTTCAGATTGTGAAATAGTACTCTTTGTACTTTGCCAATACCTTCTAATAGCAGCACGCGCCTTGCCAGTTGCTGCAAATGTTAACCAATGTAATGAGGGAGAAGCTTTTTTTGAACTCTTAATATTAACCAAATCTCCATTTTTTAGTATGCTTTGTAAAGGTGAACCTCTGCCGTTAATTTCACATGATTCTAATGTATCTCCTATTTTAGTATGCACAGCATAAGCAAAGTCTATCGGAGTTGCTCCTCTAGGTAGTTTAATAACTTCACCTTTTGGGGTGAAGCAAAAAACATTATCTTGAAACATTTGTAGTTTTGTGAATTCTAAAGAATGTTCTATATTTTTTTCTTTCTCCACAATTTCTACAAGATCCCTTAGCCAGTCATACTCTTTAAGAGCTAAATGACTTACTTTTTCTGAAGATTTGTATATCCAATGAGAAGCGACACCTCTTTCAGCAAACTCATGCATCTGTTGTGTTCTAATTTGAATTTCTACTCTTTCTTTATTAGGTCCTATTATTGCTGTGTGTATAGATTTATAATTATTAATTTTTGGTGTTGATATGTAATCTTTAAACCTTCCTGGGATAGTGGACCAATTACTATGAAATATTCCAAGAACTTTATAACAAGTTTCAATATTATTGACAATTATACGGAAGCCAATAATATCTGTCAGTTGCTCAAGAGAAACCCTTCTGGATTGCATTTTTCTCCAAATTGCAAATGGTGTTTTTTCTCGACCTACTATTTTTACATTTATTCCATTTTCTTTTAAGACTTTTGCAAATTTTACTGAAATTTCTTTAAAAATATTATCTCTATTTTTTTCATTTAATGAGAGTCTTTCAACGACAAGCTTTCTTGCTTCCGGATTTAATTTTTGGAAAGATAGATCTTCTAATTCATCCCTTATGTGGTTCATGCCCATTCGATTTGCTAAAGGTGCATATATTTCCATAGTTTCTCTAGCAATCCTTATTTTTTTATCATTACTAGAAATAGAATCCAAGGTTCTCATGTTATGAAGCCGATCAGCTATTTTTACTAATAAGACTCTTATATCCTTAGAGGTCGCTAAAATAAGTTTTCTGATATTTTCTGCTTTAGAATTTTCAATAATCTTACCTTCTAGAACTGATATTTTTGTAACTCCATCAACTAAATCAGCAACCTCTTTTCCAAATTCTTTTTCAACAACTTTATAAGTAGCTTTAGTATCTTCTATGGTGTCGTGGAGTAATCCTGTGGCTATGGTTGCACTATCTAGTTTCAATTCTGTTAAAATATTAGCTACTTCTACTGGATGTGATAAGTAAGGATCGCCAGAATCTCTCGTCTGATCTTTGTGTGCGTTTAAAGCAAAAGTATAGGCTTTTGATAAAGTTTCGGGATTAAAAAAACGATTATAGGTCTTTACTTTTTTTATCAAATCTTCACGATTCAGCATATAGACTTTATATCAAGATTTTTTAATCTTTAATATAGAGTTCTTATCTTCTTTAGGAATATTCTTTATCAAGGTACTAACGAGTTCTTTGGTTTTTGGATGTTTCCAATTCGGAGAAATTTCATGTAGTGGAAATAAAACAAAATTTCTATAAACGAGTTTTTTGTGAGGAACTGTAAAATCTAAGCCTTTATACTTAAAATTTATAACTTTATTATTATAATCTATAATATCAATATCACATGTTCGTGGATCATTTTTCTCATTTCTTTTCCTTTCCAAGGATTCCTCAATAGTAATCAACACTGAAGCCAAATCCTCTGGAGGCAAATATGTCTCTGCTTCAACTACAATATTAATAAATTTAGGATTTTCCTTATTAGGATGTGAAAGAGACTCATAATAGCTAGACTGTTTATTAACCTGTATTCCATAACCGTAAAGAGCAGAGACTGCTAAATCAATATTTTTAAATCTATCTCCAAAACTAGATGATAAATTTGATCCCAAACCTAATAAAATCATTTCTAATTAACTTGATTTTCTAAAGAATCTTGCTTTTTCTCTATTCCAATCTCTCTTCTTTTTTACTTCTCTTTTATCATATTGTTTTTTTCCTTTAGCCACAGCAATTTCAACTTTTGCTTTACCTTTTTTAAAGTATAATTTCGTTGGAATTAATGTAAAACCTTCTCTATTCACTCTTCCCATAAGTTTATTAATTTCTTTTTTATTTAAAAGAAGTTTTCTATTACGTTTTGGATCATGATTGTTATAGCTAGATTCTTTATACGAAGGAATGTGAGAATTTATTAAAAAAATTTCTCCTCCCACATCAAAAGCATAAGATTCAGAAATATTTGCCTTACCATCTCTTAATGATTTTACTTCTGATCCCATTAACACAATTCCTGCTTCAAAAAACTCTTTAAAAAAATAATTAAATCTGGCTTTTCTATTATTTGAAATTATCTTTAAACCATTTTTGTTTTTTTGAAACATTATTAAATCAGATTGGCATACTCCATGGCAGATCTGACAGCTTTTTTAGTTTCTTCAGTGACCTTTACTAATGGCAACCTTACGTCTTCAGAAGATAGATTTAGTAAACTCGCTGCATACTTTACTGGACTTGGACTGCTTTCAATAAATAAAGATTTGTGAAGTGGTATTAATTTGTCATTAATTTCCTTTGCTTTAGCGAGCAGATTGCTATTATTTTTACTTAATGATGCTTCTTGGAATTCTGAGCAAAGTTTTGCTGCAACATTAGCGGTGACTGATATGCACCCCACCCCACCTTTCATATTAAATTCTAGTGCTGTTCCGTCTTCACCGGATAACTGAATAAAATCTGGTCCCATTTCTTTTTTTTGTTGTTCAACTCTATTTAAATCGCCTGTGGCATCTTTAACTCCAACAATATTTTTTAATTCAAAAAGCCTAGCCATTGTATCTACACTCATATCAACAACCGATCGTGGTGGAATATTATAAATGATAATTGGTATGGAGGTGTTATCATTTATCGCTTTAAAATGTTGATATAACCCTTCTTGGGTAGGCCTATTGTAATATGGGGTAACAACTAAAGCTGCATCTGCTCCAACCTTTTCTGCATGCTTAGTTAAAGATATAGCTTCATCTGTTGAATTAGATCCGGTGCCAGCAATAACTGGAATTTTGCCTTTAGACTCCTTAACGCACAATTCAATAACCCTTTCATGCTCTTCATGATTCAAAGTGGGAGATTCACCTGTTGTTCCTGCTGGAACAAGACCCGATGTACCATTTTTTATATGATGATGTATAAGTGAAATATAACAATCTTCGTCAAGTTTGTTATTCTTGAATGGAGTAATTAAAGCAACAATTGATCCTTTAAACATAAATCTTTATAACATAGTTTGAAAAAGTAAATCATCTTAAATTTATGAAGAATCTGATTAAACTTAATATAATTTTGTTAGTGTCTTTTATCATTTTTTCGTCAAAATCTGTTGCTGCTGAACGTATTTTACCATTACCTAAACCTAAAGTTGACCAAGAAACAAAAATTAAGACTGCAGAAAAAAAACATATCTACCCTAAAAAAAAACCAACATTAAAAAAAGAAAAAATTGAAATTACAGAAAGTAAAGAGGTTTCTAAAATAGATGAAGAAGTAAAAGAAGAGGTTTTTATTTATCCCGAAAAAAAACCAATAATATTCCATAAAAAGACTGATAAAGCTGCTGCAAAGTCAGCAATTCTATCAAGTAGCGATTTTAAAATAGCCAAAGCTTCTTTTAAAGCAATTAAGAAAAAGAAATGGCAAACTGCCATAAAACTTTCAAAAAAAGCTAAAAATAAAATGGTATTTAAAATGGTAAATTGGCTATATTTAATACAGCCAGGTAACTCAGCCACTTTCTACGATTATCTAACTTTTATTAATAACAATCCTAATTATCCAAGAATAAATAGACTTAAATACCTTGCTGAACACAAGATTTATCTAAATACAGTGTCACCAAAAGTTATAAAAAAATGGTTTAATGGTAAGGAACCTCTAAGTGAATATGGAAAAATTAAACTTGGAGAAATTTATGTTATGGAGAATAACATTGAAGAAGGCTCAAGATTAATAAAAGAAGGATGGATAAAAGCTAGACTTTCAAAAAGTGATTTAAAATATTTAAGAAAAAAATACAAAAAAAATAATTACTGTATCAGATAACATTAAAAGAGCTGATTGGCATGCTTGGGAAGGAAAACATTGGGATGTGCAAAGAATGTTAAGATATTTACCAAAAGAAGAAACAGCTTTATATAGAGCAAGACAATTATTAATGAGCAAGTCTTATGGTGTTGATGATGCCATAGCCAAGGTTCCTGCAAAATATAAAAATGATATTGGATTAAAATATGACAGACTTAAATGGCGTAGAAGAAGAGGAAGATTAGACCCATCTCTTGAAATTTTATTTAGTGTTCCAGAAGATCCTGTAAAATTAGTCAGACCTGACCGTTGGTGGAAAGAGAGAAGTATATTAACAAGATCATTAATCTATAAAAAGAAGTATGCTAAAGCTTATAAGGTTTCAAGTAATCACTCTTTATCGGAAGGACCTGATTATGCAGACGCCGAATGGCTTTCGGGATGGATAGCTCTTACTTTTTTAAATGATCCAAATATGGCCTTACAACATTTTAAAAATTTTTATAATAACGTTGGTTATCCCATAAGTTTAGCACGTGGTGCTTATTGGATAGCACGTACTTACAAAGTAATTAAAAATAAACAAAAATCTGAGGAGTGGTTTAATGAAGCCTTAAAATATTTACATACATATTATGGACAACTTGCATTTGTTGAAATGAATCATGGAGTAAATTTTGCTTTACAAACTCAAGAAAAAGTTGATGAAAAATATAAAAAAGAATTTAAAAAAAACCCTTTAATAAAAAATATACAATTACTTAAAGAATTGGATAAAGCTAAATATTCTAAAGATTTTCTTAAGCACTTAGCTTCTTTAAATATAGAAAAAGGAAGTGAAATACTTGCTGGTGAACTTGCTGTTAATATAGGTAGATATGATTTTGCGATTCAAATAGCTAAACGAGCTTCATATGAAAAAAGATTCTATAATGTTATAAACTATCCTATTATTGAGACAGCTAAAGTCGTAAATCAAAAAACAATGCCAAAGATGGAACTTGTTTTAGCTGTAATAAGACAGGAAAGTGAATTTGATGAAGAAGCTACCAGTTATGTTGGGGCAAGAGGTTTGATGCAATTGATGACTTACACAGCTAAGCTAGTTGCTAAACAAGCAAAACTTCCATATTCAAAAAGTAAACTCAAAAATCCTGATTATAATATTAAATTAGGTTCTTATTATTTAGCTGGATTATTAGAAGAGTATGAAGGATCCTATCCTTTCGCTTTAGCTGCATATAATGCTGGGCCTAAAAGAGTTAAATATTGGAAAAAACTTAACGGAAACCCTCAAAAAGGAAATATCAGTTATGTAGATTGGGTTGAACTAATTAAGTTTAAGGAAACAAGAAATTATGTTCAACGTGTTTTGGAAAATGTAAATGTTTATAAATATATGCTATCTGGTAAACCTATTAAGATTCATAATTTCTTTGAAGACAAGCCTCACTATTAAGTATGGCGGAGAGAGAGAGATTCGAACTCTCGGTACATGTTTCCACGTACGGTCATTTAGCAAACGACTGGTTTAAACCACTCACCCATCTCTCCTAGCGATCTATTTACCTTTATTTTAATTCGTTTTCAATTTATTGATAGCAATAATTTATGAATAAAAATACTTTTAACGGAATTTTATCTGGTGGTGCTGGTTCTTTATGGTGGGGAATTATAGGTGTTTTATACTTTAAGTCAGTATCTTTTGTTGATCCAATAGAATTAATTGTTCACAGAACGGTTTGGACCGCTTTCTTACTTTTTTTTATAATAACCATATATTCTAAATGGAATGATGTTTTTCTTATCATAAAAAACATAAAAAAAACTCTAATTTTATTTATTTGTGGCATACTAATTGTTACCAATTGGTTTACTTGGATATATGCTGTTGTAACTAATAGACTTGTGGATGCCAGCTTTGGTTATTATATCTTTCCAATTTTAAGTGTCTTTTTTTGGTATAATTTTTTTAAGAGAATCGTACAATAAAAAAAAATTGCTTGCCATATCACTAGTAATTATTTCTGTTATTTTTTTGCTCTTTAATTTTCAGTCAACTCCCTGGGTTGGCTTAATTGTTGCTATTACTTGGAGTGCCTATAATTTAATTAGAAAAAAATTAAAAGTTCCGGCTGAAATAGGTCTGTTTATTGAAAGTGCTTTTATGACTCCGTTTGCTATTATTGTATTCTATGTATTATCAAGAGATGGAAATAATTTCTTTTCTACAAGTGATTTAAAAATTTCATTTTGGTTATTCCTTGCGGGAGCCATGACATTAATACCTTTATATCTATATTTAAAAGGTGTCGAATTAGCAGGATTAGGAGCAACCGGTATGATTTTTTTCTTAGCACCAACAGGTCAATTTTTGTTAGGTATTTTCTACTATGGTGAATATCTGGATGTAAACAAATTAATAAGTTTTGTTATTATTTGGATTGGAGTATTAATTTATTTAATAGATCTTAAAAATACTCAGAAATAAAATAAATCCGTTATCTGCGAATGAGTGTTAATAATATTCTCAAAAAATATTTTAAACCCAGATAAAAAAATTTAACAAAATTAGGATAAGATTTGCTTTTAATCAACTTATCATCTTTTGTTTGAACATACGGGAACTCAAAAATCTTAAAATTTTTTTTATGTAAAATATATATAAATTCTATAAACCACTCTGCATATCCCGAAATTACATTCTCAGTTTCTAATAGAAGCTCTTTTTTTCATAATGAAAATTCCACTGGTAAAATCATTAAAAGATATTCTTAAAAAAAATTTACTTACCTTATTAATTGCTAAACTTGTAAGAGATCTGATGAATACTCTCTCGTCACCTCCTCCGGGAACATACCTGGATAAAACGGCGATATCATAACCATTATCAAGCCTATCAATTAGATCCTTAAAATATAACAGCTGGTCTTTGCTATTAACATCAACGGTGCCAACGTAATCTCCTTTGGCTTTACTAAATCCAAACTTTTGTGCTGTTGCTAATCCTCTCTCTTTTTTTCTTACATAGAGCTCAAAAGAAAATTTGTATTTTAATTGATCCAATTTTTCAATTGTACCATCTGAAGAATTGTCATCCACAATAATAACTTGAACATTATTTAAATTTTTCTTGATTAAATCCAAGGACTTCTCAATATGATTTACCTCATTAAAGGTACATAAAATTATAGAAACCGTCTTGTTCATTTTTATTTTTCTGAGTTTAATTTAAGAATATGATATCCTTTATTGTACTTTATGTAGTATTTGCCAATGCATTGAGAATTTTTTAATCCTTCATTTAATCTTTCACAAAATTTTTCACTATAGTTTGCCAAGATAATTAAAATACTTTTCTTAGTAATTGATTGAGACATATTCACTATAAAATCAAAAGGTTCAATCTCATTTCTCCAGGGATTGTTAAAAAAATAGCAATCAGCTTCAAATTTTAAAAAATCAATTTTTCTGAAATCATCTTGAAAAATTTCTATATTAGAATTTTTTACAAAAATTTTTCTGCTGTAATTATATTGTTCTGGAAAATACTCTATGCCAACAAAACTCTTATTGGGGAAACTTTTATTGAAAAAATTTATTACTCTTCCTGACCCACATCCAAAGTCTATAAATTTTGTAAAATTTGAAACTTTCAAGATTCTTTTAATTTTAATTAAGAAAAAATATGGATAGGGAATATTGTCATACATTTCATTATTTTTTGAAAAATTAATTTTATTACCTTTAAAACCCATGAAGATATAAATAATTTCAAAAAATATTACTTGTAATAGGGAGAGTTTATAACTTGTTATAATTCTAAGAATATTTTTAAATAACATAATTATTCATTCAGATTATTTAAGTATTGGATTCTTAAGTCTGAAAGTATCATTTTCATATTCTTTTCCACCTCTTGGTCCCTGTGTAAAAACAAGAAATTCAGAATTTTTTAAAGCTTTTATTGCATGCGATTCATTTTTTGATGTTTCTACTAATTCTCCCTCTTTTATTAAAGTTCTTATTATTTTTTGTTTATTTTTTCTAGTTAGTAGTTCTAATTTTCCTTTTATTAAGTAATTCCATTGAATTGTTCTTTTGTGAAAATGATTTCCTCTGATTTTACCTTTTTTTTGAGTAATGAAAGTTATTGCATTTATATTTTTTTTTTCTAGTAAATCTTTAATAAATCCTCTGTTATCCTTAAAATTTATTTTACTTTTTATTTTTTTCATTTGACTCTTTTTATAATTTTTACCCTAGGTATAGGTATAATAAATTTACCACCTGTTTTTAAATATTTAGTGTTATTTTTAATTATTTCTTTTGAAAAATTCCATGCAAGTAATAATGCATAGTCTGGTTTGGTCTTTAAAATTTTTTGATCAGAGTATACTGGAATATTTACTCCTGGAGTTAGCAAGCCCTGTTTAATCTTTGATTTTTCTGTTGCATAATCTAAAAAGTCAGAATCTAATTTAGTGTAATTTAGTAAAGTCATGCCTTTCGCAGGGGCACTTAAAGCTACAACATTTTTGTTTGCTTTTTTTAATCTGGTTAAAAGAGAGATCAAATAAAGTCTGTTTTTAGTGACTTTTTTTTGAAAATCCAGAAGAATTTCTTTGGAATTTAATTTTGCTTTAATTTCGTTTTTACAAATTTTATTCACAGATTTTTTCTTTTTATAATTGCCTTTTCCAGAAATGAATATCCTTATTGATCCACCATGAATATCTTTCTCTTGTATATCAATTACTTCTAAATTAAATTTCCTTAAAAATTTTATCAATGGAATAACAGTAATATAGGAAAGATGTTCATGATAAATTGTATCATATTCTAAATTTTTCACTAAATTTAAGAAATACGGCACCTCAATAACAAAAACTCCTTGGGTTTCATGAATTAGTTTTTTTATGTTCTTTAAAAATAGTTTTAGATCATGCACGTGTGCAAAAACATTTGTTCCAGTTATTATTTTTGCTTTTCCGTGAATCTTTAAAATTTTTCTAACAGCTTTTTGATCAAAAAAACTATTAATGGTTGCTATTCCTTTTTTATTTGCAATTTTGCAGATATTTTTAGCTGGATCAACGCCAACTATCTTTAATCTATTGTTTTTAAATGATTGTAATAAAACTCCAGTATTACTTCCTATATCAACAGCTAAATCATTTTTTGCTAAATTGTAATCTTTAACTGTAGAATCAGCAAACTCTTTCCAGTGTTTTTTTCCAGTAATCGTCAATGATGATTCGTATGGATAATTTTGCTGATATAAAATTTCTGGTTTAACAACATAGTTTAGCTGTTTAAATCCGCAGGATTTGCAGCTGTAAACTTTTAAAGGATAATAAAGTGTCGGAAAATCAATTTCCTTTTTTTTTTTAAATTGATCGGACGGAGGATGAAATCCTAAATCTAGAAATTTAAACATATTTTTTTTATCACACAATCTGCACTTATATAAAATCATAGGTATTTTGAAAAAATTTTTTTAATTTGCTTTATAACAAATTTTTGTTGATTTAAAGTTAATGAAAGACCGGAAGGTAAATAGAGACCATTTCTTGCCAAATATTCAGACACAGGTAGTTTGGTATTTTTGAAAAGTCCCATTTTTCTAAGTATTGGTTGTTGATGAAGTGGCCAAAAGAAGTTTCTTGTTTCAACTCCACTTTTTTTTAATTTTTCCATTAAACTTTTCAAGTTTATAGGAGAATTTTTTTTTAAAAGTAAACCGTACACCCAATATATATTTTTTGCATATTTTATTTTTTTTAATTGAGTATCAAAAAATTTTATTTTAGATAAATTTTTATTATAAATTTCTCCTATTTTTCTCTTTTTAATAACAAACTTATTTAGTTGTTCAAGCTGAGCAAGACCTAGTGCTGATTGTAAATTTGTAAACCTATAATTCCACCCTAAATCATAATGCAAAAATCTCCTCTCGTTATTAAAACATATATTTCTCAGACTTTTACATTTTTCTGCAATTTTTTTATCATTTGTCACAATCATCCCTCCTTCTCCAGTAGTAATATGTTTATTAGCATAAAAACTAAATGTAGAAACGTCACCAAAACTTCCACACATTTTTTTTTTGTAAGTTAAGCCTAAAACTTCCGCTGCATCTTCTAAAACTTTTAATTTATACTTTTTAGCTATTTTTAATATTGAATTCATTTCAGCGGGTAAACCGTAAATATGCGGTACTATTAGCAACTTTGTTTTTGATGTTATTTTTCTCTCGATTTTATCAACATCTATGTTCCATGTTCTAGATTCACTATCAACTAGAATTGGTTTTGCACCACTTCTAATTACAGGTAATATACATGAAATTATTGTAAAAGACGGAAGTATTACTTCATCATTTTTTTTTAAATTTAAGGACTCGTACGCAAGCTGAAGTGCCGCGGTACCATTACTTACAGAAATAGCAAATTTTCTATTTACTTTTTTTGCAAACTCGCTTTCGAATTTTTTAACCATGGGACCAGCCGAGGAGACAAAACCTTCATTTAAACATCTCATCAGATATTTTTTTTCATTTCCCAAAAAACTTGGTTGATTAACAGGTACTTTATAATAATTTTTCATTACTGGATAAAGATATAATATGTTTTATGAGTTAATTAAACATCATTAATAATAAAAGTTAAAGCCATGTTAGACGATATTATATTCTTCTTGATTAAAAAACCATATAAATTAAATTAAAGATTAAATGAATCCAATATTTAACTTTTTAACACATCCTAATAAAAAAATATTTTTAAATTTTCTACCTTCACTTTTTATTTTTTTAATTTTTTTTATAATTGGAGTTAATGTCTATAAAGATTATGGAATTTCTTTTGATGAGTACTATCATAGAGAAAATGGCAAATTATATTATTATTTTTTAAAGGGTTTTTTTATAAATTTAGATTTATCTGAAAAGGTGTTTATTTCTGATATCAAAACAGCAATACAGGATACTACTTATACAATGCCGGCAATTTTTGACATGATTGCTGAATTTTATATTGATTTAAAAAATATTACTGCAATAGAGGAGATTTTTTTTATAAGACACTTTTTGAACTTCCTATTTTTTTTTACAGCTTGTTATCTTTTTTACCTAATTCTAGCAAAAAGATTCAAAAATAGAGTTTACGCTTATCTTGGCGTGTTTTTTTTATTCTTCTCACCAAGATTTTTTGCTGAAAGTTTTTATAATAATAAAGATATTATTTCCTTAAGCATAACTATAATATTCTTATTTTTTAGTATTAAATTTTTTGAAAAAAAGTCTTACTCAAACGCTTTTTTTTTCGGAATATTTTCCGCATTAGCTCTTGTTATAAGAATACCAGCTATAATATATATCTTTGCAACATATTTGATGTTTTTTTTACAAAGCATGGATGATAAAAAATTTATATCAACAAATTATAAATTTCTACTCGCCTCCGTATTTACCACAATCATTTTTGTCTACATTTTTTGGCCTTATTTATGGATTGATCCAGTAAACCACCTTGTAAATTTCTTTAAAGTTGCACATAATGTTATGCCTAACGGTCAAAATTATTATTTAGGTGAATATTTTCAATACAAGGATTCACCTTGGCATTACGATTTAGTCTGGATTCTGCTAACAATCCCCATATCAATCGCATTTTTTTTTACTATTGGTTTTTTTAAAACTCTAATTAATGCTATTAAAAATTTATTAAGTGTTGATCAAAAAAAACATAAATTTTGGAAATCAAATAATGAGATGTATAATTATTATTTTTTAATAATTGTCCTTTTAGTACTTATTGTAAAAACAAAATTTGGAGTTAGTTACGATGGATGGAGACAAATATATTTTTTATACCCTTTTTTTATTTTAATTTCTTTAGATGTAATTTATTATATTAATTCAAAACTAAAATTTAGAATGATAAGAAATGCTATATTCTTAGGTCTTTTTTTAGAACTATTCTTTCTCACCTTTTGGATTTATAAATATCATCCACATCAATATGTCTACTTTAATCCACTTTTTAAAAATTTAGTATCTGAAAAAATTGAACTGGATTATTGGGGGCTATCTAACAGATCTTCATTGGAATTTATAGCGAGATCTGACGATAGAAATGAAATCAAGATTGTTGCAATTAGTTTTACTTCTCTTGAAAATACTCTAAGAATTATGAGTGAAAATGATAGAAAAAAATTTCAAGTTGTTCATGATTTATATAGTGCTGATTATGCTATTGATAATTATAGAAAAAAATGGAATAAAACACCTGGTATTAATTTATTAAAAACTAAATTTAAAAAAATACACGACTTAAAAGTAGATGGTATTATAATAAACAGCGTTTATAAGGGAGAAAATTAGAATTAATGAAGCCTTTTATTGTAAAAACTCTTGCAGTAGCAATAATATTTTATATCATTTTTGAGATTACGATAGGCTCTCGATTAGATAAAATACAAAGCTTCTTTAGTACCTTTGAAAATAAACAAGAGAGAATAAAAGTAAAAGAAAAAATTCTTAATGAATTGGAAAAGGCTAATAAAAAAGAAGAAATTTTAAATGAGAGAGAAAGGAAGATAATTTCTGAATTTTTAAAAAAAATTCAAAAGGAAATTAATTCTTATAAACTTGAATAATCATTAAATAATTAATGAAAAACAAATACTCCATATTTTCGTTAATTAAAAACTCCTTCAGTTTTCATGAAAATTGGCAACGAGCCTGGAGAGATCCCAAACCAAAACCTAGTTACGATGTAGTAATAATAGGTGGTGGTGGTCATGGATTAGCAACAGCTTACTATCTAGCAAAAGAGCATAGCTTGAAAAATATTGCTGTTGTGGAAAAAGGATGGATTGGTGGTGGAAACACAGGAAGAAATACTACCATCATAAGATCAAACTATTTATGGGATGCTAGTGCAGGACTTTACGATCATGCTTTGAAAATTTGGGAAAACTTATCACAAGAGTTAAATTACAACGTTATGTTTAGCCAAAGAGGAGTTATGAATTTAGCTCACAATCTACATGATGTGAGGGAATTAAAACGAAGAACACACGCGAATAGATTAAACGGCATAGATTGTGAATGGCTTACTACAAAACAGGTAAAAGAGTTTTGTCCTATTATTAATTGTTCAGCAAACATTCGTTATCCAGTAATGGGAAGTACATTACAGAGACGAGCCGGTACAGCAAGGCATGATGCTGTTGCTTGGGGTTATGCTAGAGGTGCAGATTCAATGGGAGTTGATATTATTCAAAATTGTGAAGTAAAAGGAATTAAAAGAAAGGGAGATTCTGTCGAGGGTTTAGAAACAACACAAGGTTTTATTAAAACTTCAAAAATTGGTGTTGCTGCATCAGGTCATTCGAGCATTATTGCTAATATGGCAGGTTTAAAACTTCCAATTGAAAGTAAGCCTCTTCAAGCTCTAGTCTCAGAACCAATTAAACCAATTATCAATACAGTTGTTATGTCTAATGCCGTTCATGCTTACGTAAGTCAATCTGATAAAGGTGAACTCGTCATAGGAGCTGGAACAGACTCTTATGTTTCCTACACTCAAAAAGGCACTCATGAGATTGTTGAGGGAACCCTTAATGCAATTTTAGAACTCTATCCAATTTTTAGCAGGCTTAGAATGCTTAGACAATGGGGAGGTGTTGTTGATATTTGTCCTGATGCAAGTCCAATAATCAGCAAAACTTCAATAAAAGGACTTTATTTTAACTGCGGTTGGGGAACTGGAGGATTTAAAGCTACTCCAGGATCAGGACACTTGTTTGCTCATACAATAGCAAAAGATGAGCCTCATGCTTTAAATGCAGCTTTTAATATTAACAGATTTGTTAGCGGTAATCTTGTTGATGAACATGGTGCTGCTGCGGTAGCTCATTAATATGTTTATAATTAAATGCCCATATTGTGGTGACAGAGATCATAGTGAATTTAGCTATGGTGGTGAAGCTCATATAGTTAGACCAAAACAACCTACTGAATTAAGTGATGATCAATGGGCTGAATATCTTTTTATGAGGAAAAATATAAAAGGTCTTCAATATGAAAGATGGAATCATGCGCATGGATGTAGACGTTGGTTTAATATGGGTAGAGATACATCAAATGATAAAATTCATTCTGTATATAAAATGGGAGAAAAACCAGAAAAATAATGTCAAATAAATTTAGATTATCTACTGGAGGACAAATAAATAGAACTGAAAGAATTTCTTTTAAATTTAACGGAAAAATTTTCTTTGGATTTAAGGGGGACACTTTAGCTTCAGCGCTTCTAGCTAATGGAGTTCATTTGGTTGGTAGAAGTTTTAAATATCATCGACCTAGAGGAATATTTAGTTCTGGAGCTGAAGAAACAAATGCTCTAGTTCAAATTATTAATGGGAAAAATAAAAATGACCCAAACCTAAGGGCAACACAAATTGAAATTTTTGAAGGATTTAACGCTGAAAGTCAAAACTGTTGGCCAACGGTAAATTTTGATTTGGGGGCGATTAATAATCTATTCTCCCCTATCATACCTGCAGGCTTTTATTATAAAACATTTATGTGGCCTGCAAATCTTTGGGGGAAATATGAACATTTTATAAGAAGAGCTGCTGGGTTAGGTAAGTCGCCTACAGAAAACGATCCGGACATTTATGACCATAAATACTATCATTGCGATGTCTTAATAGTAGGTGCTGGACCAGCAGGTTTATCTGCAGCAAATGTTGCAATAAAAGCAGGAAAAAAAGTTCTTTTAGTTGACGAAAGACATCATTTTGGTGGAGATCTTTCATTTGCTGAAGAAGAAATTACTAAAATAAATGACCTCAAACCTTTGGATTGGATAAAAAAAACTTACTCTGAATTACAAAATAATAAGAATATTATGATTCTAAATAGAACAAGTGTAGCCGCTTATCATAATTATAATTATTTAATTATGATGCAGAATTTATCTGATCATTTATCTGAAAAAGAAAAAAAAGGAAAAATAAGACAACGTTTATGGAAAGTTAGAGCAAAAAAGGTAATTTTAGCTACCGGATCTATCGAAAGACCAATGGTTTTCGATTGTAACGATAGACCGGGTATAATGTTGTCGTCGGCTGTAAGAAAATACATTAATTACTACGGCGTAAAATGTGGAAATAATGTTGTTATTTTCACAAATAACGATGATGCATATGAAACGGCAATAAGTCTGCATAATAGAGGTGTTAAAATACAAGCAATTGTCGACATCAGAGAACAGTCAAACGGAACTTTACCTAAAAAATGCAATGAACTAGGAATAAAAATATTATGGAAAAATACTATTGTTTATACAGAAGGTTACAAAAAAATTAATAAAGTTCATGTAATGAGACTGTCAAACGACAATAGCAGTATAATTGGAAATAAATTAAAAATTAAGTGTGATCTACTATGTGTCTCGGGTGGTTATACACCTGCTGTTCATCTATTTACTCAATCAGGTGGTAAATTGATTTATAATGAAGAAAAATATTATTTTCATCCAAAGTCTACATCACTTAATCAAATTTCAGTAGGTTCCTGTAACGGAATATTTAATCTAAAAAAAATTATTGAAGAGACTCAAACAAAAACAAATGAATTTTTAAATTTAAACCATAATGAGCAATTAAATATTACTGAATCCAAGAGTGGTGATTTTGAAAACATATGGTTGTTGCCATCAGATAAAGTCTCTGGAAAAACCAAACCATTTGTAGATTATCAAAATGACACAACAGCAAATGATATTAAGCTTGCTTTAAGAGAGGGCTATAAGTCTATAGAACATGTTAAACGTTATACGACAACAGGAATGGCTACTGACCAAGGTAAAATTGGAAACATGCACGCATTAGGAATTGTCTCCAAAATTACTAATACTAAAATGGGTGAATTAGGAACTACAACTTTTCGTCCACCATACTCCCCATTAACTTTTGGAGCTATTGTTGGAAGAAACGTAAAACAATTTTTTGATATTGTAAGAAAAACTCCTATTCACACATGGCATGAAAAACATGGAGCAAAGTTTGAAGATGTTGGTCAATGGAAAAGAGCTTGGTATTACCCAAATAAGAATGAAAGTATGTATGAAGCCGTCCAAAGGGAGTCGAAGGCAGCAAGAAACGATTCAGGAATTTTAGATGCTTCAACATTAGGTAAGATTGATATTCAGGGTACCGATGCTTCTGAATTCTTAAATCGTGTTTACACCAATGCTTGGAGCAAATTAGCAATTGGGAAATGTAGATATGGTTTAATGCTTAATGATGACGGCATGGTTTACGATGATGGTGTTACTACGAGATTAGGTGAAAACCATTATATAATGACAACAACTACAGGAGGAGCAGCCTCAGTAATGAATAAATTAGAAGATTTTTTACAAACAGAATGGCCCGAACTCAAAGTATATTTAACTTCCGTTACTGATCATTTTGCTACTGTAAGTGTCTGTGGCCCACACAGTAAAAAAATATTAGAAAAAGTTGTCAAAAACGTAGATTTTTCTGATCAAAATTTTCCTCATATGAGTTTTAAAGAAGGTTTAGTAGATAACATAAAGTGTCGCGTAATGAGAATAAGTTTCACAGGTGAATTAAGTTACGAGATAAACATTCAGTCTAACTATGGACAAGCTACATGGAAAAAATGTATGGATGCAGGTAAAGAATTCAAAATAACTCCTTATGGTACCGAAGCTATGCACTTATTACGTGCTGAAAAAGGTTTTATTATAGCAGGTCAAGAAACTGACGGCACAATCACTCCAATTGATTTGCAAATGGATTGGATCATAAGCAAGAAAAAGTATGATTTTATAGGAAAAAGATCCTTGTATAGATCTGATACAATGAGAGAAAATAGAAAACATCTTGTTGGACTTCTTACGGATGATCCTAAAGAAATTCTAGAGGAAGGAGCTCAAATTGTTGAAGAGGTAAAAAATAAACCTCCGATGGATATGTTAGGTCACGTCACTTCTAGCTACTACAGTCCAAATTTAAATAAATCAATCGCTTTGGCTGTTATAAAAAATGGAAAAAAATTGAAAGGAAAGAAACTTTTTGTGCCCATGCCAGATAAAACCATTGAAGTCACTGTTTCAGATTCTGTTTTTTTAGATAAAGAGGGAAATAGATTAAATGCTTGATTTTTTTACACCGGTTAGCGAAAGTCAATCCTACAATAATTTTTCTATGAAAGAAAAAACTCCCGTAGCCAAAATTAATTTACGTGGTAGTTTAGAAAATAAAGAATTTGCAAGCAAAATAGGAAAAATTCTGGGAATGATATTACCCAAGGAGACCTGTGGAACTTCTAGCAAAGAAAAAATTACTTCATTATGGCTTGGTCCTAATGAATGGCTCTTAGTTTCTAATGACGAAATACCAAAAGAAACGAATACCTATGAACTTGAACATGTGCTATTTGATAATATTAGCAAAACTAATCTAGGAGCAATAACAAATGTTACCGATCACTTCACAATTTTTAAATTGTCAGGCTCAAATATTTTTGAAGTCCTTTCCAAAGGATGTCCTTTTGATTTTAACTCAGAAATTTTTGGAGACAACAAAGTCGTCCAAACGATATTACATCATGTCGATGTTACCATTCATCGAAAAAGCGAAAATGATGTTGATTTATATGTAAGAAGATCATTTGCCGGTCACTTGTGGGATTGGTTAAAAGACTCGGCTAAACTAATTTAAATTTCGCCTTATATAGGCGGTTACAAATGCAAACAAGCAAATCACATATAACCAATTAAAGAAACAATAGCTCCAAAAAAAGGTTTGAAAACTACCATCAAACATTATAGCGACTATAATCGTGGGTATAGGTAAAACAACATTTCTTATTATATTTAAATACATTGAATAGGATGATTTTTTTATAGCCATAAAGAAACCATTACTTATAAAAAAGATTGGATACGCTGGAAAAATTAAAGCTGATATTTTTAGATAAGTCGTACCAAAACTAATTACACTTGGATTATCTGAAAAAATACTAACAATTTTATCAGCAGATATAAAAATTATTAATCCTGACATCAGCATAAGAGTAAAACCATAAATCACAGCCTTAAAATAAGATTCTTTGACTCTTAAAAAATTTTTTGCTCCAAAATTTTGTCCGATGATCGATATGATGGCTGTATTCAGTCCTAAAACTGGCAATAAAAGCATTTGTTCAAATCGGGCAGCTGATCCATATCCTGCTGTAGCATATTCGCCAAAAACTCCGATATAAGTTAGTATTATGAAATTACCTACAGAAATTAATAGTAAAGCGGCTGAAATTGGTGCTGATTGATAAAACAGATTTCTTAATAAATAAACTTTAGGATAAAAATATTTTGTAGATAAGTTTTTGATCCTGCTTGATTTGATTACTTTATTAAAAATGATAACCAATCCAATAAACTGAGCCACAATCGTGGCCACCCCTATTCCAGTAATTCCCATTGCTGGTATAAAACCATAACCAAAAATAAATAGTGGATTTAGACCTATATTCAGAAAAAAACTTAAAATAAGTACATTTCTGTATGTTTTGGTATCTCCATCAGCGTGAAGCAAAGAGTTAAAAGCAACCACTATGATAAAAATAATTGATCCAGCAAATATTACATTTGTATATTTAAGACTTAATACGATTACTTCATCTGCCGAGCCCATTAGAGCAAACAAACTTGGAGAAAAGACCAGGCCTATTATAGTAATTAATACTGAAACTAAGACAGCATAAATAATAGTATGTGCAAAATACCCTAGAATATTTTCTTTGTTGTTCTCGCCAATGCTATTTGCAACTAAAGAAGTGCCACCTACGGTAACTCCGACACAAGCTGCTATTATAATGAAATAAATTGGGAAAGATTTAGCGAGAGCAGACAATGCTTCTGGAGAAATTTTTCCAGCAAAAAAAGTATCAACTATATTAAACATTGTTTGAAAAAAAGTACCCACGCTAGCAGGTATTGCTATTTTCTTAATTAAACTAGGAATAGGATCTTTGGTTAAACTTAAAGTTGGATTCATGAAAAAAGAATTAATATTCTTTTTGATAGATGTGAGCTTTATTTAATTTTCTTGCTATTATAATTTGTTTCTGTCTCATTGAAAATCTATCTTTTTGTGATTTAGTTAACTTATTGTAACAGTAAGGACAAGAAATACCTTCTTTATATTTACTAGATTTTTTTTCTTCTACTGAGATAGGCATTCGGCATCCTTTGCACATTGAGTAAGATCCCACTGATAACTTATGTTTGACTGAAACTCTATTATCAAAAACGAAGCACTCGCCTTTCCATAAGGATTTGTTGATATTTACTTTATTTAAGTAGTTAAGAATACCTCCTTTAAGTTGGAAGACATTTTTAAATCCCCTTTGCTTTAAAAAATTAGAAGCTTTTTCACAACGTATTCCTCCAGTACAGAACATGGCTACCTTATTATTCTTTTTAAGTTTATTAAAATACTTTGGTAACTCCCTAAAACTATTGATTTTTGGATTTACTGCACTCTTGAATGTTCCAACTTTATGCTCAAAGGGTTTTCTTACATCTATTAATGTAATATTTTTCTTGCTGATTAATTTGTTCCATTGATGAGGGTCGATGTAACAACTCTTCTTTTTTGCGTCCACTTTTAATTTTAACCCTATAGGAACAACCTCTTTTTTTATTTTAACTTTTGCTCTATAAAAAGGCAAAAACTTACAAGTTGAGGAGTTTTTGCTATCAAAAGTATCAATAGAAAATCTGTCTTTAATAAATCTTATACAGTTATTAACATTAGATTTTCTACCAGCAATAGTTCCATTGATACCTTCGGACGATATAATAACTGTACCTTTAACAGATTGTGATAAAAGATATGTTTTTATTTTTTCTTTATATAGGCTGCAGTTAACTATTGATTTAATTTTATAAAAACCTTGAATATTAAACATTATACCCTTCTACAAATTGTTAAGCCATCTCCCAATGGTAATATAACTTTTTCAACTCTATTATCATTTTTAATATACTTGTTAAAGTCTCTCATTAAATTAGTTTGTTTATCTGTAACAGTCTTTTTAGATACATTACCATGCCATAAAACATTATCAAAAATTATTAGAGCTTTTTCATTAATTAAATTTAATGATAGTTCGTAGTAATTTTTATAATTGCCTTTGTCCGCGTCTATAAAGATTAGGTCAAATTTTTTTTCTTCTTTTGAAAATTTTTTTAGAGTATCTAGCGCTGGTGAAATAACTGTTTCTATCTTATTTTCTAATTTTCCCTTTTTAAAAAAATTTTTTGCAACATGGACTATTTTTTTATCGTGATCTAGAGTTATTATCTTGCCACCATTTGGCAAAGCCAAAGCCATTGTTAAAGTGCTAAATCCAGTAAAAGTTCCTATTTCTAAACAGCTTTTAACATTATTGATCTTAATAATTAGTTGAAGAAAATGACCTTGAATTTCAGAGATTTGCATTCTTTGAATATCTCCAAGAGTTTTGTTATGTGTTAAAATATCTTTTTGAACAGGATGTAAAGGATGAGTATGATTGTAAATGTAATCTAACAAATCTTGAGTAACTTCAATATTTTTAAGCATTATTATTTTAGCTTAGTTTTGAGAATTTCATTAACAAGTTGAGGATTAGCTTTTCCTTTAGAAACTTTCATAACCTCACCAACAAAATAACCAAAAAGTTTTACTTTTCCAGATTTGTACTGAGTAACTTTATCTTGATTTTTTGAAATCACTTCAGAAATTATTTTTTCTAATTCCTTGGGATCGCTTTGTTGTGTTAAACCTTCTTTCTCAACAATTTGATGAGGATCCTTGTCATTATCTTGCATTTTTTCAAAAACATCTTTTGCTATTTTTCCAGAGATTTTTCCTGAAGTTATCATCTTAATTAAGGCTGATAAATTTTTTGCACTAATTGGAAATTGAGAAATAGAAATGTTTTTTTTATTTAATACAGCAAATAAATCGCCTGTAATCCAATTGGTTGCTAATTTTTTATCACACCCTTTAATCACATCTTCGTAATAATCCGAAACTTCTTTTTCAGATACTAGTATGTTTGCTTCATATGCGGATAAATTATGTTCTTTTATAAATCTCTCTTTTTTTTCATCTGGCAATTCAGGCAATTCTTTTTTTAATTTTTCAATTAAACTTTTTTTTAAATTAAGTGGTAATAAATCTGGATCAGGAAAATATCTGTAATCATGAGCATCTTCCTTAGATCTCATGGGTCTAGTGGTATTTTTTCGGGTGTCATATAATCTTGTTTCCTGATCTATCTGTTTATTATTTTCTAAAAGTTCAACTTGTCTTTTTGATTCATATTCAATAGCCATTTGCATGAACCTAATTGAATTCACATTTTTAATCTCACATCTTGTGCCAAATTTTTTTTCACCTACTTTTCTAACCGAAACATTCACATCGGCTCTTAAGGATCCTTCTTGCATATTTCCATCACAAGTACCAAGATATCTCATTATCGATCTTAATTTTTTGATGTATACATTCACCTCATCAGGAGATCTTAAATCTGGTTTACTCACAATTTCCATTAATGCTACACCCGATCTATTGAGATCTACGAAGGTATTATCAGGATCCATATCGTGTATGCTTTTGCCAGCATCTTGCTCTAGATGAAGTCTTTCGATACCAACTTTTTTTGTTCCGTATGGCATATCAAGTATAATCTCTCCTTCGCCAACAATAGGATTCTTGTATTGTGAGATTTGATATCCTTGTGGTAAATCCGCATAAAAATAGTTTTTTCTATCAAAAACAGAATTTAGATTAATTTTAGCCTTTAAACCTAATCCTGTTTTAACACTCTGCTCTATACAAAACTGATTTATGACTGGAAGCATCCCGGGAAATGCTGAGTCAACAAGACTAACTTGTGTATTGGGTTCAGCACCAAATTTTGTTGGTGATGATGAAAAAAGTTTTGATTTGGATAAAACCTGTGCATGAACTTCTAATCCTATAATAACTTCCCACTTACCTTTGTTGCCTTTTATATAATAATCAAATTTTTTTTTTGTCATCAGTTCCACCAGACATTAATCTTTCTTTTAAAATTAGCTCTTTTTTCTATAGCTAATGCAAGATTTAAAATTGTCTGTTCATCAAAAGGTTTTCCAACAAGTTGTAGTCCTAGAGGTAAATTGTTTTTATCATACCCAGCGGGAACAGAAATAGCTGGCAGTCCAGCCAAATTAACTGGCACCGTAAAAATATCATTTAAATACATAGAAACTGGATCGTCTTTTTTTTCACCTATTTTAAATGCTGCGCTTGGTGTTGATGGTGTTAATATCGCATCCACATCGTAAAAAACTTTATCAAAATCGTTTTTGATTAATTGTCTAATTTTTTGAGCTTTTAAATAATATGCATCATAATATCCAGATGACAGAACATAAGTGCCAATTAAGATTCTTCTTTTCACTTCATCTCCAAAACCTTCAGATCTAGTATTTTCATACATTTCAACTAAATTATTTCCTTTAGATCTATGCCCGTATTTTACACCATCATATCTAGCGAGGTTTGATGAAGCTTCAGCTGGAGCAACGATATAATAAGATGGAAGAGCGTACTTGGTATGAGGTAAAGAAATATTTTTTATAATAGCTCCAGCGTCTTTTAAAAAGTCTATCCCTTTCTTCCAGAGTTTATCAATTTCAGCTGGCATATTATCTACCCTATATTCTTTTGGTATTCCGATTTTTAAACCTTTTGCTTTATCAGTTAATTTCGAACTGTAATTTTCCACCTTAATATCAACTGATGTAGAATCTTTTGAATCATATCCGGCCATTGCCTGTAATAACAAAGCGCAGTCCTCTACATTCTTTGTCATTGGTCCTGCTTGATCTAAAGAAGATGCAAAAGCAACTATTCCCCATCTGGAACATCTTCCATAAGTAGGTTTTAGTCCAACAGTTCCAGTAAAAGATGCTGGTTGACGGATAGATCCTCCGGTGTCGGTACCGACAGTTCCAGGTGTAAGATCAGCAGCCAATGCAGAAGCTGAACCTCCAGAAGATCCTCCAGGAACTAATTTATCACCAAAAGGATTTATGACATTTCCAAAAAAACTTGTTTCATTAGAAGATCCCATTGCAAATTCATCACAGTTTAATTTTCCTAGTAAAAAAGCACCTTCAGACCACAATTTATTTGTAACTGTAGATTCATATGTGGGAATAAAATTGTGTAAAATCTTACTGCCAGCTGTAGTTTTAATATTTTTTGTACAAAATAAATCTTTTACTGCAATAGGAATACCAGATAATAAACCTTTATAATCCTTTTTTTTGTCAAAGTTTTTTGCAGATTCAATAGCATCATCAAAACATTCAGTAATATAAGCATTTAACTTCTTAGATTTTTTAGAATTATTTATAAATGTTTTTGTTACCTCTTCAGAGGTAAAATCTTTCTTCTTTATCCCTGAAGCTAACTTAGTAAGTGAAAACTCTGATATATTTGTCATATTACTCAACCACTTTTGGTACCACGAAAAATTCTTCGTTCTTTTCTGGTGAATTTTTTAAAATTTGATCCCTTATTTTTCCATCCTTTACTTCGTCTTCTCTAGATTTAAGAGAGGCGTTTATTATTGATGTAAGCGGAGTAACTTTATCAGTATTTAATTCATTAAGTTTTTCAATAAACTTCATTATTGATGAGAGATCCTTGGAAAGGCTACTAATTTTCTTTTCGTCTAAGGAAATCCTAGCTAACTTTGATATGTGTTTTACTGTATCTTTATCTATTGACATTTGTGATTATTGGCAAATAAGTAAGGAAAATAGCATTTAAGATGAAAACATACAATATACTCAGTATTGATGAATTTAAAACAAATATTGGAAGAAATTCTAGGTTGTTGGGAATAGACCCGGGAAATAGGAATATAGGATTAGCAATATGCGATGAAAATAAAAAAGTTGCTACTCCTCTTAAAATTTTACAAAAAAGCAAATTTAAAGTTTTAATAAAGGAAATAAATCTACTTATTAAAGAAAACCATATAAAAGGAATCGTTATTGGAAATCCTATAAATATGGATGGAACCTCAGGTAAATCATCTCAAGCCGCGAGTGACTTAGCAAAAAATCTATCAAAAAATATTACGATTCCTATCGCCATGTGGGATGAACGTCTTTCTAGTGAAGGAAGCTTTAAAATAACCAAAGAATTAGGTACCAATGTCACTAATAGAGTCAATAAATTAGATAAAAATGCTGCTGCGTTTATACTTCAAGGAGCAATAGATTACTTATCAAATTAATCATAATGCTTGCATAGTTTCCTACAAAGGGTTATAGAGTTGATTTTAATGGCTATAATTAAAAAACTAAAAGCTGTTAAAATTGAACAAAATCACCTCTTAGGTATTCAAGACATTTCTTTTTCTCAAATTTCAGAAATACTAAAACAAGCAAAGACATTTATTACTTTAAACAAAAGTGATTCAAAAAAAACAGATATTCTAAGGGGGAAAACACAAATTAATTTATTTTTCGAACCCTCTACAAGAACTCAAAGTTCTTTTGAACTCGCGGGGAAGAGACTTGGTGCAGATGTAATGTCTATGAATATTGTGAACTCAGCTATAAAAAAAGGTGAGACCTTAATAGATACAGCCATGACTCTAAATGCTATGCATCCAGATATTATTGTAATAAGGCATCAAGATTCAGGAGCCCCAAATTTATTATCACAAAAAGTAAATTGTGCTGTTATAAATGCAGGCGACGGTAGACGCGAACATCCTACACAAGCATTGTTAGATGCCCTTACTATAATTAATAGAAGAGGTAAAGTTGAAGGTTTAAAAATAGCAATCTGTGGAGATATTCTGCATTCAAGGGTTGCTAGATCAAATATTTATTTAATGAATATGCTTGGGGCTGAAGTTAATGTTATTGCTCCTAAAACTTTACTACCACATTCAATAGAACGCCTTGGGGTAAAAGCTTTTACTGATATGAAAAAAGGCTTAGAAAATTGCGATATTGTTATGATGCTAAGATTGCAAAACGAAAGAATGCATGGATCTTTTTTACCATCAGCAAGAGAGTATTATGAATATTTTGGTTTAACTCCAGACAAATTAAAGAAGGCAAAGAAAGATGCTTTGATAATGCATCCTGGTCCAATGAATAGAGGCGTTGAGATAGATACAAATTTAGCTGATGACATTAATAGAAGTGTAATAAGAGAACAGGTTGAACTTGGTGTTGCTGTAAGAATGGCTTGTTTAAAAATTTTTTGTAAAAGAAATTAATGAAAGAAAGATATTTAATTAATGCAAGAATAATTGATCCCAAAAATGATTTGGATGAAATAGGAGGATTGATTATTGACTCAAAAGGCTTGATAAAAGCTGTAGGAAAGAAAGTTGCCAATGGCAATATACCATCAACGGCAAATAAAATTGACCTTAAAAGACAAGTATTAATACCAGGTATTGTCGACATGCGAGTTTTCGTAGGAGAGCCAGGCTTTGAGTATAAAGAAAATTTTAGAACACTAAGTGATGCCGCTTTATCAGGAGGCGTAACATCTGTTGTCTCCATGCCAAATACATCACCTGTAATCGATAATGTTTCAATGGTTGACTTTCTTAAACGAAGAGGAAGAGACAAATCTAGAATTAATATTTTTCCCTCTGCTGCATTAACAAAAAATACAGAAGGTAAACAAATGACTGAATTTGGCCTTCTTAAAAAAAAAGGAATTGTCGCTTTTACCGATGGTGTCAAAACAGTACAAAATCCACAAGTCATGGCAAGAATAATGAACTTTGCTAGTCAATCAGAATCTTTAATAATGCAACACGCCGAAGACAACATTTTATCTGAAGGAGGATTAATTAATGAAGGAGAAATATCGACAAGACTTGGTTTAAAAGGGATTCCTTTTCTTGCTGAAAAAATTATTGTTGAAAGAGATCTATCTTTCCTTGAAGAATACTTTTGCAGATATCACATTTCACAAATATCATCAGAAAAAACAGTATCTGTTATCAAAAAAGCTAAAAATGAAGGTAAAATTTTCACAGCTGGTGTTTCTATTAATAATTTATCATTAAATGAAAATGATATTGGCGACTTTAGAACTTTTCTAAAACTTTCGCCTCCACTAAGAACTGAAAATGATAGACAATCACTTGTTGAAGCAGTTAGTGATGGTACAATTGATGTGATAGTTTCTGATCACAAGCCTGAAGATGAAGAATCAAAAAGATTGACTTTTTCTCAAGCAACAACCGGAGCTACTGGTGTTGAAACTCTTTTGCCTTTAGCTTTAGAACATTTTCACAATAAGTCAGTTAAACTTGTGAAACTGATTGCTTCAATTACATCAAATCCAGCAAAAATTCTTGGTATAAATAAAGGAAGCCTTGAAAAAGGAAATGAAGCTGATTTATGCGTATTTGATATAAATAAACCTTGGATAGTAAATAAAGACATACTTAAATCAAAATCAAAAAATACTCCGATAGAGGATAGAAAATTGCAAGGTCAAGTATTAAAAACTTTCGTAAGGGGTGAAATGGCCTTCGAAAGAGTTTAATAAATAATGGATATCATAATAGTTATTTTATTTTCTTATTTAAGTGGTTCAATTCCTTTCGGATTAATTTTAACTAAAATTTTTAGAGATCAGGATATTAGAAATATTGGCTCAGGAAACATTGGAGCTACGAATGTACTTAGAACTGGTAATAAATTCCTAGCAGGACTTACCCTGGTATTAGATATTTTAAAAGGTTATATACCTGTGATAATCGCAGGGCACTATTTCCCTGGACTGATTCAATTATCATGTCTGTTAGCTTTTTTAGGGCATGTTTTTCCAGTTTGGTTAAAATTTAAAGGTGGAAAAGGTGTAGCTACATATTTGGGAATTTTACTTGCTTTATCTATTCAATTAGGTCTCTTGTTTATGTTTACATGGTTGGTTGTTTCTCTAATATTTAAATATTCATCTGTATCTTCAATGTTTGCTTCATTAAGCGTATTCATTATCCATACGATAAGAGAAATAGCAGGACCAATTTTTGAAAGAATGTCAGACCATTCATCTAAAACTTACGAGATTGACGCTTCCTTATCGTTACTTTTGTTTATTTTTTTTATTTTGTTAGTATTTACTCATAGAAAAAATATTTCTAACCTAAAAAATAAAACTGAACTTAAAATTAAAATCTAGATTACAAGCCATTTTTTAATCTTTTTAAATCCTTAATTTGACAAAACAAACTATATTTGACAGTAAAGTTTCTCAGGAGATTTAAATGTACCTTGTAATTGTAGAAAGTCCTGCTAAAGCAAAAACGATTAATAAATACCTAGGCAAAGATTATAAAGTGCTCGCTAGTTATGGTCATATAAGAGATCTACCATCAAAAAATGGATCCGTAGATCCTGAAAATAATTTTCAAATGCTTTGGGAAATAGATTCTTTTTCAAAAAAGTATTTAAAAGAAATCACAGACACTGCTGCAGACTCAAGTAAAATAATTTTAGCTACTGACCCTGATCGTGAAGGTGAGGCTATTGCTTGGCATGTAAAAGAAGTATTAGATCAAAAAAAATTATTAAAAGATAAGAAGATAGAAAGAGTTGTTTTCAATGAAATTACAAAAAAAGCTGTTACAAAAGGTATAGAAAACCCTAGAGATATTGAGCCACTTCTAGTCGATGCATACATGGCTAGAAGAGCATTAGACTATTTAGTTGGATTCAATATTTCTCCTATTTTGTGGACTAAGCTACCTGGATCCAAATCTGCTGGACGTGTCCAATCCGTTGCTTTGAAATTAATTACTGAAAGAGAGCATGAGATTGAATTATTTATCCCTAAGGAGTTTTGGACTTTAAAAGTAAACTTTAAAGACAATAGCAATAACATAGTAACATCTAATATTTCACAACTAGAGGGAAAAAAAGTTGAAAAATTCTCTTTTAAAAATAAAGAGGATATTAATGATGCTTCTGAACGAATTAAAAAAATGAAATTTATTATTTCTGATATATCGTCAAAAATTGTAAGTAGAAACCCTTCAGGTCCTTTTACTACGTCAACACTTCAGCAAGTTTCCTCTGGAAAACTAGGTTTAGGTGCATCGAGAACAATGCAAATTGCTCAAAAACTTTATCAAGGAATTGAAATTGATGGTGAGACTATAGGTTTAATCACATATATGAGAACTGACGGAACAAACATATCAGAAGAAGCTGTGTCTAATTTTAGAAATTTTATTAAAAATACATATGGAAATGAATACCTTCCTAAAGATCATTTAAATTATTCTGGTAAAAAAGCAAAGAATGCTCAGGAAGCTCACGAAGCAATACGACCTACTGATATTGATAAATCACCTGAGAAAGTAAAAAAATATTTAAGCCCAGAACAACATAAAGTGTATGATCTAATTTGGAGTAGAGCTTTATCTTCTCAAATGCAATCAGCACAATTTGATAGAAACACAATTACAATTATATCTGATAACAAAGAAACTATTTTAAGAACTACTGGATCGGTAATTAAATTTGATGGTTATTTAAAAGTTTATAAAGATTCTAAAAAAGAAGACGGTGAAAGCATTTTGCCTAAAATGTCAAATGGTCCTGTTAATATGGAGAGTCTTATGGATGATCAGCATTTTACACAACCACCACCTAGATATTCGGAAGCGAGTTTAGTAAAAAAACTTGAAGAATTAGGTATTGGAAGACCCTCTACATACGCAAGCATTATTTCTGTTATATCTACTAGAGGTTATGTTGAAACCTTAAATAAAAGATTTCATCCTACAGATAGAGGAAAATTAATAACAGCTTTTTTGGAAAAACTATTTTCTAAATATGTAGACTACAATTTTACTGCTGGATTGGAAAATCAATTAGACGAAATCACTTCAGGAAAAGAAGGATGGATTAAAGTTCTAGAGATGTTTTGGAAGGACTTTAATCAAAATGTTATTGAGGTAAAGGAAAAAAGAACAAGAGAAGTTTTAGATTTATTGAATGATAGTCTGGGTACCTTAATATTTGAAAGAGATAATGATGGTAATATTGATAGGAAATGCAAGCTTTGCGCGAATGGGGAATTAAGTTTAAAAAATAGTTTCCGTGGAGGCGCTTTTATTGGCTGTTCAAACTACCCTGAATGTAAATTTACTAGGCCTTTATCAAAAGCAAAGGCTGCTCAACAATCACAATTAGCTGAACCAAAATTAATAGGAAAACATGAAAATGGTAATGATATGTACTTAAAAATAGGAAGATTTGGTCCATACGTTCAATATGAAATAATACCTGAGATTTATCCTGATGAAATTAAAAAAACTAGGAAAACTAAAAAAAATAAAAAAAAGAAAGAAAAAGAAAATAATAATCTTAAAAATGTCTCAATACCAAAAGGTATTTCCATTGAGTCTGTAGATTTAGATAAAGCAAAGTTTTTATGTTCTTTGCCAAAAAGTCTTGGAATAAATCCTGAAAATCAAAAAGAAATATTTTTAAATTCTGGAAGATTTGGACCTTACTTAAAATGTGAAAATAAATCGGCACGTTTAGATAATGTAGAAGAAATATTTTCGATTGGCTTAAATAGAGCAATAACATTAATAGCTGAAGCAAAACCAGGAAGAATGTCATCGTCTATGATCAAAGATCTTGGAGAACATCCTGAGGATAAAAAACCAGTAAGAATTATGAAAGGTCAGTATGGTCCATATGTTAAATATAAATCACTTAACGCAACTATTCCTGAAGAAAAAGACCCTACAGAAATAACTATGGATGATGCTTTAATATTAATTGAGAAAAGAAAGGAATATGATAGAAACAAAAAAGGAAAAAAGAGAAAGTAAAATGATAAATGGATATTGAAAACAAATTAAAAGAATTGAATATTGAATTACCTAATGCTCCTGATCCAGTTGGAGCATATGTTGCTTTTAAAAAAATTAACAACTTGCTTTTTATTTCAGGTCAGCTTCCAATATCAAAAGATGGAAAAATAATTAAAGGAAAAATTGGTAAAGATTTAACTCTAGAAGAAGGACAGAAAGCTTCAAAATTATGTGTCATAAATATTTTTGCCCAAGTAAAAAAAGCCCTTAAAGGAGATTTAAATAAGGTTAAAAATTGTGTCAAAATAACTGGCTTTGTTAATTCTACAGATGATTTTATAGATCAACCCAAAGTAATAAACCCTGCTTCTGAAGCTTTATCTGCTGTACTCGGTGATAATGGTAAACATGCGAGGGCTGCTATAAGTACTAACTCTCTTCCATTAGGTGCAGCTGTCGAAATAGATGCTATATTTGAAATATAAAAATTATCTACCTATAGAATAATAATCAAAACCTTTTTTCTTCATAGACACAACTGAGTAAAGATTTCGCATATCATAAATTTTAAATTTCTTTTTTCTATATAGTTTTTTGAAATCTAGTGCTTTGAATTCATCCCACTCAGTGTGAATAATAACCAAATCAACATTTTTGCATGCTTCCCTTACATTATTACAAAATAAAATATTTTTAAGTTTAGAAAACTCTTTTTTTTCTCCAGATGGATCGTAGTAAGTAATTTTTGAACCTTTTCTCAACAAAAAAGGTATCATTGATAAACTTGAAGATTGTCTCATATCATCAGTATTTGGTTTAAAAGTGACACCCAAAAAAGCAATTTTTTTATTTTTAATTTTATTTGATAAAATTTTTTTAACCTTTTCAATCAGAAGTATTCTACGTTTATCATTAGATTTAATAACTGATTTTATTATAGAAAGATTGGTTTTAAATAAATCTCCAGTAACTGTCACAGCTTTGGTATCTTTTGGAAAACATGAGCCGCCAAAAGCTGGTCCGGCTCTTAAAAAACGGCTTCCAATTCTTTTATCTAATCCTATTCCAAGCGATACATCCTCAATGTTTACACCTGCTTTTTCACATAAATTAGCCATTTCATTTATATAAGATATTTTTGTCGCCAAAAATGCATTGGAAGCGTACTTTATCAGTTCAGCTCCTCGTCTATTAGTTGAAAAAAATTTAGCTCCTTTTTTAATTAATGGATCATATAAAGATTCTAATTTTTTAGTAGCTTTTTTATTATTTGAGCCAACAATTATTCTGTCTGGAAATCTAAAATCTCTTATTGCCTCACCTTCTCTCAAAAATTCAGGATTTGAAACAACCTCGAACAATATTTTTCGTTTTTTTTTGGAAATTAATTTTTCTATTTTGTCTCCTGTTGTGACTGGGACAGTAGATTTAGTTACTATTATTTTAAATTTATTAATATGTTTAGTTATTTCTGATACAGCTTTAAAAACATATTGAAGATCTGCAGAATGCTTTTTCTTGTAAGTTGGCGTGCCAACACAAATAAATATAATATCGGAATTTTTAACGGCCAAATTAAAACTTGTAGTAAACCTTAATCTACCAGAATTGAAATTTTTACTAATAAGTTCGCTTAAACCAGGTTCAAAAATTGGAACATGTTTGTTATTTAACATATCAATTTTTCTTTTATCTTTATCAATACACCAAACGATATTACCTAAGTCAGCAAAGCATGCTCCGCTTACAAGCCCTACATAACCAGCTCCTATCATACAAATTTTCATAAATTACAATCTAGATATATATAAAGATGAATTGATATAGCCTTTCATTGTTCCACAGTCTAAATACTTTCCGGCAAAGACATGACCGATAAATTTATTTTTTTGTTTAATCAAAGTTCTAATAGCATCGGTAATGTGAATTTCGCCATTATTTCCTGGTTTTTGTTTTTGTAAAATATTAAATATCTTTTGTGGTAATATATAGCGACCAATAACAGCATAGTTTGATGGAGCAGATTTAATGCTTGGTTTTTCAACAACGTCTTTAATAAGAAAGTCTCTTTTATTAATTTTCTTAAAGTCAAATATCCCCCATCTCGATACATTGTCTCGATTGACTTTTTTTGATGCAATAACAGATGATTTGTATTTATTATGTAGTTGAATCAATGAAAGCGAACAATTATTTTTTATTATTAAATCATCAGGCATTAACATTAAAAAATGTTTTGATTTAATAAGATTTTTACATTTTAAAACCGCATCACCAGTTCCTCGTGGAGAATCTTGATAAACAAATTTTATTATTTTCTTATATTTTTTTATTTTTAAATATTCAAATTTTAACCTTTTGTCTCCTCTTCTTTTTTTTATTAAATTTTTATAAAAAAAATCGTTATAAAAATATTTTTTAATGCTTTGTTTTCTTTTTGATATAATGAATATAATTTCTTTTATTCCACATTTAATGCATTCATCTAGAATATACTCTAGGCCAGGTTTTCCATTAATAGGTAAAAGTTCTTTAGGCAAAACACTTGTTAATGGTAATAATCTTGTACCTAGACCAGCTAAAGGAATAATAGCCTGTTTAATCATTGCTTTCTTTTACATATAATACTCAAAATTTACAAATGAAAATATTTTTAAGCAAAAATAAGCTTATAAAATTTATACAGAATGAAAAAGATCTAGGTTTTGTTCCTACTATGGGTGCTATTCATCGGGGGCATATTTCTTTATTTAAAAGATCAATTTCACAAAGTAAAAAGACTATTGTATCAATATTTATCAATAAGCAGCAATTTAATAGAAAAAGCGATTTTAAAAAGTACCCCAGAGTACTAAAAAAAGATATCTCAGTTTTAAAAAGACTAAAAGTAGATTATCTATATATTCCCTCAAATGATCAAATTTACCCAAGAGGACCAAACAAAAGAATTAATGTAGGCGTTTTTGGAAAAAAATTATGTGGTAAATTTAGACCAGGTTATTTTGAAGCTGTTGTTGACGTAATTGATAGATTTATAAAAATTATTAATCCCAAAAGAATTTACTTAGGTGAAAAAGATATGCAGCAATTAAAAATAATAGAACACTTTATAAAAAAAAATTACAATAATATTAAAGTCATCGGATGTAAAACAGTCAGAGCAAGAAATGGAATTGCTTACTCATCAAGAAATTCTTTGCTTTCTGTTGCTGAGAAAAAAATTGCTTCAAAAATTTATAATTTTTTAGACAACAAAAAGAATCATTTGATTGATAAAAAAATATCTTTTAATGATGTAAAAAATAAAATTTTTAAACTAGGTGCTGGTAAAATAGATTACATTGATTTATTAGATGTAAATAAACTTATAAAACCATACAGACAAAATATAAAATATAGAATTTTTATTGCCTACTATCTTAGAACAACAAGATTAATTGATAATATTTAATTATAAAATAAATAGGCACCCAAACCTAAAAAAGATAAAAAACCGACAACATCAGTGATTGTAGTTACAAATACACTCGAAGCGATTGCTGGATCTATATTAAACTTTTTAAGAGAAACGGGTACCAATATCCCAAACAACCCCGCTACCATCATATTCAACACCATTGAAGCTGCGATCAGTATTGATAAATTAATTTCTTTAAACCAAAGTTGAACTATTATTCCTGTTATAATAGCAAAAATTATACCGTTGAAAATTCCAATAACAAATTCTTTTGTTATAATTTTACCAAAATTTCCTGAAGACAATTCTTTTGTAGCTAAAGCTCTAATGGTAACTGCTAAAGTTTGCATACCAGCATTTCCTCCCATAGACGCAACTATTGGCATCAAAAAAGCTAAAGCTACCATTTGTTGAATTGTGGCTCCGAACTTACTAATAACCCACGTTGCTAATAAAGCTGTAAATAAATTGAGTAGCAGCCAGCTAAATCTTCTTTTAGTTTTTTTGAAAATGCTATCAGTAATTTCTTCATCACCAACTCCAGCTAACCTAAGAACATCTTCTTCGGCTTCTTCTTTTAGTACTGTAAAAACATCATCACCAGTAATCATGCCTACTAATTTATTTTCTTTATCTACAACTCCAGCGGAAACTAAATTATAATTTTCAAATATATGACCAACTTCCTCTTTATCCATATTAACAGGAATTAGAACCTGCATCTCGTTCATTATGGAATTCATTTTAGATTCTCTTGGCATGCGTAAAACTTTAGATGAAGTAACAGTACCAATAGGTTCAAAGTTACTATCCACAATAAAAATTTCTAAGAATTCTTCAGGTAAGTCCTCACTCTCTCGGAGGTAATCTATTGTTTGTCCAACAGACCAATTGCTTGGAATTGCAGTAAATTCTCTTTGCATTATTCTTGCAGCGGAGTCTTCAGGAAAACTGAGACCTTCTTGTAATAAAAATCTATCTTTTGGTGGAAGTTTATCTAATACAGTATTTTTCTTTTTTTCATCTAAATTTTCTAAAATTTTTAGTGCATTATCAGACTCTAAGCGTTTTAATATGTTTACAATAGATTCTGTTGACAAAAGTATAAATATTTCAGACTGAATAGATTCGTTTAATTCTATAAAGATCTCCGGATGTAAACTGAAACCTTCTAATTCAATAAGCTTCGACCTATTTTCTGGTATAAGATTTTCAATTATATCCGCAGAATCTGAGGGGTGAAGTTCCTTTAAAGTTCTATTTAAAAAATTTGTATCATTCTCTTTAATTTTTTTATTAAAAAGACTAATGAATTCCTTATTAAACTCAAAATTAACTTTTTTATCTGTTATTTCTTTTGTTAAACTCATAAAAGTACAATATTTGTAGAATTTTGAGAATGTTTAGTTGATTTTTTTTAAAACCACAAATTTAAAATGAATATTGAAGTCAAAATTAGCGTAAAACCAATCGATTACATTAAATCAATGCTCTTTCTTGAACAACGAGTTCTTGATGTTTCGTTAGGCAAAAAAGATGAACTTTTGTGGATACTGGAACACAACCCGGTGTATACAGCTGGTACTAGCTCAAGAAATATAGATTTATTAGATAAAAATCTTAAGATAATAAAAACTGATAGAGGTGGAAAACATACTTATCATGGACCAGGTCAAAAAGTTGTTTATTTTGTTTTAAATTTAAACAAGAGAGGCAAAGACATAAGAAAATTAGTTAGTGAAATTGAAAATTGTATTATAGATGTACTTAATGAATATAAAATTAAATCATATCCTGATGAAAAAAACATAGGAATATGGGTGGGTGCCAAAAATAATTCAATGAAAATTGCTGCTATGGGTATTAGAGTAAAAAAATGGATTGCGTATCATGGTTTTGCATTAAACATATGTAATGACTTATCTAAATATAATGGAATAGTTCCCTGTGGTATAAAAGACAAAGGTATTACTAATCTAAAAAAAATGGGAATCACTAATTACAATAATATTGAAAAAATTATTATTAATAAATTTTTAAATATTTTTCTTTAAGAGTATTCTTAAAAACTAATGGTGGATCTGCAGTATAGCTATATTTTTTTTCTGCTATTGAAAAATTTATTTTATAAGCATGCAACATAAGAATATTTTTTTTACCCGGGTGCGTTAGTGATATTCTATATTTGGTATCACCTAAAACTGGATTGCCATGAATTAATAACTGCTTTCTTATTTGATGTTTTCTTCCGGTTTCAGGGTAAAGTTTAAGTAAGGAATAATTATTATTACAATCTAAAACAGTATAATGAGTAATAGCTATAGTTTTAATCTTTTTTTTACCTTCATAATAGAACAACTCATCTCTTAATGTGCCTTTGCTTTTTTGAAATTCACCTAATACTATCCCCAAATATGTTTTATGAATTTTTCTTATACGAAATAACGAAGTAAACAATTGGGCATATTTTCTATTTTTTGCCACAACAAGAACACCAGTAGTTTCTTTATCAATTCTATGGACGGTATATGGAAGTGAATCAGCAAATTCTTTTGTACTGCGCAAAATGTCTAAAATATTTTTCCTTGATTTAGTTCCAGGCTGAACAGCAATTCCAGCAGGTTTATTTATTACAACAAAGTTTTCATTATTTTCAACAAATATACTTGAGGATAATGATAAATCTTTTTTTGTTGCTATATATTTTTCATTTTTTTTTTTGTGTTTATTGGTCGTAAAGTTTATATTATAAATAACAATCTCATCTATATTTTTCAGTTTATACGAGCTTTTCTCTTTTTTGTTATTTACTTTAATGTTCCCCTTTCTTATATTTTTTTCTATTAATGACTGCGGAACTTCAGATATATTTCTTCTAAACCATCTGTCCAATCTTGTGTTAATATAATCTTCTTTAACTAAAAAAGTTTTTTTCATAAACATACAATTTCATATTACCAATTAAAGCAACATAACATAATTTACGTAAATAATTTATTTTTTGGATTTTATTTTTTTGTCAGAATCTTTTATTTTAGTATCTGGTGAAGGCTTTTCACTTTCCTGTGGTTTTTTCTTTATATCTATCTTTTTGGCTAACATATCCCTATCAACTAATTCAATAACCGCCATGGGCGCATCATCTCCATATCTATACCCAGCTCTAATAACTCTAGAGTAACCACCTTTTCTCTTTCCATATCTTTCTGATAAAATCTTTGATAATTTATCAACTGAAGTTTTTGATTGTAGTCTCGCAAATAAATTCTGCTTAGATTGTAAATTGTTTTTTTTTCCCAACGTAATTACTTTATCTATTTGTGGCTTTAATTCTTTAGCTTTTGGTAATGTGGTTGTGATTTGTTCATATTTAATTAATGAATTAAGCATATTTTTAAATAATGCTTTCCTATGCTCAGATGTTCTATTTAATTTTCTATAACCTATTTTGTGTCGCATTGCACAACTATGTACTCTCTTCCAATTTTTTTGATAATTCAGCAATATTTTCAGGTGGCCAATTCGGTATTTCCATACCCAAATAGAGAGACATTGAGTTTAAAACTTCTTTTATTTCATTAAGAGATTTTCTGCCGAAATTGGGGGTTCTTAACATCTCAGGTTCTGTTTTCTGAACTAAATCTCCAATATAAATTATGTTGTCATTTTTAAGACAATTCATCGATCTTACTGAAAGTTCAAGTTCATCAACTTTTCTGAGTAAATTTTTATTAAATTCAAGTTCTGTAGTTTGTGGTTTTTTTTCAATTTCCACAGGTTCCTCAAAATTTACAAATAATGATAATTGATCCTGGAATATTCTAGCAGCATATGCGATAGCATCTTCAGCTGGTAAAGAACCATCAGTCTCTATATTCATTACAAGCTTATCATAATCCAAAGATTTTCCTTCTCTAGCATTTTCTACGTTATAAGAAACTTTTTTAACAGGAGAAAAAAGAGAGTCTATTGCTATAAGTCCTAACGGAGAATCTTCACTTTTATTTTTGTCTGCTGGTCTATAACCCTTTCCTCTACTCGCAATTAGTTCCATATGGAATTTCGTATTTTCATCCAAATGGCATAAAACTAAATCTGGGTTTAAAATTTTTACATCGGGGTTTTCCTGAATATCTTTCGCTTTAATTTCTCCTGGACCTTTTACATCTAATATTAATTTTTTAGATTCTTCTGACATAACCTGAATTGATAACAATTTAACGTTTAAAACTATATCAGTCACATCTTCTCTAACGCCTTTTATGGAAGAAAATTCATGCAATACTCCGTCAATTTGTATAGCAGTAATCGCAGATCCTTGTATCGATGAAAGGAGGATTCTTCGTAACGAGTTACCTAAAGTTAAGGCATATCCTTTTTCAAGAGGTTCAGCTACGACTGTGGTTAAAGATTTATCCTTATTGCTTTGTATATTTAATTTACTTGGTTTAATTAAATCTTTCCAATTGTGATTTATTATTGTATTTTCCATTTATTATACTCTTCGCTTTTTTGGTGGCCTTGATCCATTGTGTGGCATTGGAGTTACATCTTTAATCGAAAGAATTTTAAAACCTCTGGATTGTAACGCTCTTAAGGCCGTTTCTCTACCAGCACCAGGTCCTTTAAGTTTAACTGCTAAAGTTTTTAATCCATGTTCTTGAGCTTTAGTAGCGGCTGTGTCAGCAGTAATTTGAGCTGCATATGGAGTTGATTTTCTTGAACCCTTAAAACCTTTAGCACCAGCTGACGACCAAGCAATTACATTTCCATTATCATCGGTGATTGAGACTATAGTGTTGTTAAAAGTAGCCTGAACATATGCAATCCCGGTACTTATATTTTTTTTTATTTTTTTAATTTTTTTTATTTTTTTTATTTTATCAACTTTTTCTTCTTTATCTTTTGATATCTCTTTTATTTTTTCAACTTTATCCATAGGTTTATTTTTTCAAAGGTGTTAATTTTTTACCTGCGATAGCTATAGCTTTTCCTTTTCTTGTCCTTGCGTTACAATGAGTTCTTTGACCTCTTACAGGTAATTTTTTTTTATGTCTTGATCCTCTATAAGTAGCCAGATCAACAAGTCTTTTTATATTTAACGACACCTCTCTTCTTAAATCACCTTCCACTTTATAATTTTTATCAATAAATTCTCTAATTTTTAATACTTCATCTTCCGTCAAACTATTAACTCTTTTATTTTTTGAAATATTTAATTGCTTACATATGTCGTTGGAAAATTTTTTTCCTACTCCATGAATATATGTTAACGCAACCTGTACAATTTTATTTTGAGGAATGTTTACACCAGCTATACGTGCCATAATTTTATTGAAATCTGCTATCTAAAAGCGCTATTTATATAAATAAGGTTTACAAAGTCAAGCCTCTAAAGATGCAATAATAACGTGTATTTTCTCGAATATTTCGTTAATTTCACCCATTCCATTAATTTGATGGAGTAAATTTTGCTGTTTGTAATAATTCAATATTGGTAATGTTTTATCTGACCAAGTTTCAAATCGATTGATGATAGTGCTCTCATTATCATCAGATCTTTTATTTAAATATTTGGGATCACATGTATGATTTTTACTTATTGCAGGTCTATAGTATTTATTAAAGATTAATCCACAAGAAGAACATATTTGTCTTCCTATTACCCTTTTAATAATTGATTCTCGATTTACTTCTAGACTAAATACACTTGATATTCTTTGTTTATATTCCTTTAAAAGTAAATCTAATTTTTTTGCCTGGTTTAAATTTCTTGGATATCCATCAAATATCAAACGATTGTCAAATTTTTTTTTAGACAAAATTTTAGTTATTAAATTATTAATAATATCATCAGGTACTAATTCACCTCTATCCATTAAAAGTTTAATTTTATTACCTACGTCAGTATTATTTTTAATTTCATCTCTAAGTAGATCGCCGGTAGAAACTTTATGCAATTCATAGAATTTAACCAAAATATCTGCTTGCGTTCCTTTTCCAGCACCAGGAGGTCCAAACAATATTATATTCACAGAATTATCTTCCAAACTTAGTTTTTTTTATTAATGACTCATACTGTTGACTCATTAATCTTGTCTGAATTTGTGAAACTGTATCCATTGCGACAACAACTACAATTAAAACTGAAGTTCCTCCTAAATAAAATGGTATTGGATATTTTGATATTAAAAATTCGGGCATCAAGCAAACTAATGTTAAATATAAAGCTCCAATTGTTGTCAATTTTGTCAAAATTTCTTCTATATAAAAAGCTGTACGCTCACCAGGTCTGATTCCGGGTATATAACCTCCATGCTTTCTCAAATTTTCTGCGGTTTCTTTTGGATTAAAAACTATAGAAGTATAAAAAAATGAAAAAAATATTATTCCTGAGGCGTAAAGCAACATATATAAAGGCTTACCTTGAGAAAACAATGAAGACAAATCTATAAACGCTTCAGAATCTGAAAAGCCAAAATTTGAAAATGTTATTGGAAGAAGTAACAGAGCAGATGCAAAAATAGCTGGAATTACACCAGCTGTATTTATTTTTAAGGGTAAATGTGATGACTCTCCACCATAAATTTTTGTACCCATTTGTCTTTTGGGGTAATTTATTAATATCTTTCTTATAGACCTCTCAATAAATACTATAAAGGCTACTGTCACAATTATTAAAACGAATATAAATAAAATCAAAGTTGCTGATAAAGCTCCCGTTCTTCCTAATTCAAATGTTGTAGCTAATGCTCTCGGTATCTCAGCTACTATTCCAGAAAATATAATCAATGATATTCCGTTTCCTATTCCTCTTTGTGTAATTTGTTCACCCAACCACATTAAAAAAATAGTACCTGCTACTAAGGTAATCACTGTTGTCAATTTAAAATACGCTCCAGGATCTGTAATAATCGCTCCTGAATTTTCAAGTCCAACAGAAACTCCGTATCCTTGAATGGTAGCAAGTAAAACCGTACCATACCTAGTGTATTGAGTAATTTTTTTTCTTCCTAACTCACCTTGATTTTTTAAGTTTTTAAATGTTTCTGAAACGCCAGTGAGCAAATTAATGATAATAGAAGATGAAATATATGGCATTATACCCAGAGCAAATATAGCCATACGGCTTACCGCTCCTCCTGAAAAAATATTAAACATTCCAAGAAGACCTTTTTGAGCAGAATCCATCATAGTTTTTAAAGATTCTGGATCGATACCAGGAAGAGGAATGTAGGTACCCAATCTATAGACGGATAAAATGAAAATAGTAAATAAAATTCTATTCCGTAAATCGTTGCTTTTAGAAAAAAAACCTGTGTCTGTATTATAATCTACCATTTTGATCCGATTATTAAATTATTTAATTAATGTAACTTTTCCACCTAATTTTTCTATTTTATCTTTAGCGGATTTTGAAATAGCATTAACTTCTATATCTAATTTTTGCTTTAAATCGCCTGTCCCCAATAATTTTAATTTTACAAATTTTTTACTAATTAATTTAGATTTTTGTAGATTAGATATATTTATTTTATTATTAAGTATCGTTTTTTGCTTAGCAATAATTTCTTGAATTCTTGATAGATTAATTATTGCAATTTTCTTACTAGTAGAGAAATTTCTAAAGCCCCGTTTAGGTAATCTTCTATATAAAGGCATTTGGCCTCCTTCAAAACTATTGATGGCTACACCTGATCTTGATTTTTGACCTTTGTGTCCTCTTCCAGATGTTTTTCCTTTAGAAGAGCCCACGCCTCTACCAAGTCGTTTTTTTGATTTTTGGTTTTTTGAGATTAATGTATTTAATTTCATATATTTTTTTCTATTGTTTTTTCTTTGTTATTTCGGCAATTTTTTTTCCTCTTATATTAGCGATGTATTTTGGTGAATTTTGACTTTTTAATGCTTTAATACATGCTCTTAAGACATTTATGGGGTTAGATGAACCGAGAGATTTAGCAACAACATCTTTAATTCCAACCACTTCACAAGCTGCTCTAATTGGTCCACCTGCTATAATGCCAGTTCCAGAAGGAGCGGACCTTAATAATACTTTTCCAGCTCCATCTTTTGACAAAACATCATGATGTAAAGTTCGCCCTTCTCTTAAAGGTATTTTAAATAAATTGTCTTTTGCAGCTTGGGTTGCTTTTTTAATTGCATCGGGAACTTGCTTTGCCTTTGCATAACCGACGCCAATAGAACCAGCAAAATTTCCTACTACAACTAAAGCAGAAAATGCAAATCTTCTTCCACCTTTAACTACCTTAGTTATTCTATTTATAGAAACTAGCTTGTCTTTAAATTCAAAATTTTCCATCGAATAAATTAAAAAATTAAACCTCCTTTTCTTAGTGCTTCAGCAAAAAATTTAATTCTACCGTGATATTTATATTTACCCCTGTCAAAATATACTTTTGTAATTTTTTTATCTAAAGCTTGTTTGGTCAACTTTTCAGCAACTTTTAGAGATAAATCTTTTTTATTTATATTATCTTTTTTTTTGCTAATTGAGGTTGCAGATATTAAAGTCTTATTTTTCTTGTCGTCGATAATTTGAGCTGAAATATTTCTAGACGATCTAAAAACTGTAAGTCTAAACCTATTTGAATTAACTTTTTTAAGTCTTTTTCTTATTTTCTGTGCTCTTTTTTTATGAATAATATTAGTCATTCTATTTCTTTTTTCCTTCTTTTCTTAGAACATACTGGCCTTTTTCCTTAATTCCTTTACCTTTGTAAGGTTCAGCAGGCTTCAGCATTATTATTTCAGAGGACGCTTTGCCTACCAATTCTTTATCAATGCCAGATAATTTAATTATAGTGTTTTTTTCAACATTAACTTTTATGCCTTCGGGTATTTTATATGAAACATCATGGCTAAATCCAATTTGCAAATTTAATAAATTACCTTTCAAATTAGCTCGAAACCCAACTCCGGTTAATTCAAGTATTTTTTCATGGCCTATGGACACGCCTACAATAGCACTATTAATAATACTTCTAGTAGTTCCCCAAATTATACTTGATTTTTCATTTTTCTTTATAATGTTTAAAATTAATTTATTATTATTGGAAACAGTAGCTGAAAAAATTTTATCATTAAGAGTTAACTCTCTTGAACCCTTAGGTCCAGTCAAAATTAATTTTCCACTTTCAAGTTTCACTTTGGTGTCTTTAGGTATTTCAATGGGTTTTTTTCCAAGTTTAGACATAAAATTTAAAATACTTGACAAATTATTTCGCCGCCGATATTTTTTAATCTAGCATCATTATCAGACATAATTCCCATAGACGTCGACACAATAGCTATACCAAGACCACTTTGAATTTTTGGTATGCTATCCGCCCTCGTGTAAATTCTTCTACCTGGTTTCGATATTCTTCTTATTTCTTTTATAACAGGTGATCCATTGTAATATTTTAGATCTACTAACAAAAAGATTTTATTTTTTTTATCTGTTAAAGTTTTATAATCTGATATGTATCCCTCTTCTTTTAACACATCTAGAATCTTTGCTCTAAATTTAGAATTAGGAATGCTCACTGTATTCAATGTTCTCATCTGCGCATTGCGAATTCTAGTAATCATATCTGCAATTGGATCTGTAAAACTCATATAATCTCCTTAATAATTTACCAACTCGATTTAGTCATGCCAGGAATTTTACCTTTTGAAGCTAAATCTCTAAGGGCAATCCTTGAAATTCTAAGCTTTCTGTAAACTCCATGCGGCCTACCTGTTATTTCACATCTATTTCTGATTCTTGTCTTTGAAGAGTTTCTCGGTATTTTAGCTAATTTCAATTGAGCTTCAAATCTTTCAGTCAACGGTAGTTTTTTATTTTTTATAATTTTCTTTAAATTCTCTCTTTTTCTTGCAAATCTTTTTGCAAGCCTAATTCTTTTTAAATTTCTTTGTATTGAGCTAGTTTTTGCCATAATTATTTATTTTTTCTTGTTTTAATTTTTCTTTAACAAAAGGAAAATTCATTGCTTCTAATAATGCAAATGTTGTTTTTTTATCATTTCCAGTGATAACAAGTGTTATATCCATACCTCGAATTCGATCAACTTTATCAAAATTTATTTCAGGAAATATTATATGTTCCTTAATACCAAATGTGTAATTGCCAAAATTGTCAAATCCGCTTAAACTCAACCCCTGAAAATCCTTAATTCTTGGTAGTGCAATATTTACCAACCTGTCTACAAATTCGTACATCTTATTGGCTCTCAAAGTTACCTTTACTCCTGCGGTAGTTCCTTTTCTTGTTTTAAAATTTGAAATTGATTTTTTAAATTTTGTTATAACAGGCATTTGACCACTAATTAAAGAAATATCTTCAATACAATTTTGAACTATTTTTTTATCATTAGCATCGGCGCCCAACCCCATATTTAAAACAACTTTTATAATTTTGGGAACCATAAGTTTATTCTTCATTGAAAATTTTTTTTGTATATCTTTTACAATATTATTGTTGTAGTGGTCCTTTAATCTAGGTATCATTATTTTTTCTCTATTATTTTAGTTTTTTTCTTATTTTCATCTAAAATCTTCAAATTAGAAATATGAATAAAATTCTCTTTGGAAATTATTCCACCTTTTTTTTCTTTTGTAGTTTTTTCATGTTTCTTTATTAAATTTATTCCTTTTACTTTAACTCTATTTTTATTTCTTAATATTTCTATTACTTGTCCTTTTTTTCCTTTATCCTTACCGCATATTACTTCTACCTGTTGTCCATTTCTCATTGTATTTATAACACCTCCGGCGCGAGCGATATTATTTTTGTCTGTCCTCTAAATCTTAACTCTCTAGTTACTGGGCCAAAAATCCTTGTACCTATAGGCTCACCTTTATCGTCAATAATGACTACTGCATTACTATCAAATTTAACTGAACTTCCATCGCGTCTGTGAATCGAATATTTAGTTCTCACTACAACAGCTTTTTGTACAGATCCTTTTTTAACTTTACCATTTGTTAACGCATCTTTTACACTGACAACAATACTATCCCCTACTGAAGCATATCTTCGTTTTGATCCACCAAGAACTTTTATACATTCAACTCTTCGTGCTCCAGTATTATCAGCAACATTCAATTCTGTTTGTACTTGTATCATTTATTTATTAATAACCTCCCATTTTTTTCTTTTTGAGTGTGGTTTGGATTCAATAATATTCACATCATCACCTACCTTATATTTATTACTTTCATCGTGAGCATGGTATTTTTTTGATGAGGTAATTACCTTATTAAAAAAAGAGTGAGAATATTTTCTTTTTACCATAACCACAACAGTTTTATCGCTTTTATCTTTAATTACTTTGCCACTTAATATCTTTTTACTCATATTATTTTTTTGTATTCATTTTTGTTAATAATTTTGCTACGTCTTTTTTTAATAGAGTAACTTTTGACGTATCCTCTAATTGTCCATTAATTTTTTTAAATCTAATATTGAATAAATCCTTTTTAAGAGAATTTATTTTGGTTTTTATTTCGTCAATGCTTAATTTGATAATTTCTTTATTCTTCATAATTTAAAACCTTTTTACAAACTTAGTTTTTATCGGCAATTTTGTAGAAGCTTTATATAAAGCGACTTTAGCAGTAGCCTCATCGATTCCATCTACCTCAAATATTATTCTTCCAGGCTTAACTCGACAGGCCCAAAATTCTGGTGCACCCTTTCCTTTACCCATTCTTACCTCGGTTGGTTTTTTTGAAACTGGAATATTTGGGAAAATCCTTAACCAAACTTTCCCTGTTCTTTTCATATATCTTGTTAAGGCTACTCTCGCTGCTTCAATTTGTTTAGAAATAACTCTCTCTGGTTCCATAGCCTTAAGACCATACGCTCCATAATTAAGGATATTTCCTCTGGTAGCGTTTCCGTGAATTCTGCCTTTGTGTGCTTTTCTATATTTTGTTCTTGTTGGTTGTAACATTGTCTTTCTCCTTACTATCTGTATTTGTTTTTTTTGAAAAAACTTCTCCTTTATAAATCCAAATTTTTACTCCTATTATACCGTAAGTTGTAAGAGCTTCTGCCTCAGCGTAATCAACGTTAGCTCTAAATGTGTGAAGAGGTACACTTCCTTCTCTTAACCATTCTGTTCTTGCTATTTCATTTCCACCTAATCTTCCACTCAAACAAACCCTAATACCTTTTGCTCCTAATCGAAGTGCAGATTGAATTGCTCTTTTCATTGTTTTTCTAAAAGCTATTCTTTTAACTAATTGTTCTGTGATATTTTTGGCTACAAGATATGCGTTTAACTCAGGTTTTTTAACTTCTTTAATGTTTAAACTAACTTCTGTACTTGATATCTTTGATAAATTTTTTTTAATTTTTTCAATATCTGATCCTTTTTTTCCAATAACAAATCCGGGCCTTGATGTATAAATAGTGACAATGCATTTTTTTGACGTTCTCTCTATTATAATTTGAGAAACGCCAGAATTAACTACATTTTTATTTATATGTTCTCTAATTTTATAATCTTCGATTAAAAATTTACCATAGTCACGTTTTTTGGCAAACCAAATTGAATCCCAACCTCTATTTATTCCTAATCTTAGACCTATAGGATTAACTTTTTGTCCCATGTAATTCCTTTTTGTTATTTAGTTTCTCAGATAAAATTATCGTAAGGTTAGAATATGGTTTTTTTATACCACTAGCTCTTCCTTTAGCTCTAGGTCTAAATCTTTTAAGCACTATAGATTTACCGACATAAGCTTCTTTTATGTATAAATTATCGATATCATACTGATTATTGTTTTCAGCATTTGCTACAGCTGATTGCACTGTTTTTTTTATTTCAAGGGCAATTCGTTGTCTTGCAAAAGATAAATCTTTGATAGCAACATCAGCTTTTTTTCCACGAAGATTTTTTAGTAAAAGATTTATTTTCCTTGGACTTGATCTAACATTTTTATTTACTGCTTTAACAATATTTGTATCTTTTTTCATTTTTTTCCTACCTCTTTGGGTTTAGGTGTAGCTGTAGATTGGGTTGGCGCAGTAGGTTTGGTCGTAGTAGATGTTTGCGCTGCTACCTCTGCCGCTTTTTTATCCGCCGGTGTATGTCCATGAAATGATCTTGTAGGCGAAAACTCTCCTAATTTATGACCAACCATTTCTTCAGATATTTTAATAGGAATAAATTTTTTCCCATTATAAATTAAAAAACTAACTCCAATAAATTCTGGAATAATTGTAGATTTTCTTGACCAAGTTTTTATTGGCATTGGCTTAGTTTGTGATTTTAAATTTTCAACTTTTTTTAATAAACTTGGATCGACAAAAGGTCCTTTCCATACAGATCTTGACATAGTTATTTCCTTTTCTTCCTTCTTGAAATTATGAATTTGTTAGTTCTTTTATTATTTCTAGTTTTTAAACCTTTGGCAGATTGACCCCACGGCGATACTGGACTTCTACCACCAGATGTTTTTCCTTCACCGCCTCCATGGGGGTGATCTACTGGGTTCATTGCCACACCTCTTACCGATGGTCTTTTTCCTTTCCATCTATTTCTTCCTGCTTTTCCTATTTTAATATTTTGATGATCGCTGTTTGACACTGACCCGATTGTGGCTCTAGCTGTATTAATAATTTTTCTTATTTCACCAGAATTTAGTTTAATAATGCAATAGTTTTCATCCACACCTGCAATCTGAGCAGAGGAGCCAGCAGATCTAACTAATTTACCACCTCCATTGGAGTTTAATTCAATGTTATGTATGTCTGTACCTGTTGGAATATCAGATAATTGCATGCAATTACCTATTTTAAGTTCTTTATTTCTTCCAGAAATAATTTCATCTCCTGCTTTAAGTCTGCTAGGAGCAAGAATATAATTCTTTATTCCATCTTCATATTTAATTAAAGCCACATAGGCAGATCTATTCGGATCATATTCGATTCTTTCTACTTTGGCTTTTAAATCATCTTTTTTTCTATAAAAATCAATTTGTCTATATTTATTTTTATGTCCTGCTCCTTTACTTCTAGATGTTATTCTACCCAAATTATTTCTTCCACCAGTTGAACTTTTACCTAGTGTTAAAGATTTCAAAGGTTTTCCCTTCCATAGGTTTTTTCTGTCAACCATTACAGTACCTCTAGTGGACTTGGTATAAGGTTTAAATATTTTTAATGACATAAAATTATATTCCTGTAGCTAGATCAATGCTTTGACCTTTTTTTAGTGTAACTATTGCTTTTTTGTAACCTGATTTAAATGATTTTTTATTTTTAACTAATTTAGTTTTGCCTTTTATGTTTATTGTATTAATTT
>CACLKR010000003.1:0-5000 GCA_902607625.1 uncultured Pelagibacteraceae bacterium
TTAGAAATAAGAGCAGGGACAGGAGGATTAGAGGCCACCTTATTTGTTGCCGATTTATATAAAATGTATGAAAAAGTTTGTTTAAATAACAGATGGTCTTTTGAAATTATAAATATATCAAAAAGTGGAGCGGGAGGTTTTAAGGAAGTAATTTTATTAATTAAGGGAAATAATATTTATTCTTTTTTAAAATATGAGTCTGGCGTACATAGAGTACAAAGAGTACCTAAGACCGAAACCCAAGGCAGGATCCATACTTCCGCTGCTACAGTTGCCGTTCTTCCGGAAGCCGAGGAATTAGACGTAAAAATTAATGAAAAAGATTTAAGGATTGATGTTTTTAGATCAAGCGGGCCCGGGGGACAATCTGTGAATACCACTGATAGTGCTGTAAGAATTACTCACTTACCAACAGGAATTGTTGTAAGTCAACAAGACGAAAAATCACAACATAAAAACCGATCAAAAGCTATGAAAATTTTAAGATCAAGAGTTTATGAATCAGAGAGGGAGAAGAAAGAAAAAGAAAGATCAAGGGATAGAAAAAATCAAATAGGAACCGGCGATAGATCAGAAAGAATAAGAACTTATAACTTTCCTCAAGGCAGAGTTACCGATCATAGAATAAATTTAACATTGCATAAATTAGAGGAATTTTTGAGTGGTGACGCTTTTGATGAATTAACTCAAAATTTAAGGATACAAGATCAAGAAATTAAATTATCCAATTTAAACAATAAATGAATTTAGAAAACATAATCAAAAAAGCCTCGCAAATTCTAAAAAATAATTGTGTTCATTCTCACGAATTAGATGCTCAAATAATTCTTGCGGATATTATGGGAGTAAAAAGAGAATACTTAATTACAAATGATCAAATAAATATTTCAGAAAAAATTATTAAAAAATATGATGTTGCAATTAGACGAAGAATCAATAGAGAGCCAGTAGCTTACATTATCGGTAAAAAAGAGTTTTGGAGCAAAGATTTTATAGTTAATCAAGCGACACTTGTTCCTAGACCCGAAACAGAACTTCTAATTTATAAAGTAATAAATTTTTTTAGGAACAAAAGGATAAATATTCTAGATATTGGAACAGGTTCAGGCTGCATACTACTTTCAATATTAAAAGAATTAAATCTTTCAAGAGGCATAGGAATAGATATTTCAGCGAAAGCCATTCAAACGGCCAAAGTAAACGCAAAAAATCTTAATCTGCTTAATCAATCGAAGTTTAAAACTTATGATTTGGTGAAATACAATACTGGAAAGTATGATTTAATTGTATCTAACCCACCTTACATTCCATCAAAAGATATTAATAATTTAAGCAAAGATATAATTAATTATGAACCAAAGATTGCTTTAGATGGTGGACTCGATGGTCTTGACCTAATAAAAAAAGTTATTTATAAATCTAACTATCTTTTGAAGAGGAATGGACAGCTTGCTTTAGAAATTGGATTTAACCAATACCAAAAAGTTTCTAGTATATTGAAGTGTTGTGGATTTAGAGAAATAAGCAAGATATATGATTATAATCTTAATGTACGTTGCATAATAAGCACAAAATTGGGCTATTTTTAAATTTTAAAAATAATTATTTTGACAAAATGAACTAATAATGAATAAGATAATATAAATCCTATATATAAGTAGGATATTTCAATAAAATATATGTTTCAGCGTAAACCAAGAAGATTTAGACGTAGACCAAATGGCAGAAATCATCGCGCATCGCATGGAGATGGTAACCCACAAAATAAACTGAGATTAAATTCATTCTCAAATAATCAACCAAGGAATAGTTTTAGAACATATCAAAGTGCAGAAAAATTATTTGAAAAATATAATTCGCTAGCGAAAGAGGCCATGACTTCAGGAGATAAAACTTTAGCTGAAAATTATCTTCAGCATGCAGATCATTTTGTGAGAATCATTGAAGATAAAAATAAAAATCGAGACCAAAGTAAACCTAATGTTATTGATAAACCAACGGATGGTGAAAAAAAATTATCTGACGAAGGAAGCAATAACCAAAAACACGAAACCGAAAATAAAAGTTAATTTAATTTTTTTTAGCAATCATTTCAGCAATTAGTACATCTGTTTTAATTCTATGAATTTCAAATAGTTGTCTTTCATTATCTTTTAATACTTTTCCAGATGGTAGTTTTAATTTTTGAGAATTTACTTTTTTTCCATTAATAAGCACTTCATAATGTAAGTGAGGACCAGTAGACATTCCTGTCGATCCCACATATCCAATGATTTGTCCTTGTTTAACTTTTTTTCCAACTTTCATACCTTTAGCAAAGTTTTTCATGTGAGCATAAATAGTTTCATAAGTAGAATTATGCTTTATCTTTATACAATTTCCTCCTCCACCACACCATTTAGCCCGAGTAATAGTTCCAGATCCAGAAGCCATGATCGGAGTTCCCTCTTTTGCAGCGAAGTCGGTTCCTGTATGTTTTTTATTAAAGCCAAGTATAGGATGCTTTCTCATACCGAAAGGTGAAGATAGTCTTGCACCATTAATGGGAGTTTTCATTAGAGCCTTCTCAACACTTTTACCATTTATATCAAAATAACCATAGCCTTTATCATTTCCAAATTTATAAAGTGAGATTTCTCTGCCATTCACAGACATGTGGGCATATAGTATAGATCCACTTTTTATATAATCGCCACTTTCGTCAAAATATTTTTCATACAGAATTTTAAAATAATCATTTTTTCTTATATCTCTTTGAAAATCAATTTCAAAACCAAAAATTCTAGCGAATTCAATAATTATATCTGGGGTTATGTTTGTATCAATAGCAGATGAATAAAGATTATCTTTAATTATATTTTCAGACAGAATTTTTTTATTATACAATTTGGTAATAATTTTTTTTGATACTATTTTATTCTCCTCATCTTTGATTATTGATATAGTTGTACTTTTGGTAATTGGAACGGAAAATTTTACTATAGAATTTTTATTTGTTGATGGGTTTTCTTTAATAGTAATATCAATTGTATTACCAACTAGAAGCCGGTTAGATTTTCCGTATTTTTTATACTGAATTATTATTTTTTCGATGTCACTATTTTGAACTTTATACTTTTTTAAAATTTTTAGAATTGTGTCTCCTTTTTTTATTTCATAATTAAGATTTATGAATGGAGATTTAATTTGATCTAGTAAAAATTTCTTGAATATTTTCAAATCTGTTGTTTCTTTGAAATTTCCAATAATTTCAGATTTCTTCGTAATTTTCTCATCACTTTTATAAACAACTGCTACTAGAAGTACAAAAGCTACGATAAACCCAGATAACAATAAATTCTTAGTTTTATCCCAGCTTTTTTTAATACTTTGATACATGGTCAATTTTAGATAAACCCAGATTTTAATATTATATTTATAGAATTTTATACAACAATTTATCAAAAATTAGTTATAGAAATCCCTAATTATTGCTACTATTTGAGATTAATATACGTCTTGCTTTATTCTTCAATTAGCTTATAACCGAGCGTCCAACCCCAAAAAGGCTTAGTTTTACTGGCTTAGTTGTAAGGTTGTTAAATTAAAGTGCTAACAACTGAACCAGAGGTGTGGTTTTGTAGTGAGTATTTTCAGCTTTTTTAAATTGTAAAAAAAGAAGAAGAGAAGTGTGGACGGTTAGGTTACCAAAATTTGTCGTACACACTTCAACGAAAATATAAATAATTTTTTTATTATTTATATGAAGCTAGTGTGCGCCGTTATTAAACTTGAGAGTTTGATCATGGCTCAGAACGTACGCTGGCGGCACGCCTAACACATGCAAGTCGAACGAAGTAGCAATACTTAGTGGCGAACGGGTGAGTATAATGTGGGTATCTGCCTTTTGGTTTGGAATAACACGGGGAAACTTGTGCTAATACCGGATAAGCCTTCACAGGGAAAGTTTTAACGCCAAAAGATGAGCCCGCACTTGATTAGCTAGTTGGTAAGGTAATGGCTTACCAAGGCTACGATCAATAGCTGATCTGAGAGGATGATCAGCCACATTGGGACTGAGACACGGCCCAAACTCCTACGGGAGGCAGCAGTGGGGAATCTTGCACAATGGGGGAAACCCTGATGCAGCGATGCCGCGTGAGTGAAGAAGGCCTTTGGGTTGTAAAGCTCTTTCGTCGGGGAAGAAAATGACTGTACCCGAATAAGAAGGTCCGGCTAACTTCGTGCCAGCAGCCGCGGTAATACGAAGGGACCTAGCGTAGTTCGGAATTACTGGGCTTAAAGAGCTCGTAGGTGGTTAGAAAAGTTGGTGGTGAAATCCCAAGGCTTAACCTTGGAACTGCCATCAAAACTTTTTAACTAGAGTATGATAGAGGAAAGTGGAATTTCTAGTGTAGAGGTGAAATTCGTAGATATTAGAAAGAACACCAATTGCGAAGGCAACTTTCTGGATCATTACTGACACTGAGGAGCGAAAGCATGGGTAGCGAAGAGGATTAGATACCCTCGTAGTCCATGCCGTAAACGATGTGTGCTAGACGTTGGAAACTTAGTTTTCAGTGTCGCAGCAAAAGCGTTAAGCACACCGCCTGGGGAGTACGACCGCAAGGTTAAAACTCAAATGAATTGACGGGGACCCGCACAAGTAGTGGAGCATGTGGTTTAATTCGAAGATACGCGCAGAACCTTACCAACACTTGACATGTTTGTCGCGACTCTAAGAGATTAGAGTCTTCGGTTCGGCCGGACAAAACACAGGTGCTGCATGGCTGTCGTCAGCTCGTGTCGTGAGATGTTGGGTTAAGTCCCGCAACGAGCGCAACCCCTATTTTTAGTTGCTACCATTTAGTTGGGCACTCTAAAAAAACTGCCAGTGATAAGCTGGAGGAAGGTGGGGATGACGTCAAGTCCTCATGGCCCTTACGTGTTGGGCTACACACGTGCTACAATGGTACTTACAGTGAGAAGCGAAGAGGCGACTCCAAGCCAATCCCTAAAAA
>CACLKR010000003.1:10000-88028 GCA_902607625.1 uncultured Pelagibacteraceae bacterium
GGGGAAATCTTAATTTCAGGATCCTCATGAGTTGAAAAACCTATAATTCTTTCTCCATATTTTTTTTTTAAATAATTAAAAAAAGATAAATTTAGTTCATTTGAAAAAGATGGATATTTAGCTACACAATATAAAAAAGAGATATCAACTTTTCTGTTTTTAAAATAAGAGATAACTTTTATAATATCTGTTTCAGTTAAACCACCTAAACTAGCAATTATTTTTTTTTTCTTTTTCCTATATTTTTTATAGATGTATTCAACAAGAGGCCAATCAGTAGCAGAGCAACTAGCTATTTTTACATAGTCAAAATTTTCTTTAAAAACCTTATTAGCAGAAAGTTCATCAAATGGAGTGCATGCAAGTTTAAAGTATTTTTTTGAAAATTTAATAAGTTTTTGCCACTCTCTATCTGAAAAAAAAGTAGACTGAAATCTTTTAACATATTTATCTTCTGAATGTTTGTAATTTTTGTGTATAAAAGTTTCTCTATCTCTATACTGGAATTTTAAAGCAAAATCGATTTTATCAGAGAATTTTTTGGTTATATAACTAAACTTCTTAATAATTTTTTTTGCATGGCTAATGTCGCCCATATGATTGTTAGCCATTTCAAGGATTACCAAAGTTTTCATTATTCAGTTACTACCAATGTTTTATTAAAGAATCAAAGAATTACTTTTTAAAGCACAATCAAATAATTTTTTACTAAAAAATTCTTTCTTTTTTACTTTATTTAAAAAAAAGGTAACACTTTTTTCAAGTGAAATATTATAATCACTATTTTCATCTACTTTATAACTTTCAATTAATTTTGGTTTTTTAAAAAAGCCCCTTTTGTCCAAATTTATGGCAGGACCTCTTACACTGACAATATTGTCATATTGTTCGATAATTCCGTTTTCAAACAAAAAAAACAATCTTTTTGAATATGCAGAATTATAGGTTGAAAATACATTCACTAAAGAGTTATCAGGAGTTATTATCTCAACTAAAGAGGTATCAAAACTATTACCAATGCCAGAGTGATTTAACAATTTTGGTTTTTTTATTATATTAATATTAAAATGAAAGTTAATAAGATCTATCCAATGAATTGAAATTACTTCATAAACTCCTTTGGGAGATTTTTTTAAATTTGATCTCCAACTATTCTTATATTCTTCTTTTAGCGCTAGACCGTGCGAGGTTATCAAATTAGCATATATTAATTTTCCAACTTTGTATTGATCTCTTTTTTCCAAAATTTGTGATATTTTTGAAAATCTAAAATTATAATTAAAATATATTTTTTTCGAATTTACTTTTTTTAGATTTTTTAAATCTTTAATTGAGTTAACTGGCGGTTTTTCACAGAATATATATCTTTTAGAATATAGTTTTTTTATGTAATCAAGATGTGTTTTATTAGGGGTAATAATAAATATAACATCACACTTCTTAATTATTTCAAAATCTTCAATATTGTAGTAATTAGGCCTGCTGGGTTTATATAAAAAAAAATTAATATTTTTCCTTTTTAAAATTTTTTGAATTCTTTTTGAGTGATTGCCATTTCCTATTAAGCCTGCTTTCATTGGAATGTTACTCCACACCTGTCGCATGGAGTTATTTTATTACGATCTCCTTTTAAATGGCTATTTCTTAGTTTTGAAATTAACTTATCATTCCAAATTTTTTTAATACTAGCCTCATTATAATTTCCATATGATAATTGGCTTTTATAGTCAGCATCACAAGGATTAACTTTTCCATCGAACCAAACATACATTCTATCCCAGAAGTTTTCACATGGATCATTTATCGATGGGTGTTTTTCATTTTTATAAGTATTCCATCTTTCCAAAGGAAAACTGGCCGTTACATGATCGCATCTTTGAATCCAAAATTTTTTAAATTTTTCTCTGTTCAAATTTTTTTCCATATCGATTCCCGAAACCCTTATCTCCGTTAAAGAGTTTGGGTAATATTTTTTTCTAGTATTAAATAAAAGGTCAGCATTTTTTACTACTTCTTCAAAATTACTATTTAGTCTTAATCTTTCAAAATTTACTTTAATGTAGTGATCTGCCGATATAACTACTTGAGTAATATTATTTTTAAAAATAGAGTGACATATGTTTTTATTAAGAAGGGTTGCGTTAGTGTTTAATTTAATTTCAAAAATATTTTCTTTTTTTCCAGCATATTCTAACATTTCTGCAAGCTGTTTATGCATTGTTGGCTCCCCTCTACTAGCAAGAGTAATTGCACCAACACCTATTTCATTTGCTTCATCAACTATTTTTTTAAATAATTGAAAATTCATAATCCCCATATAAGGTTTTCTTGTAAAAGATTTATCTGTCTGAAAACAAAAAGGACATTTCAAATTACATGTCGAAACAGGTTCAATAATTAGATACGGAGGATAAGTTAAATTTATTTTATCTTTTCCTGACCTTAAAAATTTATATCTAAATATAATGTATTTTATTACTTTTATTATATCTTTTTGATTTTTTGTTATGAATAATTCTGTGTGCTTGTTAATTGAAAAATTTAACTTTTTATCTTTTGTTAGTGAATCTAATATTTCTTGCCCATACTTATCTCTTTTTTCTTTTAGAAATTTTTCAAAAAAAGACGTATTATTTAATAATATTTTTTCTATTTTCTTTTGATCTACTTTTTCAGATATCGAAATTTGTTTAACTTTTCCTGACCCTAAACTTAAATTATCAAAATTATTGTGATTCATATAGACTCAAAAATAGAAATATTTTAATACATAAAAAATTATTTTAATTTAATTCATCAACAAAGCCTCTTTTTACGTCATCTGAAACGTCGGGCATCCTACTGATATCTTCTTTTCCCGCTAGATCCTCTTCCGGTTTTGGAAAATATTTTTCTATATGCTCTAACCTGAGATTCTCATAAATTTTGTTACCTTCCTTATCAAGCTTTTCTGCTTTTTCAATATCCATCCATCTATTTTTTGGAAATTTTACATAAAGCGGAAAGCATCTTTTAATACCTTCTATTTCCTCAGGTGGATACTCGGGTAAAATAAGTTGAGGTTTATTTGTCAAACATTTAGTAATTGTATTATGAGAAATTAATCCCATTTTTTCGGCCACAGTTCTTAGTGGTGTGCCGTGAAAAGGAGCAAAACTATAAATATTTTGATTATCAGAATCGATATGTCTGTTTAACTCGATTGTGTCAAATGCAAGCTTTCTTGTTTCGTTTGGAAAACCTGTAATATTATTTACACTAAATTGGATACCTAATTTTTTGGGGATACTGGTTGCTTCTATGATATCTTTATTTTTCCATCTTCTATCAAGCATTTTTTTTCTAAATTCTTCGTTACCGTGTTCTATCCCGAATGCCATCCTGTTAAGGCCAACTTTCTGTAATTTTTTTAACTTTTCTTCAGAAACAGTCTCGGGGCGAGTTTGTATCCAGAATGGCAAACGAATATCTTTGTACATTTCGCAAAATTCATCTAGCTCTTTACTATTCCATGCTAAAAATGTATCAGCCCAAAAAAAATTATATTCTATTGCAAACTCCTCTTTAAAATATTTTAAATCTTCATAAACTTTTTGCATTTTCCTTTTTCTGAAAAAAGAGCTTCCAGTTTCTTTTTTATACAATGTTTGCTGATCTGGTGAATTACAAAATGCACATGTGAATGGACAGCCTCTATGTGTTTCGACTGGGGCTATTTTCCAAATTTTCCCTGCCATGGGTCGATAAAATCTATCTTCTTCAAAAATAGATATATCCAGCATTGGAGTATTATTTACATCAACAAGTTCACTAATTTTGTTTTTTGTAATTTTACCATTTTTGCCTTTGACCCATAAATTTGTAACATTAGAATAATCTTCACCCTTTTCTATTTTTTTACAAAGACTAACTAATGCATTTTCTCCTTCTCCAACACAAACCATGTCCACGTAGGGATATTTTATGCACAGGTCTGGTGCAAATGTACTAAAAACTCCACCAGCAATAACAGGGATGTTATTTTTTATTTTAAATTCTTTTATTTCATTTAATACATATATTCCTAATTCCCACATATCTTCTGTAGAAGTGATTGCAATCAAATCAGGTCGAAATCTTTTGAGTTGATTAATTATATCTAATTTCCAATTTGATTTTTTCAGGCCTTTTGAACCCATATCATACGGCACAACATTTAAATTTTCCATTCTCGATCCATCAGAATCAATCCCATGATCTGTAGAATAAAAAGAGAGATCAAAAATTTCCATTTTATGCCCGTGCTTTTTTAGTAAAGCTGAAAACAATGCTAAAGAAGGCGGCGGCAGAATCATGCCAGGATTATTTGGATAAATAAATAAAACCTTAATTCCCATAAAATTATTCAAAAAAAATAGTGTATGTCATCTCGAACTATACAACAAGACTTTAGCCAATATCATAAATAATAACTGTACTATTACTCATTATTTTTAATTTTTCTCTATTTGATTTTTTTATTTACCGTTCAATTTTTGAACGATATAATGTTCAAATATTGAACATTTTATAAAAAAAGTCAAGATTATTATGGCTTATTTTAAAAAGTAAGTAATATATGCAATCTGTTTTTTTAATTATTAAATTAATATTTATTATCTAATAGAATGATTTTACTTTACCGTTCATAATTTGAACGCTATAATGTCCAACATTAGAACAAGCTATGCAAATCCAACATTAGAACAAGCTATGCAAAATAGTCAGGACCATCTCAATTTATTAAGAAAAATTAAAAACAAACCAGAATCATCACAAAGGGAGCTTGCCGAAGAACTTGGTTTTAGTTTAGGAAAATTAAACTATTGCCTTAAGGCTTTAAAAGCCAAAGGCTTAATAAAAATGAGTAACTTTAAAAAAAATCCAGACAAAATTAATTATATTTATGTTCTTACCCCAAGGGGAATTTCGGAAAAAACTAAACTTACGATCAATTTTATGAGATTAAAAATGAAGGAATATGACGAATTGAAAAATGAAATAATGAAATCAAATGTGGCTAGTAGCAAAAATAAAAAATAATCATTCGAAAATATTCCAACAGAATCTTTCAAGAAAGGCTAAAGATAAAATTATTTTTTACGAACCAAAAATAATTTATGAAAAATTTTTACATAGAAAAAATATTAAAAAGCAAAAACCTTTACTTGAAAATTACATTTTTTGTTTTAATGAAAATTTTAAATGTAATGTTTTTTGCAGTAAGTTTAAGTATATAAAAGGACTTAAATTTTTTTTGGAAGGACATATAAATTGTCAGAATGAAATTTCGGAATTTATTAGTTATTGCAAATCATTCGAGGATAAAAATGGTTTTATTACAAATGTTTTTTTTAAAAATATTGTAAATACAAAAGCAGAATTTACTTCTGGACCATTTGTAAATATGCGTTTTGAAATTATCAAAAAGCAAAAAAATAAATTAAAAATATCAATAGGTAAATTTATTACAACTATACTTGATAGTAATAATTATTCATATCGTCCTATTTGATAAAAATTTAAAATTTATGTTAAATGACTTTAAAAATAATGCAAAGTCAAAATGCGGAGCTATGGCTCAACCAATAATTAAATATTGATATATAAAAAATAAGCTTACGCTATTCCAAAGCATCTAAATAAAATACACAGATAATTTAATAATGAGAAAAGTATATATTTATATTAAAAATAAAATCATCAAAATAAGATATTTTATTAAAAAAATAATTTTATTAATAAAATATTTAATAAATGCAAAAATTATTTTTAAAAATCCCGAACAAACAGATGTAATAATATTTAATAGCTTTCAATTAAGTATCTACAAAGCACTATTTGATAAAACAAATTATTTTTGTATTCAGATGCCTGATCGTAAAGTAGATAAAATATATATTTCATTTTCAATATTAAAACTCATTTTGTTAGAATTTTTTAATAGAAATTTTAAATTGTCTTACTATTTGGCTTTAATTAAAATTGTAAGACCTAAAGTAGTATTTACTTGGATAGATAACGATTCTAGATTTTTTCAATTAGCAAAAATTTTAGATGAAAAAATTGAATTTTTTGCGATACAGAACGCTCACAGATTAGAATCATTCATAAGATCAAAAGAAGAGGAAAAGGCCGAGGGCTCTAAAATTTATATTCCAAATTATTTATGTTTCGGAAAACAAACAAAAGAATATTATGAAAAAATAGGGGCAAAAGTTAAAAAATTTTATATTGTTGGATCACTAAGATTATTTAATGCGAAACAATATTTAAAAAAAAATAATTTAATTAACGCAACACCTAAATATGATTTGTGTCTCATTTCAGAAGGCTTAAGACACGGAATGCACGAAATTTTACAACCGAATGAATTGGGAATAATAGTAAAACATGCAGAAAAATTAGCTAAGAAATATAAATTGAAGACTGTTCTTGCATTAAAATACCCAAAAGACCATATCAATTATAAAAAAGAAATAAATTTCTATGAAAAAATATTAGATAAAGACTCGCCAATTATTATAAACAATAGATTAAATACATTTTCAAGTTATGAGACAGCTTATATCAGCAGACTAATAATTGGCGCTAGATCAACTATGTTGGCAGAGATGTTAGCGGTAGGTCGGCGAATACTAAGTTGTAATTATAATAAAGATTTCACTTTTCATTATTCAGATTTTTATGATAGTTGTTTTGCTATTTCAGATAGGACATATGATACATTCGAAAAACACGTTCTTTTTTTACTTTCCATGAATCAAGAAAATTTTCATAAGCATTTAGAACCCGTAAAAAATCATATGGTGGATTTTGATGAAAATTTTTCAACATTTGAAAAAATTAAAATTCAATTAGATCAAGCCTTAAAAGAACAATCTAAAATTTAGAGAATTTTTGAAAGAACAATCTAAAATTTAGAGAATTTTTGATATATGAAAAATAAAAAAAATATAAGAACAATTCCTGTTGCTGTGATTTCTACATTTGGTCATTGCGGCATAGATTGGCTACATAGTCTAATAGACTCACATAAAGAAATATTAATAATTCCACCACTAAGTTTTTTTAGAAAAATTAATATTTTAAAAAAAAAGGGTATTAATATTGATAATTCTTTAAAGCCCAGAATCATTACAAATATTATTACAAAAGCAATATTAGGAAAAAACGCAAATGAAAGTTATAATATACTAAGCAAGAATCAGAATAAATCGGCCTTTACAAAATACATAAATGATTTTTTAATTGTAGAAAAAGAATTTAATATAGAAAAAAGACTATTTTTTGCAATTCATTATGCTTTCGCAAAAATTAATAAAATCAATTTAGATAAAATCAAAATGATAGTTGCTCATGAGCATGCGCCATGGAATTGTTATCAATATGAAAAGCATTTTAATTCCAAATTTGTTTTTATGCTTAGAGATCCCAGGGCAACATTTGCAGGAAGTTTCAGAGTATATCAAAGACACAAAAATATTCCGATTAATTTTCAAATTGATATGAGTTTATTATATATGGTGTCAGCAGAAAAATTTTTTCAAAAAATGAGTAAAAAGAGAATTTTAATACTGCAAAATGAAAAAATGCACAATAATCTCGGGTTAGAAATGAGAAGACTCTGCAAGTGGCTTGATATTAAATTTAATAAATCTTTATTGTATTCAACTTTTTTAGGTAGGAAATGGATAGGAGATTCAGGCTATTTAAGTAAAGTAGATCTTAAGAAATCATATCCTAAAAATTACTATAGACCGACTAATGTAGAAACACGATGGAGAGGCGTTTTGGATAAAAATACGATTCTTACAATAGAAACATTATTTGAAAAAATTATGATACGGAACAAATATAGACTAGATAATAAACTCAATATTATATCAAGGTTATGTGGTTATTTGATTTTATTGTTTAGGTATAATGAATTTAATAATTTTTTTTCTTTCATAATTGGATTTGTAAAAAACGTTATCAGAAGAATATTTATAATATTTTTTACAAGGCAATCACTAAAAATTTTTAATATTATATAAAGGAGAAACAAATAATAATTTATGAAAATTCCTTGGAGTGGCAGATCACATAACTTTGACAAAAAAGATATTAGTTTTTTAGTTAATATTATTAAAGAAGCTGATCCTTTAACACAGGGAAAGTTTCTAGAAAAATTTGAATCTATCTTTTCAAAATACATAGGTAAAAAAAATGTTTTTGCAGTAAGTTCAGCCGCCGCCGCGCTTGAAATTATCGCTTTGTTAGCCGATATAAAAAAAGATGATGAAGTTATAATACCCGCGCATACTTATTGCGCTTCAGCTATTCCATTTGCAAGAAATGGGGCCAAAATAATTTGGGCAGATATAAATTTTAAAACTAGAGTTGCGGATTTAATAGATGTAAAGCGTAAGATAACTTCAAAAACAAAAGCAATAGTACTAGTTCACTTATATGGCTATGCTTTAAATTTTAAAGAAATCATTTCATATTGTAAAAAAAGAAAAATTAAAATAATTGAAGATTGCGCTCAAGCATTAGGTGCTGAAATTGATGGAAAAAAAGCTGGAAGCCTAGGAGATTTTTCATGTTTTTCATTTCATGCACAGAAAAATATTACCACTCTTGGTGAAGGAGGAATGGTTTATGTTAAAGAAAATAAACTAGCTTCAAAAGTAAAGGGCTTGAGACACAACGGTCATTGTGATTTTAAATTCAAAAGAAAAAATTACTGGCAGCCTGCAATGGGAAATCTTGATCTAGATTTGAAAAATAAATGGCCATATAAATTTACATTAAGTGAAATTCAATGCGGAGCAGGGATAATAATGATGAAAAAATTAGACAAATTAAATTCTATCAGAATAAGAAGGGCTAATAAATTTATTAAAAGTTTAGAAAAATTTGAAGAAATTGTTTTTCACAAGTCTGAAAGAAAACTCAGACATGTTTATCATTTGCTTAGTGCATATTATAAACCAAGAAAATTAATAAACAGAAATTATCTTATAGAAAAATTATATAAAAATTTTTCAATTAAATGTGCAGTTCAATACTACCCTTTGTATAAATATCCTTTATTTAAAAAGATGGGTTTTGGAAATAATAAATGTATCAACACAGAGAAATTTTATAATAACATGATCTCATTTCCTTTTCATGTTTGGATGAGTAATAAAGAGTTTAATTATTTAATAAATTCAGTAAAAAAATCTTTGATCGAACTCAGAAAAAAATAAAAACTCAATTAAATCAATTACTAAAAGAATAATTCACAATTTTTATGAAATATTTACAACAAATAAATAAAATTTTGACTCGGAATCAGAAAAAAACCGCAATCTTCTTAACTTTTTTAACATTTATTGCAATGATATTAGAAATTTTAACTTTAAATATTATGTTGATACTTTTAAGTTACATGTCTGATCCTTCCAGTTTAAGCAATTCAAAATTTTTTATTTATTTAGAAAATTTAAATTTTAATTACGATTTCAATTTAGTGCTAATTTGCTTGTTTGTAAGTAGTTTTACTTTGAAAACTTTTTTTTATATTTTTAAGAGTTGGAAAGAAAATAAATTTATATATTTTACACGTTCTTATTTAAGCCGTGTTTTTTTTAAGGGGTATCTCTACTTACCAAGGATTTTTCACCTAAGATCTAACACTTCTGATTTAATTAAAAATATTACAGTAGAAATTGACGCTATAACAGTAGCGTTGCTTTCATTAATGATTATTGTAATGGAAACGGTAGTGCTATTAGGCGTTTCCATTTTTTTATTATTTATTAGTTTAAAACTAGCAATTGTTTGTTTTTTATTATTAATCGCTTTTTCATTCTTAATGACCTTTGTAAATCAAAAAAAAATAGTACAAATGGGCAAAGACAGGGTAAGGGTTCTACAATTAAGACTTAAATCAATAATCGAAGGTTTATCGGGTTCCAAAATATTTGAATTAACTGGATCGCGAAAAAATTTATTAGATGAATTTGATAGTTCAAACATTAAGTATGCAAATGTGTCTCATAGCTTAGGTTTTAGAAATACTTTGCCAAGGCCTTCATTTGAATTATTTGTATTATTGATAATTGGTTCAATATTTATTTTTACCTATCAAGATCAATCAAAAATCACATCCATGGTTCCCACATTAGGAGTTTTTTTAGCTGCAGCATACAGATTGATACCATCATTTGCTAGAATAGTAGAAAGTATACAAAAATTTCTATACACTATTCAATCGGCTGAAAAGCTTTCTAGGGATATGGAAAAATTTGAAAGCATTCAATTTTCATCTAGAGATCAAGTTGCAGAGATCCACTTTAAAAATAGTGTAGATTTTAAAAATGTAAGTTTTTCTTACTACAAAAATACGAAAAAAGAATCAAACTTTGTTTTAAGAAACATAAATTTTAAAATGAACAAGGGTTCAAAAATTGGCATTCTTGGTGTTAGTGGTTCTGGAAAAAGCACTTTCTTAGATTTGTTTATGGGGTTAATTTCACCACAAAGTGGAGAAATTTTAATTGATGGAAAAAAAATTAAAAATATAAAATCTAGTTGGCAAAAAATTATTGGGTGTGTGCCCCAAGATGTTTTTATTTTAGATGATACAATAAAAAGAAATGTGGCTTTTGGTTTAAGAGATTCAGCCATTGACGTTGAGAAAGTTAAGAAAGCTATTGAACTAGCGAATCTAAATGAATTTTTGAAAAACTCAAAATTTGGTCTAGAAACTTTATTAGGCGAAGCTGGATCGAGATTATCTGGCGGACAAAAGCAAAGAATTGGTATAGCAAGAGCTTTTTATAACGAACCAGATATTTTAATATTAGATGAAGCAACCAATGCACTTGATGCACAAACGGAAAAAAAAATTGTTAATGAAATTTTTTTAGCAAAAGATGATAAGACCATTATTTTTGTGTCGCACAATCGAGATAATTTAATTTTTTGTGATTCGATTTATGAGGTAAAAGAAAAAAATTTTTCTAAGGTCAATTAAAATATTTAATATATAAGCAGTAATATGAGAAAAATATGAAAATAGAGTCAAACTTGATCTATCTCAATTCCTTTAATTTGAATCTGTTGTAATAAAAAAATTGTTTTGTATAATGTATAATTTGTTCAATTAACACTAAGTAAAATATTGTGATTAAAAACTTCAATAATTGCGGATATCATATAGAAAAAAATATTTATCCAAAAAGCATAGATAAGGAAATCTTCTTTATTTATTATGACTTAGGTATTTCATTAGTTAGAAGAAATAAAATTAATTTAAATTTTGAGCCGAAAAAAATTGAGAATCTAATCTATCCAAATGATATTAGAGAACTTGATAAGTTGCTGATAGCAATAACAAATATTGATTATAAATCAATCGGAGAACTTTATGATACTGTGTGTTATTCCTCAACTTTTTTAAAATTTATTGGTAATAGTAAAATTGAAAAAATTGCAAAAGAATTATTGGGGCTCAAAAATTATAGTACAGTCTATTGTTATTTAAATAGAATTTTAATTCAAGCGCCTCTAGAAGCCATAAGTTCTGCTTTTAAACAAGGAGCAGTTAAAAAAGTTTACGGCTGGCATCAAGAAATAATGTATACAATGCCTGATACTCGGCTAGTAGCTACCTGGGCTCCGATAATTAGAGATACAACTACTGAACATGGTGCAATTGAAATTTGTAAAGGCTCTCATAAAGAAGGTGTTTTCAAAGCAAGTTGGAATGAAATTAAAGGAAGTACGACGCAAATTTTGGTTGATGAGGATATAGTTAATAGGTATGAAAAAATTACAATACCAATGAAAACAGGAGATGTTTTATTTTTTCATCAAAATCTAATTCATAGATCTGGTCGTAATTTAACGAAAGAAGAAGTTAGATTTTCTCTGGTTGCTCAGTGGAATGATTGTAGTTACATTGGCTTCAAAGTTCCTTTACCCGTTTTTAAATCCAGGACTATCGGTGCTAAAGAGAATTTTGATAAACTCTTGTCACAAAAAAAAAATTAATTTTTATTCTTCTTTAAGATCTATCTCATTTTATTAAACAGAAACTAAACAATACATGAATCTCATCACTGTAGACAAAAATAAGCTTTGGTCAAAAAACAAAAAAAATTTGTTATTGGGAAGTTGGTGCATCGATAATGATAATAGATATAAGAAGGATAAAAAAAAAAAGTATTTAGTATCCAAATATCATTGGAACAGTAAATCGAAATTTCGAAAAGATCTAAAGTATTTACATAAAATATATAATTCCTTGTTAGATAATTTATATTTAAATCTTAATAAATTCCATAATTTGAAATATCCAAAAAGATATTGGGAAATATTATTATACAAATGGCTTTGGATATATTTATTTGCGACTTTCGATAGATGGGAAATAATCAGAAGTATAAAAAAAAAAAATAAAAATCTTTCCACAAAAATTTTTGATTATGAAATTAAAAACTTTATTCCCGACGACTCTACGGAATTTGCAAGATCTATATTTTTGAGCAATGATTGGAATCATTGGATTTATACAGAGATAATAAAATTTATTGGTGGCATTAATTATAGCGTGGTTAATAAAAATAAAATTCAACCAAAATTTTTATACAAAAAAGATGAGTACAAATTGCAAAATTACTTGATAAATTCAGTTTCGATTTTACCTGGTAAAAAAAAAATATATTTTCAGAGTACAAATTTTTCTAAAAAATTTGAAATCATAAATAATTTATTTAATAGGCAATTGGTATATAGTCGTGAAATTCCTATAAAGTATCTCCACATTCCTTTGAATATGAAAGTGAGGAATAATTTTGCGAAATCATCAAAAAAAATGGATAAATTTACGATATTTGTAAATAGTTTAATTAAATATCAGCTGCCAAAAATTTACCTTGAATATTATAAACAAACGAAAGAATCGATTGAAAAATCTAAAGTTCCAAAAAATCCCAAAATTATAATAACTAGTCTAGACCACGTTTATAACGATGTTTTTAAATTATATTCTGCACAGAAAGTGCTTAATGGCTCAAAGTTGTTTATTATCCAGCATGGCGGTAGTTACGGTATAAGTGATTTTAACCTAGATGAGAAAAATGAAATAAAAATATCTGACAAGTTCCTTACCTGGGGCTGGAAACAAGATTATAAAAAAACTCTCCCTTTTTTTTTACAAAAAACTGTATATAAAAAAATAAATAAAAAGAGAAATGCCTCAGGTTTGATTATACCGGTAATGGAGTTTAATTTATCACCGGGGTTAGAATTTGCGCGAGGCTCTCCAAGAAATAAAATGGAAGTAGATAAAAGTATTGATAATATTGTATCATTCGTATCTCAAGTCAATCAAAGTATTTTAAACTCTAGTACTTTTAAGTATATGAGGAGCTATAAATGGAATTATACTTTAAAATCATTGAAATCAAAATTTCCAAATTTTAAATTCATTAGTTCTAAAAAAAATACCCATACAATTTCAAATAGTTTTAAGTTAATAGTTGAAACAGTTAATTCTTCAGGTTTTTTGGAATCATTAAATTTAAACATTCCCGTAATATTGATTTATGATAAAAAATATTGTTCATTGAGAAAATCTTCAATTAAAGATTTTGAGATGTTAAAAAAAGTTAAGATAGTACATAATTCACCAAAAGAAGCCGCAAAGTTTGTAAATGAAAATTATAATTATTTGGAAAAATGGTGGCATTCCAAGTTACTACAAAAGGTTAAAAATGAATTCTGTTATAAATTTGCAAGACAATCAGAATCACCATTAAAAGATTTAAAAAAAGCCTTATCTTATGGAAAATAAGTTTATGAATTACAAAACAGCAGTTATTTTATGTGGTGGCAGCGGAACTAGATTAGGTTTGCTAGGAAAAAAAATTCCGAAATCTTTGGTTAAAATCCATGAATATCCTATTCTTTGGTATATCATCAATGCCTTAAAAAAAAATTCATTTAATCATTTTATTTTACCAATCGGATATAAAGGAAAAATGATCGAAAAATATTTAAAAAAAAACAAAAATTTCAAAAAAGATGATATCGATGTAATTCCTACTGGTGAAAATTCTTCAATTGCAAAAAGAATTTTTTTGATAAAACAAAAAATTAAATCTAAAAACTTTTTATTATTAAACGGTGATGCAATTTTTGATATTAATTTAAGAAAAATTTTTACTAATCATATCAAAGGAAAATTTGATATTACCTTTACTGGTTGTGATACTCAATTTGATTATGGAATTGTTGGGAAAGTAAATAATAAAATTGTAAGTTTTGAGAGAGATATAATGTTTAATTCAATAAAAACAAAAAATAAAAAAAATTTTACAGGTTTTGTATATTCGGGAATTTCTATAATCAACTCTGCATTACTCGGCAATAATTTTAAAAATTATAATAATTTTGAAAAAGAATTTTATCCAAGAATAATAAAAAAATATAAACCTAATTTTGAAAGTATCAAGGGTTTTTGGCATGCCATCGATAACATAAAAAATATAAATATTTTAAAAAAAAATGGAAATAAGAAAAAATATCATGAAGTTCAAAAAATTTTAAAAAAATTAAAATTATATGAAAAGAAATAATTTTTGGAAAAATAAAACAGTTTTACTTACAGGTCACACTGGTTTTAAAGGAAGTTGGCTGACTTTAATATTAAATAATTTAGGGGCTAAAGTTATTGGTTATGCATTAAATCCAATATCAAAACCAAATTTTTTTGATGGTTCTAATCTATCACAATTTTTAAAAAAAGATTATAGAGCAAATATAAAAGATTTAAAAAAACTAAAATCGGTAATAAGAAAAGGAAAACCTTCTATAGTTTTCCACCTTGCGGCTCAATCAAGCGTTTTAGCTGGCTATAAAAATCCAAAAGATACTGTAGAGACAAATGTTATTGGAACCGTTAATGTGCTTGAAGCAATCAGGTCATGTAACGCTGTAAAATCTGCTGTTATAGTGACAACAGATAAAGTTTATTTGAATTTAGAAAAAAAAATAAAATTTAAGGAGACCGCTGCATTGGGTGGACATGATATCTACAGCTCAAGTAAAGCTGTCTGTGAAATTTTAACTGCAAGTTATATAAAATCATTTTACCTCAAATTAAATAATTGCAAAATAGCAACAGCAAGATCAGGAAATTGTATTGGAGGGGGGGATTGGACAAAAGATCGTATTATAAAAGATTGCGTTGAATCTTTTTTATTTAATAAAAATTTAATTATCAGAAGCCCCAAGGCTTCAAGGCCATGGCAGCATGTAATGGAGCCATTATTTGGATATTTAAAGTTAGCTCAAAAACTATATTTTGATAATAACAAGAAATTCGTTGGTTGCTGGAATTTTGGACCAAATGTAAAAAACAATCTTAAAGTTATAGATGTAGCGAAGTTAGGAAAGAAAATTTTAAATTCAAAATCAAAAATTTTAAAAACAAAAAAGATATATTATGAGTCAGAACATCTTTCTTTAGATAGTAGAAAATCACTTAAGTTTTTAAATTGGAAAATATCATTAACAGCCAAAGAAGCATTAAAATTAACCTTCGAATGGTATAAATTTTATTACAATAGAACTTCAAGGGATAAAATTGTTAATTTTACTTTTAATCAAATAAATTATTATAAAAAAAAGTTTGGAATAAGTTAACAGTTTCCTTAATCTTATGATTCATGATGTAAAAATAACTCCACTTAAAATTATTTCAGATAATCGTGGCAAGGTTATGCATATGCTAAGAGCAGATAGTTCAGTATTTGCGAAGTTTGGTGAAATATATTTTTCAACTATATACCATCAATCAATCAAAGGTTGGCATTTACATAAAGAATCAGTTCTGAATTATGTTTGTATTAAAGGTAAAGTTAAATTAGTTTTATACGACGACAGAGAAAGAAGCTCTACCAAAGGTGTTTGGCAAAAGCTGATACTCTCTCCAGAAGATTATTTTTTAGTCACAATCCCTCCTAATATTTGGAATGGCTTTAAAGGACTGGATAAAGAAGAATCAATTATAGCGAATTGCTTAACACAACCCCATAATGAAAGCGAAATGGTTAGAAAAGATCCTTTTGATAAAAGTTTTAATTATAAATGGGAATAATCAATTCCAATTTTAGAATAATTAAAGAAGTATTTAGAAAAATTTCTTAACAAAATGATAAAATGTAGAAATTGTAAAAGTAATAAACTTAAAAAAATTATTATAGTAGGATCACAACCATTAAGTGGAGTTTTTTATAAAAAGAAAAAATTTAATTTAAAAAAATATCCACTAGATCTTTATAAATGCCAAACATGTAAGCTTATTCAACTTTATAAGACAGCAAAATCATATCAAATGTTTGGAAAAACTTATGAATATCGTACCTCTTTAAGTAAATTGATGATATCTCACATTAAAAAAAAAATTGAATATTTAAAAAAGAAAAATTTAATAAAATATAATTCAGCTATTCTCGATATTGGAAGTAACGATGGTACTTTTCTAAATAATTTAAATAAATCAATGCAATTATTTGGAATAGATCCTACTGCGAAAAAATTTAAAGATTTGTATAAAAAAAATATTACTGTTATCAATGATTTTTTCTCTAAAAAAAACATTGAAAATTTTCTTCAAAAAAAAATCCAATTTGATCTAATAACTTCTTTTGCAATGTTTTATGACATTGATGAACCAAATTATTTTTGCAGGGATATCTATAAATTATTAAAGAAAAATGGTATTTGGGTTTTAGAGTTATCTTATTTTCCTTTAATGTTAAAAAATTTAACATACGATCAAATTTGTCACGAACACGTTACATATTATACCTTAACAGTTTTTAAGAAAATTATTGAAAGACATAATTTGAGAATAATTGATGTTTCGCTTAACGAAATAAACGGGGGAAGCATTGAGATTATGTGCGCGAAAAAGAATAGTAAATTTAAAATAAATAAAAAAAAAATTAGTAAAATTCTTGTAGATGAAATGAAAATTAAGGATAAATCGTATAAAAATTTTAATAAACGCATAAATAGAGTTAAAACATTGTTACAAATGTTTTTAAATCTTAATTCAAAAAAGAAGATTGTTGGATACGGTGCTTCAACCAAAGGAAATGTCGTTTTAAATCATTGTAAAATTAAAAATACTCAGATCAAAGCAATTTGTGATGGAAGTGTTAAAAAAATATCAAAATATACACCTGGGTCAAATATTCAAATTATTTCAAAAGAGGAAATGAGAAGAAAAAAACCAGATTATTTATTAGTTCTAATATGGTCCTTTAGAAAAGAAGTTATTAAACAGGAATTAAATTTTTTAAAAAATGGTGGAAAATTAGTTTTTCATTTACCAAGATTCCATATTGTCAATATTAATAATTTTAAATCATATCTAAAAGAAGATTTTAAGAACTTGTCTTATGATTATTAAATTTAAATTAATTTACTGGTAACATTTATGATTTTATCAATATGTATTCCAACATATAATCGAGTAAACCAATTAGACAATTGTTTAAACTCAATATTAATTTCGAAAAAAAATGTAGATAATTTTGATTTTGAAATATGTGTTTCTGACAATAATTCTGAGGGAGACACAGAAAGTATAATTAAAAAATACAATAAAGAATTAAAAATTAAATATAATAGAAATGAGAAGAATCTTGGGTTTGCAATTAATGGAATTAAATCTATATCGATGGCCGAAGGTGAATTTTCTTGGATGATAGGAAATGATGACTTAATTTTACCTAAAACATTATCAGTATTAAAAAATTTACTACAAGATAATTTAGATAAAGATTATTTTTTCATTAATTCCTATAATTTAGAATCAAGTTATCTAGATAAATTTCCAGTTCCTTTTAATACTAAAAATCTAAATTTTGAAAATATGAGAAAAATATCTTATATAAAAACTAGCAAACAAGTACCTTTTTGGGATGTCATTGATCCAAAAGTTTCATGGGAATTCTTAATTAGTATTTTTTTGAGTCTTTTTAAAACAAAAAAATGGTTAAAATCAATTGATATACTTAATCAAGAAAGAATTAAAGACACTGGGGTTTGGTCAAACTTTGATAATACTTGCTTACATCCAATCGTTATTGCTAATGCTTTTAAAAATTCCAAGGCATACATTTGCGCCGATCCATTAAGTGTAAATTTAATAGGATACAGAGAATGGAGAAGCATGTATGAATTTGTGGAAATTGTTCGAATTCCAGAATTATTAGATTATTACAGAACTCAAGGATTAAGCATAAAAAGTTATTTTTATTGTAAAAATTTTGCTTTAAGAAATTTTACTAATTATATGTTTAAAATAATAATTGGCGGCCAACAAATGGGGAAAAATTATTTAAATATCAAAAATCACATTTTAAAAAATTTATTTTATCCAAATGTTTATTTGTCTCTAATTTATTTTATTTTTAGAAAAATTTTTAAGATTTTAGGTTTTAAAACTCAATGAAAATATTTTTAACGGGCGCTTCCGGGTTTATAGAAAAAAATTTAAAACAATTTAATTAGAAATAAATATGAAAGTTATTTTATTGGCAGGAGGTTTCGGAACTAGATTGTCTGAGCACACTAAAACAATACCCAAGCCAATGATTAATATAGCTGGTGAACCTATTCTTTTTCGTATTATGAAAATGTACGCCAAATATGGTTTTAAAGATTTTTATATTGCCTTGGGTTACAAGGGAGGAGTAATCAAAAAATTCTTTAATAAAAAATTTTTTGATTGGAATATAAATCTTATTCAAACAGGCAGAAACACCATGACAGGCGGAAGATTAAAAAGATTAAAAAAACATATTGGAAAAGAAACATTTATGATGACTTATGGAGATGGATTATCTAACGTAAATTTGAAAAAGTTATTAAAATTTCATAAGAAAAATAAAAAGCTTGTAACATTAACAGCCGTAAGGCCTCCCGCTAGGTTTGGAGGCATAAAGCTTAAGGGGCAGCATGTAAGCTATTTCAAAGAAAAATCTAAACTTGATGAAGGATGGATTAATGGAGGTTTTTTTGTTATGGAACCAGAATTCTTAAAATTTATTAAAAGTGACAATACATATTTAGAGCGAGAACCCTTAGAGAAAGTGACTAAAAAGAAACAACTAGCAGCATATAAACATGAAGGATTTTGGCAGTGCATGGATACAAAAAGAGATAAAGATGAACTAAATAAAATTTTTAGTAATAAAAAAATTAAATTTTGAATTATAAAAAAAACATATTAATTGTTGGTGGTACTGGTTTTATCGGATACCATCTTGCAAAAAAATCTTTAAGAAAGGGATGGAGAGTTACTAGCGTCTCTTCAAAACCTCCGAAAAAAATTAGATATTTATCAAAAGTAAAATATATACTTTGTGATATTACAAAGAAAAAATCTTTGCAAAGAAATATTCAAAAAACTTTTGACTATGTTGTGAATCTTGGTGGGTATGTTGACCATACAAATAAGAAAAAAACTTTACAAAGTCATTATACAGGATGTAAAAATTTAACGGAAATTTTTTTAAGAAAAAAACCTATTTCATTTGTTCAAATGGGCAGTAGTGTAGAATATGGAAATTCAAAATCACCGCAAAACGAAAGTATTATATGCAATCCAAAATCAATTAAAACAATCTATGGAAAAGCCAAGCTCTTATCCTCGATCTATTTGATAGATCTTTTTAAAAAAAAAAATTTTCCATCTACAGTTTTAAGATTATATCTAGCATATGGACCAAGACAAGATATAAATCGTTTCCTTCCAATTATAATAAAAGGTTGTATTAAAAATAAAAAATTTCCCTGTTCTAAAGGCAATCAATTAAGAGACTTTATTCATGTAGATGATGTTGTAGATGCAATACTAAAATCCTTAATAAATAAAAATGCGAGAGGACAAATAATAAATATTGGATCTGGAAAGCCAATAAAAATTAGAAGCATAATTGAAAATGTAGTAAAAATTTCAAAAGGTGGCCATCCTCAATTTGGAAAAATTAAATTTAGAAAGGACGAAATTTTGAAATTGTATCCAAGTATTAAAAAAGCAAAAAATAAAATTAATTGGAAACCAAAAATATTATTCGAGAAGGGGCTTAAATCAACAATCAAATTTTATAATGAGTAAACAATCTATCAACCAATCTTTAGTGAGCATAATAATGAACTGTTTCAATGGAGAATCTTATTTAAATGAAAGTATCAAAAGTGCAATATCTCAAACTTATAAAAATTGGGAGTTAATTTTTTGGGATAACAGATCGAAAGATAAAAGTGCAGAAATATTTAAAAGTTATAAAGATAAAAGATTTCGATATTTTTATTCTAGTGAACACACATCTTTGTACAAAGCTAGGAATCTTGCCATAGAAAAATGTAGAGGTGATTTTATTGCTTTTCTGGATGTAGACGACCTATGGAGTAAAGAGAAACTTGAATTGCAAATACCTTATTTTGATAGTCCAGAAGTAGGAGTTGTTTTTAGCAATTTATGGATGTTAAAAAAAAATACCACAAAAAAAAAATTATATATAAGTAGAAAATTACCTCGCGGAAAAATTTATAATAAATTAATTGAGAATTATAATGTTGGTATTTTAGCAAGCGTAATAAGAAAAAAATTTTATCTAAAGTTAAAGAAAAAATTTGATGAAAGATTTTCAATTATAGGTGATTTTGATTTATTTTTAAGACTTTCAAAAATATGTTTATTTGAGAGTGTTCAGGAACCCTTGGGGTCCTATAGATTGCATGGGAAAAATTTATCAATTATAAATAAAGAAAAAGAAATTGAAGAATTGGAAATTTGGTTAAGAGAAAATACATTTGATTTAAATGAATTTCAGAGAAGAAAAATACAGAAAGATATTGATTACAGAAAATTTGTAAATTTTAAAATTGATGGCAAATATAAGGAATGCACACATCTTCTACTACACTCAAGCATAAATCCGCTCAATATAAAAAATTTAATTATATTTTTTGCACCAGTTTTTATATTAAAGAAATTGCTTTGGTATCATCAAGATTAAAATGAATTTAGAAAAGAAAAATAACATTAATTATACTTTATTAACAAATTTAGTTTTTAGTTTTTTTCCAATAAGTTTTATATTAGGAAACTTAATTATTAATTTGAATCTTTTATTGTTTTGTTGTCTCGGTATTTTTCATTTAAAATCAAGGATTTTAAAAATAAAATTTGATTTCGTAACAAAGATTATTTTTTTATTTTTTTTTATAGTTTTTTTTTCCACAGCTCTAAGTTTCCTAAAATTTTTATATATAGATGGATATGAGTACAACAATTTAAGCAGATTAATAAAATCTATAGCATTTTTTAGATTTTTTTTAATGTTAATAATTGTCTATCTTTTAACTGAGTTTGGTGTATTAAATTTCAAATATTTTTTTATTTCGGCTGCTTTTTTTCCAATCCTAGTATCTGTAGATGTGATTTTTCAATATTTTCTCGGTTTTGATTTGATAGGTATTAAAGGCTTTCATTCTTCATTAGGTCTTGAAGGCTCTCATATAGATGCGATTCCTGTTGGTAGATACAATACTGGATTTTTCGGTGATGAATTAATTGCTGGGGGCTATATAAAAAATTTTTCCTTTTTTTCAATACTTTTTCTTTCCTATAAATTTAAAAATAAAAATTATACAAGGTTTATTTTTACCCTACTAGCAATATGCGTTTTAGGTTTAGGAATACTCGTTTCTGGTAATAGAGTGCCATTGGTACTATTTTTACTTGGATTGCTTTTGGTTTTCTTATTCAATGTAAATTTAAAAAAAATAATACCAGTAAGCATTATAAGTTTATTTATAATTTTTTATTTTATAGCTTCCGCTGATCCGTACAGAAAACATCAATTTCATGATCTTTATGGCAATATCAAGCAAGTAGTAATCGCACTAAATAAAGAATTAATACATAAACAAAAATATATTGTTGGTGTTGAGACGGAAGGCGAAAAATTAAAAATAAAGGGAAATAATACGATAGCAGATGATTTCGAATTTTTTTGGGCGGAAAATATGGGAAGAGAAGGATATGTAGCGTTATATTTAACAGCGTTTGATCTTTGGAAAGAAAATAAGATATTCGGAAATGGAATGAAGTCCTTCAGGAAAGATTGTGTCAAGTTGCATCAACATAAAAATTATCGAATGTGTTCAAATCATCCTCATAATTATTATTTAGAAATTTTAGTAGAATCAGGAATTGTAGGTTTATTGTGCGCTGGAACATTGGCATTAATATTTTTAATTTTTATCTTTAAGAATTTTAAACTTATTAGAGGAAGCAATATAGAAAATTTTATTTTATCAGCCTCTATAATAAGCTTAATTATTGAAGTATTTCCCTTTAGAAACACTGGTAGTATTCTTTCAACTGGTAATGCTACATATATAATAATAATTTCATCCATTGTGCTAAGTTATAGCAGACAATTAAAACTCAAAATTTTTAAGCTTTGAGTTATAAAATTTTGCTCTAATTTATATATATTTCTTTTTGATTTTTTGAAGAAAGTATCATTTTTTTTATAATCAAATGGATTCTTTGGGCTGTAAAAAAATTAGGTTTTTGCACTTTATCTTTAATAATCCAAGTTGAAAATTTTTTTGAATTTTTATAAGTTGGCTTTATTCTAAAATCATTTTCTTTTTTTTTATTCTTAAACAAAATTTTCCTTAATTTATTTTTAGAATGCTGATTTGATGCAGTTAATTCAAAATCGTCAGATAAACTATTTAATTTAGTTTTTAAAAGATAGATTTTTTTATCTGATGTTATTTTTAATTGATGCGTGGGTTCAATATTTTTTTTAATTACACCTACCTTTACGTTCATTTTTACAGATAATCTATTATTAAAAAAAATAATCCCTTTTAAAACTTTTATTTTATCTTTTTTTTCTAAAAAGATATTTGATTTGACCGAAGTTATTTTGCCAAATAATAATTCTAAGTAATACAAAGCATGGCAAACGTAATTAAACATTATTCCACCGCCCTGAGAGTGATTTTCTTTCCACCCGGTTCGTGATATTTTTTTAATATTTATAACCCAATTAAGAAAAATTTCATTTATTTTGATTTTGTTGATAATTCTCTTTTTGAGAAAATTAAATGCATCTATTTCCGCAAATTCATAATTAACCATGTGAGATATATTTTTACTTTTCTTTATTAAATCACAGATCAAATCCGCTTCTTTATTTGAGCAAGTGAAAGGTTTCTCGCAAAATATATGTTTATTATTTTTTATTGCAAATTTAATAATATCTTTATGAAATATTGGTGGAGTAGCAATTACAATTGCATTTATTTTTTTATCTAAAATTAGTTTTTTCCAACTAGAATATATTTTAACACTTTTCGGAAGTTGTATTTTCTTTTTTTTGGATTTGAAAGAAAAGCCCGTTATATTGTATTTTTTATTTTTTAAAAAAGCTTTGTAAATTACATGATAACCAAAATTTTTACCAATTACACCAAGGTTTATTTTATTTTGCATTTTTATAAAAAATCGATGTTTTAATAATGTAAAGAAACCATCTTGTGTAGGGTAAAATAAATGAAAAAAGTTTAAATCTGCTTTTTCCTTTACTTCTCTCCATCCAAATTGTGGGAATTTCTGTAATTTTATAACCAAGGCGATGCGCTTTTGCGGTTAACTCTAAAGACAAAGTAAATCCTTTGTTAGATTCTATGTTAACTTTACTTATTAATTCTTTTGAAAATAATCTAAATGAATTTGTCGAATCTTTAATTGGAAAAGAAGTAAAGTTGTATAAAAAAAAAGATACTAATCTTGTTATAAAGCCCTTTACAAAAGGATTTCCAGTCATTTTTCCACCTTTTACAAATCTACTTGGGCAGACTACATGGTAACCATCTTTAAATCTTTCGTAACAAGAATTTATTATATTATGATTAATGTGATCGTCAGCCATAAAAATAAGAATAGCTTTTGCATCAGTGTTTTTAAAACCTGAAATTAAAGCATTGTTAAAACCTTTAGAAAAATTTTTTACGAATACTATTTTGTGATTATTAGGAAAATTCTCTTTTATAATTTTTAATGTTGGATCTTCATCATAATCAAAGCATACGAGAATTTTAAAATTACATTTTACAGATGATAAAATATTTTTTATAGTTTTAATTATTATCTCGTCTTCATTAAATACTGGTATTAAAATATCAAGTTCATTATTTTCTTTCATAACACATCATAATAATTTTTTATTATTAATAATTTTTAATTTTGGCAAAGGAATTATAAAATTACCTTTGTATTTTTTTTTTAATAATAGATTTATAATTATTTTTTTCAGATGCCAAGCTAGTATAATGACATAATCAGGTTTATCAGTAATAATTTTATTTTCATCCTTTACCATAATGTCTGTGCCCGGAACATATTTATTGCATTTCAAGGATTGTGGCACTTCCCCAACCAGGCCAATTTCATTTTTTGTTAACCTGCAAGAGTTGAGCATTACGCAAGCTCTAGGTGCGGCTCCCATACCATAAACTTCCTTTCCTTTTTTTTTTAAATCAAGCAGAAGCTTATTCAGTTTATTATTAAATTTAATTCTAAACGAGTTTAAATTTTTAATTCTGCCGATTATATTTTCATCTTTTTCTTTACTTAATATTTTTTTTAATTTTTTAGTAACCGGCTTGTTATACAAACTTATGTATACTCTTAACATTCCACCATGAACTTTTAATCTTTCTGCATCAACAACATATAATTTGTATTTTTTAAGTAACTTCATAATTGAAGATGCAGTATAATATGCAATATGCTCGTGATGAAAAGAGTCGAAACCTTTTTGAAATAATACATCGTATAAGTATTGGACTTCTACAATCAACAAACCTTCTTTATTTAAAATTAATTTTACTGACTTTAGTATTTCTATTAAATTGTTTGTTTGTGCAAAAAAGTTTGATGCGACAATAAAATCAAACCTTGAATATTTGCTTACTATTTTTTTGGCTAACTTAAAGTTCAGAGGTTTTTTTATGGTATCAATACCTTTATTTATTGAAATTTTTGCTGCGTTTGTCGGTTCAATGCCTAATACTTTTGTATATTTCTTTTTTACTAATTCTAAAAAGGAACCATCATTACTGCCTATATCTAAAATTTGCGGATTATCTTTTTTGGAAAGTTTTGTTATTTTGTTAAATAAGGATCTGAAGTTGTTTATTTTTTCTTTTGAATTGCCACTTAAGTAAGAGTAATTATTGGGAAATAAAAGTTTGTCTGGAACAGAATACTTTAATTGAATTAGAAAGCATTTTTTACATTGTGAAATTACAATTGGATACTTTATTAAGTTTTTTTTTGAACTATAGTTGTTAATTAGGGGTAAATTTCCAAAATTAATTTTTTCTTTCAATTTATTTTTACAAATACAAAACTTCCTGTTAATCATGTTTTTTTAAAGATGTTTCTTTATCATTTAATACTGAATATTAATGTTTATTATGAATTTACATGAAAAAAAATATTAATCAAATTTTAGATAATTTATCTAAGACAAAAATTTATTTTTTAACTTGGTTAATTGTACTCAGTTTTTTATTAAGGTTGATATCAGTATATTTTGTTAGGGATATAAATATCGAACATGAATGGTATATTTTACTTGATAATTTAATTAAACATAAAAGCTATTCATTCTATACTTTTAACGATCAATTAATACCGAGTGCCATTTTACCACCAGTATATCTTTTTTTTCTTTATTTTATAAAAGTCGTAACGTCTTTTGAAGGAAGTAATTTTTTATATTCAATAATTTTTATCCAAATAATATTATCTACATATTCAGTTTACTTATTTTATCAACTTAATCAAAATTTTTTTTCAAATAAATTATCATTAATAAATTCAATTATTTTTTCTGTTATTCCTTTAAACATTTATACTTGCGGACAAATTTCATCTATAACTTTACAAATATTTTTTTCTCTGCTTTTTCTAAACTTTTTGTTAGCAATAACCGAAAAACAAACCAAGCTAAACATGCTTATTTTTTCAATGGTTTCAGGTTTATTAATTTTAACTAGAGGTGAGTTTATTTTAATTTTTATTTTGATTATTTTTTTTATTTACAAAAACAAAAAAATAAAATTAATTAATGCAATTAAAATTTTTATAGTAGTTTTTTTAATTATTTCTCCCTATTTAGCTAGAAATTATATTCACTTTAATCAAATTTTTCTTGTTAAATCTTTAGGTTTTAATTTATGGAAAGGGAATAATGAATTATCGAGAGTGGAAGGATATGAAGAAAAATTTGATAGAATTGAATTTCAAAATCTTAAATTGAACCTTACGAATTTAGAAAAAAATAAATATTATGAAATAAATAGAGATAATATTTTTTTAAATGAAGCCATCAACAACTTAAGTAGAAATCCACTTAGATATTTTAAATTATTTTTTGAAAAATTTTTCTCGTTTTATTTTATTGATTTAAATTCTAGCTATCCAAACTATTATAGTTTTTTTCATATTTTTCCTATTATTATTTTATCAGTATTTTCTTTTCCGGGATTATTTATATTTTACAAAATTAATAAGTTTAAGAATAGATGTCTTGGATTTTATTTATTTTCTAATTTAATAATATTTTCTGTATTTTTTATACTTCCTAGATACAAGTTGATTATTTTACCAATACAATTAATTTTGTCAGCATATTTTATTATTTTTATATTAAAAAAACTCAATGGAAAAAACTTTAAAAGAAAAATTTAGCGTAGATATAATCTTGCCGAATTACAATAAGTTCAATTTTGTAGAAGAAGCAATTGATTCAGTTGTTAATCAAACATTTAAAAATTGGCACATGTATATTATAGATGACAACTCCAATGATAATTCTTGGTCAGTTATAAAAAAATTTTCGAATTTGTATAATGTTACTCATGTTAGATTGAATAAAAATATGGGACCATCTTTTTGTAGAAATTATGGCATGAGAATATCTAAATCAAAATATATATCCTTTATAGATTCAGACGATACTTGGAAAAGTAATAAGTTGGAAAAACAAATTAATTTTATGGAAAAAAATAATTTGGACTTTACATATACTGATTACACACCATTTTTTCAAACAAATGAAAAAAAAAATTATAAACAAAGAACTTTTTTAAAGGATGCTTTTAACTTCAATACATTTATTAAAAATTCTTCTATAAATACAACAACGATGATAATAAGAAGATCAATATTAGGGACTACAAGATTTAAAAAAATAAAATTAATGGAAGATTATTTATTTAAATGTAAATTACTAAAGAAAAATAATATTGCAAAAAAACTTAATGACGATTTAGCTCTTTATAGAATTTTAAATAAATCTCGTTCCAGTCAACGATTAAAAAATATCTTTTGGCTTTGGAAAATAAATAAAAATTATAACAAACTAAGTTTTTTTACAAATTTAATGTCAATAATATATATTACAATTAATTCAATAAAAAAATATGGACTTAAATAATCTAATTTTAATTTTTTTTTTAGTTTGTTTCAATTTATTTTTTTACAAATATTTTTTATTATTCTTAAATAAATATAAACCAAAATTATTAATCGATGATCAATTTACCAAGCCCCAAGCTTTCCATGAATTTCAAACATCAATTGCAGGCGGAGTATGCATTTTTTTCTCATTTTTGATCATTTATTTTGATTTTTTATTATTTAGAAATATATATCTTTTTGAATATTTCTCATTTTGTACATTATTTTTCCTTCTTGGCTTTTTAGATGATGTAAAAGTAAATATTAATCCAAAAGCAAGACTTGGTTTAATGATTTTATTTTTAATTTTATTGATAAAATATAATAGTTTTTATATTGATAAAACTGGTGTAGAAACTTTAAATAATTGGTTAGAAAGTTCACAATTTTTTTCCTTAATTTTCATTTGTTTATGTTTTTTATTTATAATTAATGGTGCCAATTTAATAGATGGCTGCAATGGTTTACTAGGCTTTCATTCACTAATAATTCTTGTAAATTTATTTTTAGTTAACCATTTGAATGAAAATAATAACTTGGCTAATTTATTACTTTTTAAAATAATAATATTGTTAATTTTTCTCAAATTTAATTTTCCCAAAGCAAAAATTTTTCTTGGAGACAGTGGATCATATTTTTTAGGAGCTTTTATTGCTATATCTACAATAGAAACAAGTATAGCAAATCCGATGATATCCCCTTTTTATTTTTGCATATTAATGTTTTATTTATTCTTTGAAGTATTTTTTTCTTTTTTTAGAAAATTAATAAGAGAAAAAAAATCTCCAATACTTCCAGACAAAAAACATTTGCATATGCTTTTATATGGATTATTACTTAAAAAAAGTAATAACAAACTGAAAAGCAATTATTATGTTTCTTTAATTATTAATTCGATCTATTTAATGTTAATTGTTCCCGCAATTTTGATGATGAAAAATGGTATATTTTGTAAATATTATTCTATTGTATTTTTTATTATTTACCTTTTTTCCTATATTTATTTAAAGACTCTTGTAAAAATTAATGAAGCGATTTAATAGCGGATCAAATTATTGAATATAAATGTAAAGTGAATGCCTTATAAAGATCTAGTTATAATAAATAATGAAAAAATTTTTAAAGAAAACGAATCTTTCTACTGTAACAATCTTGATTTAAAAGTTCTTCCTGAAGAATTAAATAAATATTACCATGTTCAATATATTGTTAGGAGATCAAAAAAAAAAGGTAATCAAAAAATTAATTTAAAAAATATAAAAATTACATCTAATATTCTTAAACTCTTTTATTTTGTTATTAAGACTTTTAAAAAATCAGACGTTAAATACTTGCTGATTTCTATAACTCCTTATACTTTTTTTGCATTTTTAATTTTATTTATGTTTAGAAAGAAAAGATTTATATATCTTTTTAGTAGTGGACATGAAGAATACGAACATATTCTTGGGCATTGGTTTGTTTGGATTTATCACATCATGTACAGAATTGTTACTTCTAATTCTGAAGTTATTGTTTGTCACGAACGACTGTTTGATAAAAACAAATCACATCTCGTTTATATATCTAGATTAGATGAAGATTGGCAAAGCAATCATAAAGAAGCTTTATTAGATAAAGTTAGATTTTTATACGTTGGTAGGATGAGTGCAGAAAAAGGAATTTTTGAGTTTTTAAAAATGTTCGATAAATTAAAATTTGACGCTCAACTCTCTATCGTTGGCAATTCAGAAAAAAAAGATTATTTAAATAAAAATATCAAATTATTAGGTTATATTGCCGACCCACTGTCTCTTATAAATATTTATGACGATCACAATATAATGATATTGCCTTCTTTCACCGAAGCCACACCCTATGTTGTAGACGAGTCTTTATCTCGAAAAAGACCAGTAATTATATTTGAAGATATTGATTATATAGTAAGAGATAAAATGGGTATTTTTGTTTCAAAAAGAGATATTGATTCATTTTCAAAAACAACAAAATATGTAATGGATAATTATGTTGAAATTCAAAAAAATATGAAAAAAAATATTCTACCGACTAAAAATAGTATGATAAAACAAATTTCTGACATTATTAAATTTCAAAATTCTTAGTGGAGTTTTTTTAGTGGTCTAACAATAATATGAAAAAAGGAAAATATTTAATAACTGGTTGTGCGGGTTTTATTGGTTCAAATTTGGTAAAAAATTTATATAAAAATTATGAATTGATTTTAGTTGATGATCTTTCAGAAGGATCTGTAGTAAATTTGCCAGTTACCTTAAGGAAAAAATTAATAAGAAAAAAAATTCAAAATATAAATAAATTGAAAACTAAAAAGATAGATGGAATTTTTCATCTTGCGGCTCAGTCTTCAGTACCTTTATCTTTAAAAGACTTTTATAAAAGTAGTTCAAACAATCTATTGAGTTCAATTAGAATATTTGAATTTTCAAAAAAATATTCTGCTCCAGTGGTCTACGCTTCTTCTTCCGCAATTTATGGAAATTTACCTTTAGGGCATGATGAAATTAATAAATTTTCTATATTGTCACCTTATGCTCAAGATAAACTATCTGTGGAAAATTATGCAGAAATGTCATATGAAATTTTCGGAGTGTCTTCTGTGGGTTTGAGATTATTTAATGTTTACGGTCCAGGCCAGACAGCAAAAAGTCCTTACTCTGCAGTTATACCAATTTTTATTTATAGAATGTTAAAAAATTTACCAATAACAATTAATGGTGGCTTTCAAACGAGAGATTTTATTTATATTGATGATGTTATTGATGTTATGAAAAAATCAATGGAAAAAATACAAAAAAAAACGATTTACAAAAGTTTTAATTTGGGCACAGGACGATCTGTAAAAATTGATGTGTTGTTTAATTTGATTAAAAAAATTATTGGGGCCAACCCCCAATTAATAAAAAAAAGACTTGAAAAATATGATCCAATAAAATCTTCCGGCACTTTTAAAAAATTAAATAAGTTTTTAAATTTTAAGAAGAAAAAATTTACTAAAATTGAGGATGGTCTAGTTAAGACCATTAGTCATTTTAGGGGTGTGTAGTTCAGTGGTAGAACGCTACGTTGACATCGTAGAGGTCGCTAGTTCGATCCTAGCCACACCCACCACTATAATAATTAAACAAATTAGTATAAATCATGCTTTACTGTTCAATTATTGAACGATACAATGGTCAAAACGTTAATTGCATTGCGTCATATGAGCGTCAAGCAATTTAAAGGATGATTGTATTGTTATGTGTCAATTTAATCGTTATAATTAACGGACAACTAGTCGAACTATAAAGTATGAAAATTTGTATTTGCACAACACCAATAAGACCCGTCCCTACTACGTGGCCTCCTTTTGGATCGATGGCCGTAATTCAGTCCCTACGAAATATTGGTGAAAAAGTAAGTTTTTATCACATCGACTATCACAGATATAATCATAGTCAAAATTCTGAATATTTTGCTAGTCAACAATTTGATATGGTGGGTATTAGCTCTGTAGTATCAACAGCCTACGCATATACCAAATATCTGACACAGTTAATTAAAAAAGTTAGTCCAAAAACTATTGTATTTGTTGGAGGAAATCTTGCAGCAAGTGCAGAAGTTTTACACAGGAAAGCTAATGCAGATTACTGTGTCATTGGTGACGGAGAAATTATTGTACAGAATTTGGCTAAAGCTATTAAAGAGAAAAAAACAAGCAGTGATGATTTAAACAAAATTCTTGGAATAACCTACGTTGACTCAAAAAATAAATTTAGATTTACTGGTTATGATCATCCTTTGCCTGCTGATATGATAGAAAGACCTGACTATTCAATTTTGGAAGATGATAATTCAATCAATAATTATATCATCGAAAAATCTGGATATCCTTATAACCTAGACGAAGACTATAATAAAAGTAGCCTAGACAAAGACTATAGTGCTAAATCTGATGATGTACTTGATAGCGAGCCGAGATTTAAAAATAAGAATGAAAAGGAAAAAGCTAAAATGCAAGCTACCGTTGTTGTTGCAAAAGGTTGTGTCGCTAGGTGTACTTTTTGTCATCGTTTCGAAAAAGGTTACAGAGTTAGTCCTTTAGATAGCATAATCAATCATATGAAAATGTTAAAAGAGAAATACAATGTTAGATATATTAATATCGGTGATGAAAATTTTGGTTCATATAAAAATGAGACGATAAAATTAGTTAAAGCGATGAAATTATTAGGTTTTCAATGGCGCGCCGCTACTCGCGTACATACGGTGAATCATGATCCTAATGTTTTAAAAACTTGGAAAGAAAATGGCTGCGTTTTAATTGGTTCTGGCATTGAATCTGGAAGTCCCACTATGCTTAAAGTTATGGAAAAGAAAACTTCTCTTGAACAAAATATTGAAGCAACGAAGGCCGCGTATAAGGCTGGGATAACAACTACTATGCAGCTAGTCATTGGCATGCCCGGAGAGACTGATGAGACGATTGAAGAAACGATTGATTTTTTAATACGAACAATGCCGTATTATCCTGATTTTTTTAGAAATAAAGTCACCTTCCAATTGAGTATTAATTATGCACAAGCATTACCAGGCACGCCTTTATATGAATATGCCAGAGAACATGGTTTTATCGGCAAGGATCTAGACTCCGAAGAAGCTTATTTAATTAAAATTAGTGATACAGACGCTTATGATAGTGATCACTATATAAATTATACTCAGCAGCCTTTGTTAAAAGCACTAAGTTGGCGACCTAAAATATTGTGGAGAGTTTTTCGAGAACATGCAAAAACTAACCTTAATATTTCGCTTTCAAAATTAAGTATTCTTCTAAGCTTGTTAATAATTTCTATAAATCAAATATTTAAGATAAGACTAAATTCACCTTTAAAAAAAACATTTGATAAATTAGAAAGTAAAGTTAAAAAAGGTTCACGAACATCCTTTAACAACTATTTTTACTTTCAGTATGGCTTAAAATTATTGTTACCTTGGAATAAACTTACTTATCCGTTTATTGTACTTTTAGTTGCATTTAAGGTATCAAAAGGTGTATCAAGATACATAAGGGGAACATTAAAAACAGATTCTCGCAAACGATCAGAAAGCGGTACGTACTGGTTCTTTAAGTTAATTTTTGATCACATTTACTGGAGTTTAAATGTATTTAAAAAAATTAATTTACCAAAAGAAACGCTTAGAAAAATTGTTAAAATCAAAGACTCAGACGAATCTTTACTAATAAGACAAGGGCGATAAGTGATTTGGATTATAGTAAATTTAAAGTCATAAGTAACAATAATTAAGTAAGATTTTGGAAGATAGTCTTTAACAAATAAAGAGCAAATTTGTAGTGAAAAAAATAATTTTAAACTAATGAAAAAAAAAATTATCTGTTTTGATTTAGATAGTGTTATTTGTAAAACTAAAAAAAATTTTTACAAAGAAAGCATACCCATTAAAAAAAATATTAAGGTAATAAATAAATTATATAATCAAGGATATTTTATTAAAATTTTTACATCTAGATTTATGGGTAGATCTAACGAAAATATAATCTTAGCAAAAAAAAGAGGACTCAATATTACTTATCGCCAATTAAAAAAATGGGGTGTAAAATATCATAATTTGATCTTTGGAAAGCCAAGTTTTGATCTTTATGTGGATGATAAAAATTTAAACTTTGATAAAAATTGGAGTCTAAAAATTCTTAAAATTCTAAAATAATATTTTAAATGCATGAAAAAATTTTCATTTTAATTAATATATTTAAACCAATTTTTTGTTGCAATTGATATTTTTTTTTTGTTCCATAGTGGTGCTGATTTCCAATAATTAATGTTTTTTAGCATTTCCACAACTCCATCTTTAAACTTAACATTAGGCTTCCACTTTAATTCTTTTCTAATTAATTGTGTACTGGCACAAGTACAGTAGGGCTCCCCAATTCTTCTAGGAAGGTAAACAATTTTATTTTTTCCTAATAAACTAACAAGATAATTTACGGAATTTGGCTTACCTGTTCCTAAATTATAAATTTTATTTTTTTTACCACTTTGTGCTGCACATAAAAAGGCATTTGCAACGTCGGTTACATGTACGAAATCTCTTTTTTGCTTTCCATTTCCAACTATAGTAAAAGGTTTTTTTTCCAATTTTTGTTTTAGAAAGACGCCAAATGCAGCACCATATGTACCAGAGGTTTTTGATCTTGTACCATACGCATTAAAAATACGAAGAGATATAATTGGAATTTTGTAAACACTCGCCCAATGAAAAGATATTTTTTCTCCTAAATATTTTGACAAAGCATAAGGGTATCTAGTGTCTATTGGCGCATTTTCTTTAGTAGGTGTTTTAGCGATTCCATAACACGAAGATGAAGCTGCGTATATAAATTTTGTAATCTTTCTTTTTCTTATGCTCTCAAGAATATTTACTGTGCCCATTACATTAGCAGACATATATTGCTTTGGTTTTTCGATAGAAGGCACAATATCTACATTTCCAGCAAAATGAAATACGTAGTTAATATTTTTAAAAATAGAGTTATTTTGATTAATATTTCTTATATCAGCTTTTTCTACTTTTAAATTTATATCCATTTTGTGTTTAGATAAATTTTCCAAAGAGCCTGCAGAAAAATCATCAATAACTCTAACACGAAAATTTTTTTTTAATAATAAGTCAACCATGTGACTACCTATAAAACCGGCACCACCAGTTACTAAAGCAATTTTTTTCATCTAATTTTTAATTTTTAAATTTTAAATTTTAAAACCAGAGGATAAAGCATCATCATAAAAACCTTTTACCGTTTCAAGAGAATAACCCTCTAGATTTTTTCCTATTAAACTTAGTTTTTTCAGTAAATCATTTGGAACTGTTATAATATGACATCCGGCCCTATCTGCTTGAACTATATTCAGAATTTCTCTTGTGCTTGCCCAAAGTATTTGAATATTTTTTTTGTCATTTGTAATTTTAATACTTTGATTAATTAAATTTATTGGATCGACACCAGTATCCGCTATTCTACCTGCAAAAATAGAAAAGATAATTGGAGTATCGCAGTTGACAAGATCGTATACCATTTTAATTTGATCAAGTGTTGTGATTGCAGTTATATTCAGCGGTATATTGCTAGCCAAAAGATTTTTAATTACTTTACCAGTAAATTTTTTTTTTGTATTAGTGATAGGTATTTTTATATAAATATTTTTTGCTATGCTAGCAATTTTCCTTCCTTGAATTTCAATTTTGTCATCATCATCAGCAAACACTTCAAAAGAAATAGGTTTGTCTTTAACTATATTTATTACATCCTGAATAAAATTTTTATAGTTTTTCACACCCGCTTTTTTCATCAATGAAGGGTTTGTGGTAAAACCTTTGATTAACGGGTTGTCATACATCTTTCTTATTTCATTGATGTTTGCTCCGTCTGAAAAAATATTTATTTTTAAATTTTCGAGTTTTTTTTCCATTGAATTTTTAATAAAATATTATTTTTTTTACCATTTTTAAGCTAATTTAGCTATTTACAAAAAACTTTAATAAATATATACCCTATGTGCCGGTGATTATTGCGAAGGGGCCATACCCGATCCCATTTCGAACTCGGAAGTCAAGCCCTTCAGCGCCGATGGTACTTTGTCTTAAGGCATGGAAGAGTAGGACGTTGCCGGCATAAAAAATTTTAATTTTACTGTATTATGAAAGTAGTAAGCTCATTAAAATCGCATAAAAAAAGAGATTTGAATTCGAAACTTGTTCGAAGAAGAGGGCGTATTTACATTATAAACAAAAAAAACCCCAAATATAAAGTTAGACAGAGGTAATGAAAATCATTGGATCTGTCAAAGAAGATCTTGTTAGAGAGAAAAGAATTTCTATCACTCCAGAAACAGTAAAAAAATTTTCGGATTTAAATTTTTCTGTTCTTCTTGAAAATAAATACGGAGAACACCTAGGTATAAATGATGAAGAGTATAAAAATAAAGGGGCAAGTTTAAATAATTCAGCAAAAGAAGTATTGGAAAAATCAGAAATAATTTTGAGAGTTAATTGTCCGTCTAATGATGAAATTAGTATAATAAAAAATAAATCTATTTTAATTGGTCAATTTGATCCTCTTTCAAATAAAGAAACAATTAATAAATTAATTAAAAAAGAAGTTAAAATTTTCTCTCTTAATCTACTTCCAAGAATTACAAGAGCACAATCAATGGATGTTTTGTCTTCACAAGCCAATTTAGCTGGATATCGAGCAGTTATCGAGTCGGTTGCAGAATTTGGTAAAGCAATTCCTATGATGATGACCGCCGCTGGAACTATTACTCCAGCAAAAGTATTAGTAATTGGCGCTGGTGTAGCTGGACTACAATCAATAGCAACAGCAAAAAGATTGGGAGCAATAGTATCTGCTACAGACGTTAGGGCCGTTGCAAAAGAGCAAGTGGAAAGTTTAGGAGGAAAATTTTTAGCTGTAGAAGGAGTAGAAAATTTAGAAACAAGCGGAGGATATGCGAAAGAAGCTGGGGAAGATTTTAAAAAAAAACAGGCAGAATTATTAAAAAATTCAGTTAAAAAAAATGATATTATTATTTGTACTGCTTTAATACCTGGAAAAAAAGCGCCAAGAATTATTTCGGAGGAAATGGTGAAAAGCATGAAGCCGGGCTCAATTATTTATGATTTAGCAGTTAGTCAAGGGGGCAACTCAGCTTTTTCTGAAGCTGACAAAGTTAATGTTGTAAATGGTGTAAAAGTTATGGGATCACAAAATATATTGAATAATTTAGCATTATCAGCTTCGAGTTTGTATGCAAAAAATTTATTTAGCTTTGTAAACAATTTATATAGTAAAGAAAAAAAAGATATTCATATTAATCAAGAAGATGAAATTATTAGCGAATCCTTAATTAATAAAGAATTATAATTATGGAAATTGACCCGATTATTTTTAGATTAAGTATTTTCGTATTATCAATATTTGTAGGATATTACGTTGTTTGGAGCGTTACACCTTCATTACACACACCTTTAATGTCAGTTACTAATGCAATTTCATCTGTGATTATTGTTGGGGCTATAATTGCTGGATTGTCAGGCGATATAAAAAGCATTTTTGATACATCGAATATGTTTGGTTTTCTGGCAATATTTTTAGCAGCAATAAATATTTTTGGAGGTTTTTTAGTAACTCAAAGAATGCTTCAAATGTACAAAAAGAAAAAGAAAAATAAATAGATATGTCAGCAAATTTATTAGCAATATTTTACCTAATTTCTGGTGCATTATTTATTTTAGCTTTGAGAGGATTATCATCTCCAGAAACATCTAGAAGAGGCAATTTGTTTGGAATTTTAGGAATGATAATTGCTATAACTGTAACTTTTTTATCTATAGGAAATTTTTCTATCGGTTTTATTTACGTATCAATTTTCTTACTTGTAGGAGGATCAATTGGAGCTTTCATAGCGTATAAAATACCAATGACAGCAATGCCAGAGCTAGTTGCTGGCTTTCATAGTCTTGTAGGTCTTGCAGCAGTTTTTGTAGCAATATCAGCCTTTTTAAATCCGCAAGTTTTTAATCTTGGTTTGCCAGGAGATATTAAACTTTCGAGTTTGATTGAAATGTCAATTGGTGCCGCAATAGGAGCAATTACTTTTTCAGGATCAGTAATAGCATTTTTAAAACTTCGAGGAATAATGTCAGGCTCACCTATCATCTTTAGATGGCAGCATTATATTAATTTATTATTAGCTTTATCAATTATAGTATTAATTTTTTATCTTTGCAAAACACAGTCGGACAGCATCTTTTGGAAAATAATTGTAATATCTTTTTTATTAGGAGTTTTATTAATAATTCCTATTGGTGGAGCAGATATGCCAGTTGTTATTTCAATGCTTAATTCTTATTCAGGATGGGCAGCTGCCGGAATTGGTTTCACTTTAGAAAATACTGCGTTGATAATTACCGGCGCTCTTGTGGGATCTTCAGGCGCAATTTTATCCTACATAATGTGCAAGGGAATGAATCGATCATTTTTTAACGTAATCCTCGGAGGGTTTGGAGGAACAGACTCAACATTGCAAAAAAACAGAAATAAAAAACCAGTTAAAAGTGGAAACGCAGAAGATGCTGCATTTTTAATGAAAAACGCATCATCGGTGATAATTGTTCCGGGGTATGGAATGGCAGTGGCTCAAGCGCAGCATGCATTGAAGGAAATGGCAGATAATTTAAAAAAAAATGGAGTAAAAGTTTCATATGCTGTTCATCCAGTTGCAGGAAGAATGCCCGGACATATGAATGTTTTGTTAGCCGAAGCTAACGTGCCTTACGACGAAGTTTTTGAACAAGAAAATATAAATAATGATTTTGCTAGTACTGATGTAGCTTTTGTTATCGGGGCCAATGATGTAACTAATCCTGCCGCTAAAACAGATCCTCAAAGTCCAATTTATGGTATGCCAATCCTAGATGTTGAAAAATCAAAATCTGTTCTTTTTGTAAAAAGAAGTTTATCGCCAGGATACGCAGGTATAGATAATGAATTATTTTATAGAGATAATACGTTAATGCTTTTTTCAGATGCAAAAAAAATGACTGAAGAAATAGTAAAAAATTTTAATTAGTGGTATTATATTTAATAAATGAAAATCCAAATTTTTTGTGTTAGAAGAATTAAGTTATTTAATTTTTTTTAAAATATTTTACCTATGTCAAAAGTTGCACTTATAACAGGTATTACAGGACAAGATGGATCTTACCTTGCTGAATTATTATTAGGCAAAGGTTATAAAGTTCATGGGATTGTAAGACGGGTAGCTCTAGAAGATGAAATTCATAGACTTTGGAGAATTAGGCATTTATTGAAAGATGTGACTTTACACGCCGGCTCATTGGAGAGTTATGCAAGTCTATTTAATATTATTTTAAAAATAGAGCCAGACGAAATTTATCACTTGGCTGCACAAAGTTATGTTGGATATTCATTTGAAGATGAATTTTCTACCTTAAATATTAATATTAACGGAACACATTATTTGCTTTCTGCGGTAAAAGAATTTGTAACTAGCAAAGTAAGATTTTATTTTGCGGGCTCTTCTGAAATGTTTGGAAAAGTAAAAGAAATCCCTCAAAATGAAAATACTCCTTTTAATCCCAGGTCAGCATATGGAATATCAAAAGCAACTGGTTATTATTTAACAAAAAATTATAGAGAAGCTTATAAATTACATGCATCAAGTGGCATTTTATTTAATCATGAATCACCTAGAAGAGGTTTTGAATTTGTAACCAGAAAAATTTCGTTTGCAGTCGCTAGAATTAAAAAAGGTTTACAAAAAAAATTACACCTGGGTACTCTTAAATCAAGGAGAGATTGGGGCCACGCAAAAGATTATGTTGAAGCAATGTGGCTAATACTACAACAAAATAATCCAGAAGATTATGTTATTGGAACAGGCAAAGAATATTCAGTAGAAGAATTTGCAGAAAAAGCTTTTAGTCATGTTGGTTTAAATTATAAAGACTATGTGGTTTTAGATAAAAATTTAGTGCGACCATCTGAAGTTGATACTCTTGTAGCTGATTATACCAAAGCGAAAAAAATTTTAAAATGGGAACCAAAAACATCGTTCGAAGATTTGGTGATTAATATGGTTGAATACGATTTAGAAAATGTTGGTAAGAATTAATGCTAATTATAAATTAGTTTGTCGATAAATTAAGACTTTTTGTTAGTTGTTTTCTTTATTAATTTAACTTGATAAATTAATTATTATACCAAGAAGACCTAAACCAAATACTCCAAAAAATATTATTGCTAAAGTTATTGTTAATGCCAGTTTATCTTCTGCAGTCATTTTATGTTCTTCACTCATAAATTAAGGAGCTTTTTGTTGCTAGCACTCCAAACCTCTCTTCTTTTAACCTGAATCTATCAGCGTTTCAATACAACCGAAAGTCAAAAATCATTGATCAGTGTGGCAAGATTAAAAACTTAAGAAGATTAGTAAGCTATCACTTGCAACTAGAAACTTTACTAGGGGCGTTCTGTTGCCCGGTGCCCCAGACCGCGCTTTCTTAAATTAATTAAGCAGCGAGAGCAAATTTATCATTTGCAATTATAATTTAGCCCGATAACGACGGAACAATCCCGAACGAAAGAATAGCCTTTAGACACTCGTCGATTCTAATTCACCCCCCAAAGTTGTATATGGTGGAGGTGGTGGGTACTGCCCCCACGTCCGCAATGTTTATTACGAAATTCGTTTATCGTCGTAGTTGGAAATCCAACATTAATAATATAAAACTTTATTTAAAAGTTTCAATTTATTAATTATAAATGACACTCTCGGAACAGCAAAAAAAAGAAATACTAGAACAACAATTACAACAAAACCCAACAAAGAGGGTTACAGCTCCTGAATTGGAAAAAATCTTATATGAAGCTATTCCCGTTTTAGACCATGGATTTGTAAGAATAGTCGATTATATGGGTGATGATAGTTCAGTAGTTCAAGCAGCTCGAGTTTCCTATGGAAAGGGCACCAAAAAGATTTCTACAGATAGTGGTTTAATAAAGTATTTGATGAGACATCGACACAGCACTCCTTTTGAAATGTGCGAAATAAAATACCATGTAAAATTACCAATCTTTGTGGCAAGACAGTGGATTAGGCATAGAACTGCAAATGTCAATGAATATTCTGCAAGATATTCAATTTTAGATAAAGAATTTTATTTACCATCCAAGGAGAATCTTGCAGCTCAATCAGCAAGTAATAGACAAGGAAGAGGAGAAGTAATTAACGGAAAGCAGGCTGATAATATTTTAAATATATTAAAAAAAGATGCAGAACAAACTTATACAGATTATGAATTAATGTTGAACGAAAAGTATGACGGAAGCACTATAAATAAAAATAATAAAGGTTTGGCTAGAGAACTGGCTAGAATGAATTTAACTTTAAACACCTATACGCAGTGGTATTGGAAAACAGATTTATTTAATTTATTAAATTTTTTGTCTTTACGGGCCGACAGTCATGCTCAATACGAAATAAGAGCTTATGCTAACGTAATGATTGACTCATTAAAACGATGGGTACCTATTACATTTGAAGCATTCATGGATTACAGAATGGGTAGTATGGAACTATCAGCAAAAGGTAAAGCAGTAATCCAAAAAATGATAAAAGGAGAAAATTGTAATTTTGAAACATCTAAACTTTCCAAAAGAGAGTGGAACGAATTAATGGAATCTTTCGGTTTTAAAGAACAGCTGAAGTAAAAGTAAAAATGAAAAAGCTTTCTATTTTATCTCAAACTTTTGGTTCATATATCCGAAGCTTGAGAATAAAAAATAATATAGGACAAAGGGAACTAGCAAAGAAAATAGGTGTAGCCCCATCATATCTGAATGATATGGAAAAAAATAAGCGTACAGCTCCAAGAACAGATTTAATAAAAAAGTTATCTACTATATTAAAAGCAGATCTGGATTTATTAAATGATCTTGCTGGAAATTCAAAAAAAACTATAGCACCTGATATTGTTGATTATATAGAAAATAATCCAAAAATTGTTTCATTATTACGTGCAGTAAAAAATAGTGAACTTAGTGATGACGAAATTGCAAATATTGAAAAAAAAATAAATGAATCAACAACTAAAGTATTAATAGTTGCTGCAGGTTTAGGAAGCAGATTAAAAGGCCATACTGAAAATTTACCGAAATGTATGCTTGATTTTGGTGGAAAAACTCTTTTAGAACGCCAGCTTTCAGTTTATAGAAATTGTGGCATAGACAACATCTCAGTAGTTAGAGGTTATAAAAAAAATAAAATTAATTATAAAAATATAAAATATCTAGATAACAAAGATTATGAAAAGAACAATATATTAAATTCTATTTTCTACGGTGAAAAAGTAATTAACGGTAATATTATAATAGCGTATTCAGATATTTTATTTGAATCTAGTGTTGTTCAGCGCTTGTTAGATTCAGATCATGACATATCCGTAGTCGTTGATATTGATTGGAGAGGTTATTATGTTGGCCGCAAAGATCATCCCATCGAGGAAGCAGAAAATGTTATCTTTAACTCTAACAATGAAGTCATCAAAATAGGGAAAATAGCTACAGAAAAACAAGAAGTGCATGGTGAATTTATTGGTATGATGAAACTGTCTCACCGTGGTGCTGAAATTTTTAAACAGAATTTTCATAGAGTAAAAAAACTTTTCTGGAATAAACCATTTCAGAGATCAAAAACTTTTCAAACAGCCTATTTAACTGACATGATTCAAGAACTCGTGGATATAGGGACAAAAGTTCACTGTGTTATTATTGAAAGAGGTTGGAAAGAAATCGATACTGTAGAAGACTACCAAAAAACCCTTAAAGAATTTAAGCAGTAAGTGTAATAAAAATTTAACATATATCCTGAAATATGGAGTTGACATGTGTTGTTTTATAGTGTTATTACGTTAGCGAACAATAATAACATAAATATAGAAGGATATTGAATGTTAGATATTTCAAAAAGATTAGTTTTAGCATTTATGATTTTTTTTGTTTCTGTAAATGTTCAAGCAGAATCTAAGAAATTTAATATGGTTTTCGTGCCCGCAAGTGAAAAGGGAGACGAAAGTGATTATAAAAGTTTAATATCAATTGTTGAGAAACTTACTGAATTTGAAATCAATACAATAAAAGTTACTGACTATAATGCTGCGGTTGAAGCTATGCGGGCAGGGAGAGCTGATATTGCTTGGTATGGGGGAAAAACTTATATTAAAGCAGCTGAAATAGCCGATGCAGAAGCCTTCGCCGCTGGAGTTAGACCAGGAGAAAAAAACGCAAATTATTTTGCTTATTTTGTAGTTAAACAAGATAGCAAAATAAAAAAATTTTCAGATATAAAAGGTAAAGTACTATCTTTAAATACCATCGGTTCTACTAGCGGCGATTTGATTCCTCAAGTTGAGCTAGCAAAGATTAATTTATCTACTACTAATAAAGATCATTTTAAAAATGTATTTTACGCAGGGAGTCACGATGCTTGCTTATTAGCTGTTTTAAATAATCAATCCGATGTGTGTGGAATGAGTTCAAGAAACTTTGAAGCTCGCTTAGCCGACAATACTTTTAAAATAGAGCAGGTAAGAATTATACATAAATCTGATCCTGTTCCTCCACCACCACTCGCTTATTCGAAGAAAATTCCTTTGAAAGATAGAAAAAAAATTAAGAAAGCTGTATTGGAAGCTCATAAACACGGTAAAATAGGCGGCTACGGAGGAAAAATGTCTCACTATATATCAGTCAAAGACTCAGACTATGACGTGTTGCGTAAAGTTGTGGAATTACTAAAAAATAAATAAACAATATGAAACTATCCTCTTAAAATGCTTGAAATAAAAAGTCTTAGAAAAAATTTTAAAAGCGGAACAGAAGCTCTTAAGGGAGTAGATTTAAAAATAAATAAAGGAGAGTTTGTATCTATTCTAGGACCAAGTGGATCCGGAAAAACTACATTACTTAGAAGCATTAACGGCCTAGAGAACATTGATAATGGTGAAATTTTTTTAGATAACAAAAAAATAGATAGAATTTACCTACCAGAAGTTCAAAAGAAAACTGGAATGATTTTTCAAGAATTTAATTTAGTAAATAATTTATCAACAATTAACAATGTATTAACTGGTCTTTTAAACTCGAGTAGTAAATTTTTATCTATGTTTTACTTGTTTACAAGAGAACAAAAGTTAGAAGCTTTACAATCGTTAGAGACTGTAGACCTTCTTGATAAAGCATATAGTCGAGCCGATGAACTTTCTGGAGGACAAAGGCAAAGAGTGGGTATTGCAAGAGCTATAATCAAAAAACCCTTATTGTTATTGGCAGATGAACCAGTTGCAAGTTTAGATCCTAAAGCATCAAATTTAATAATGTCATTATTAAAAAAAATTAATAAAGAATTTAATATAACTATTTTATGTAATTTACATCAAATTGAACTGGCCACTCAGTATTCGGACAGAATTGTTGGTTTATTAGATGGAGCAATTACATTTGATGAATCAACACAAAATATTAATAAAGCCAATATTAATGAAATATATAAATAAAATGAAAAATGAGAATATTATAAAACTAGAAATAGACAATAAAACGAAACATTTGGAAAAGTATTTAAGATCACAATGGTCTTGGAAAACATATGTTTTTATCTTTTCTCTGTTTTCAGTTTTAACACTTATTATAATTGACCTAGAGATAAATTTTATAAAACTATTTTCTGACTCCTCAAAATATTTAGGTGATATTATTAGCAGAATGCTACCACCAGATTTTTCAAATTTTCAAAATTTGATTTATGCAATGTTGGAAACAATTGAGATAGCATTTCTTGGGACTTTTATTGCAATCGTTTTATCAATTCCAGTTGGGCTACTTTCTGCAAGAAATTTAGCACCTAATTATGGAATTTTTTTAGTCGCAAGAACTATAACAATTTTTTTTAGGGCCATTCCAGAATTTATAATGGCGATGGTACTTGTCATTGCGATTGGTTTTGGTGCTATTCCCGGCGTGCTTGCTCTAGGTTTTCACACAATGGGTTTTTTAGCAAAATTTTACGCCGAGGATATTGAACATATAAACAAAGGTCCTGTCGATGCACTTAAGGCATCTGGCGCTTCAAAAAGACAAATTATTTCTTTTGCTGTAATACCACAAATTATTCCATCTTTTGTAGGTAACAATCTTTATATTTTAGATCGAAATATTAGAATGGCAACAATGTTAGGTATTGTAGGTGCCGGTGGGATTGGATATGAACTTCAATCTTCTTTTAGAATGTTTGAATATCCAAAAGTTTCAGCAATTATTATAATTATATTTGTAACAATTTTTCTCATTGACAATTTGTCTTCATATATTCGTTCCAAGATTTAATAATTATTTTTTTTATATTTAAAGAAAAGATTCTTTAACTTTATTAGCTATTTCTAAAAAAATTTTTGAAATATTATGTTCAGGATTTTTTTCAAAAAGAGGTTTGCCAGAGTCAGCCGCAACTCTTAAGTCAATATTCAATGGTATTTTTCCAAGAAATTTTTTTTTATAATCGTTAGCAGCTTTTTCTACACCACCTTCGCCAAAAATATTATAGTTTTTACCGTCATCACCTTCAAAGAAACTCATATTATCAACTAGACCAATTATCGGCACTTTTAATTTATCAAACATCTTGATTCCTCTCCTCACATCAAGCAATGCTATTTCTTGTGGTGTTGAAACAATCACGACGCCATCGACTTTAATTTCTTGTGAGAAGGTAAGTTGAGTATCTCCAGTTCCAGGCGGCATATCTACAACTAAAAAATCTAAATTATTCCACAAAACTTTTTGAGTGAATGTTTTAATCGCGCTTATTACCATTGGTCCTCTCCAAACCATTGGTGTTTCTTTATCCACTAAAAAACCAATGGATATACACTGAATTCCATATTGTTCTATTGGTGTTAAACTCTTTCCATCTTTGCTTTCAGGTTTGTTATTTATAGACATCATTTTTGGGAGTGAAGGTCCGTATATATCTGCATCTAAAATTCCTACTTTTGAACCGGTAGATTTTAGAGCTAAAGCAAAATTCGTGGCAAAAGTTGATTTTCCAACTCCGCCTTTGGCGCTAGATATGGCAATAGTAAATTTTGTTCCTCTTATCGGATTTTTTGTGAAGCTCTTTGGAACCGTATTTGCCTTTAAAGTACTACTTAATCCTACGGTCTTTTTGTCCATATTGCCTATCTTAACTTGTTTTTGTAAATAAAGTCACTATATAGAGTGTCATGGCAAACGATAATGATTTCAAAGGCGGAAGTCCATGGGGGTCACCTCCAGGAGGAAAAAATGGATCTGGACGTGGAGGGCAAAAACCTCCTAACATTGATGAAATTGTAGAAAAAATTCAAAAATTAATTAGCAAATTGATTCCAGGCGGAAAATCTGGTGGTAGCAAACCAATTATTTTTGGACTTATTTTACTGATCTTTGTTTGGGCTTTCAGTGGACTATATAGAGTATTACCTGACGAGCAAGGAGTCGTTTTAAGATTTGGAAAATTTATATCAACAACTCAACCAGGTTTAAATTATCACATTCCTTATCCAGTCGAAACTGCTTTGACTCCAAAAGTTACAAAAGTAAATAGGATCGATGTAGGATTTAGATCAGCAAGTGATTCAGGAAGAACATCAGGAATTGGTGATGTTTCAGAAGAAAGTTTAATGCTAACGGGTGATGAAAATATAGTTAACATTGACTTTTCAGTTTTTTGGGTAATCAAAGATGCTGGAAAGTTTTTATTTAAAATACAAAGCCCTGTTGAAACAGTAAAAGCTGCGGCTGAAACAGCCATGAGAGAAGTAATAGCAAAAAGCAAACTTCAATCAATATTAACCGAAGGAAGATCCAAAATTGAAATTGAAACACAAGAAATTGCCCAAAGTCTTTTAGATGAGTACGAATCTGGAATACAGATTACACAAGTGCAAACTCAAAAAGCTGACCCGCCTGATGAAGTAATCGATGCTTTTAGAGATGTTCAAGCTGCTAGAGCCGATATGGAACGTTCAAAGAATGAAGCTGAAGCTTATGCTAACGATGTTATACCGAGAGCACGAGGGGATGCAGCAAAAATTTTACAGGAAGCTGAAGCATATAAAAAACAAGTAGTTGCCGCAGCGGAAGGTGAAGCAAGTAGATTTGTAGCTATATATGATGAGTATGCAAAAGCCAAACAAGTAACCCAAGAAAGAATGTATCTAGAAACAATGGAAAAAGTTTTAGCAGATATAGATAAAGTAATTATAGATAGAAAAGCTGGAGGAGTAGTTCCTTATTTGCCTTTGCCAGAACTATCTAAGAAAAAAGGATCGGATACACAATGAAAATAAGTAAATTTTTACTTCCCGTTATAGTTCTTGCCGCATTTACAGTTTATCTATCACTTTTTACAGTCAAAGAAATTAATCAAGCTATAGTATTACAATTTGGTGATCCAAAAAGAGTACTTGCTGAACCAGGACTTAAAGTTAAAATTCCTTTCATTCAGAATGTTATATTTATAGATCGTAGAATATTAAGTTTAGATCCTGCACCAGAAGAAGTTATTGCATCAGACCAAAAAAGATTAATTGTTGATGCTTATGCTAGATTTAAAATTATAGACCCATTAAAATTTTATATTTCAGTAGGTGATGAGAGAGTAGCAAGATCAAGATTAGCTACTATTATTAATTCAAGATTAAGAAGTGTTTTAGGTACACAGAGCCTTGCAACATTGTTATCTGAAGATAGATCAAAACAAATGGCAATTATTCAAGATGGTGTTAATGCTGAAGCTGGAAAATTTGGTATAGAAATAATAGACGTCAGAATTAAGAGAGCCGATCTCCCACAAGCAAATAGTGAAGCCATATATAAAAGGATGCAAACTGAAAGAGAAAGAGAAGCAAAAGAATTTAGAGCCAAAGGAGCTGAGATGGCAGTAACTATCACATCAACAGCGGATAAAGAAGTTACAGTACTTATAGCAAATGCTAGAAAGCAATCCGAAATTATGAAAGGTGAAGGAGATGGCCAAAGAAATAAAATATTTGCAGATGCATTTGGCAAGGATCCTGAGTTTTTTTCTTTCTACAGAGCAATGCAGGCTTATGAAAAAGCTTTAATTGGAGGAGACACTTCTTTAATTCTTTCTCCCGATAGCGATTTTTTTAAGTTTTTTGGCAAAGCAGGACTCACTAATAAACAATAAGTAATTCGATGAAAGAGCTCATCATTGCGATAGGTCTTTTATTATTTATTGAGGGTATGTTATATGCCTTATTTCCATCAAAAATGAAAAATATGTTGAAAGCAATTGAAAAGTTGCCAGTGAACCAACTAAGAATAAGTGGATTATTGTTTGCTCTAATTGGGTTTGCTATTGTCTGGTATTTTAAGAGATAGGATTAATGAAGATTTATAAAAAAGTTATTAATTTCAGTTTAATTATTATTTTATTAAATTTCCCAATCTCGTTTGTACATAGTAAAACTGTACCAAGTTCTTTTGCTGACCTAGCAGAAAAACTCATGCCTTCAGTTGTCAATATAGCAAGCACACAAACAATCAAAACAACATCCAATCCATTTAAAAATTTTCAATTTCCTCCAGGCTCTCCGTTTGAAGACATGTTTAAAGAATTTAATAGGCCAACAGAAAGAAAAGCTACCGCCTTAGGATCTGGTTTTATAATTGATCAAAAAGGAATAGTAGTTACAAACAATCATGTCATCCAAGGAGCTGAAGATATCATTGTTAGCGTCAATGGTTCTACAGAATATAAAGCCAAAGTGATAGGTACGGATCCTTATATGGATTTAGCGGTTTTACAAATTGAATCAGATGAAAAATTTGTACCTGTTAGTTTTGGAGATTCGGATAGGGCGCGTGTAGGAGATTGGGTTATAGCAATTGGCAATCCTTTTGGTTTTGGTGGAACGGTTACTTCTGGAATAATTTCATCAAGAAATAGAGACATTGGTTTAACTCGATACGATGATTTTATTCAAACAGACGCATCTATTAATGTAGGAAATTCTGGTGGACCTCTGTTTAATTTAGATGGAGAAGTTATAGGAATTAATACAGCTATTATTGCTCCCGGGCAATCTGGTTCAATCGGAATAGGTTTTGCAATACCCTCAAATCCAGCTTCCAATGTAATTAGTCAACTTATAGAATTTGGAGAAACAAAAAGGGGTTGGTTGGGAGTAAGAATTCAAGAAGTTACAAAAGAAATTGCTGAGGTGGAAAAATTAGAAAAAGCAGGGGGAGCTTTAGTAGCAAGTGTTTCCGAAAATAGTCCAGCTGACAAGGCGGGAATAAAAGCTGGAGATATTATATTGGAATTTGATGAAAGAAAAGTTGACACTATGCGATCACTGCCGAAATTAGTAGCTCAAACTAAGGTAGGGAAAAGAGTTATACTTAAAATTTGGAGAAATCAAAAGTTAATTTCGAAAAAAGTTTTGTTAGGAAGGTTAGAATCTTCCGAACAATTTAAGGCTGAAGCAAATATTGAATCAGATGCAAGCAAATACGTTAGAATAGAAAATTTAAAAATTTCTATACGAGATTTGAATAAAAATGATATTTCTGAGCGTAAATTTCCAAAAAATACAACCGGAGTTGTTGTAACAGAAATATTAGAAGGAAGTCCTTTGATGTTTGTTTCTGTTAATGATGTTATTGTTGAATTACAAAAGAAAAAAATTACAAGTTCAAATCAATTTTCTGATTTAGTTAAGAAAATTATTGATAAAGGTGCACAAACTTTATATTTAGCAATTTACAATTCAAATAATCAGAGATCCTATATAACTGTAAAATTAAAATAAATTTTACATTTTAGGTTTTACATGGAGCGAGAAAAAAAGGTAATATTACTAGCTGGTCCTACGGCGTCCGGTAAATCTGAACTAGCAATCAAACTCGCGCAGCATTTTAATGGAGAAATTATAAATGCTGATAGTATGCAAATTTATAAAGAGATTTCTATTTTAACTTCTAAACCCAGCAAAAAGGATACAGCAATTATAAAACATCATTTATATGGTTTCAATTCAGTTAAGAAAAAATTTTCTACAGGCCATTGGATTCAAATGGCATTAAAAAAAATTGAAGAGCAATGGAAAAATGAAAAAACACCAATTGTTGTTGGAGGTACGGGTTTATATTTTAAGGCTTTAACTGACGGATTAGTAAAAATTCCAGAAATTTCAAATAATCTACGAGTAGAAATTAGAAAATTACAAAACAAAATAGGACAAGAGAATTTTTTTAATAAATTAATAAAGTTAGATCCTTTAGCTAAAAGTTTTGTTTTACCATCTGATGCTCAAAGATCTATGAGAGCATATGAAGTAAAAAAATTTACTAATAAATCCTTGTTTGAATTTACAAAAGAAACAAAATCTAATTTTAACAATAGTATTTTTAAAAAATTATTTATTAATATTCCAAGAGAATTGTTGCATAAAAAAATAGAAAAAAAAGTTGAAAAAATGTTTAATGATGGCGTAGTTGACGAAGTAAAAAAATTTTACAAAATGAACGTTGACGCAGATTTATCCTCAAACAAAATAATAGGAATTAAAGAAATTAAGTATTATTTACAAGGCAAAATAACATTAATTGCAGCAAAAGAGCTAATTATCCAGAAAACGAGACAATATGCAAAAAGACAATTTACTTGGGGCAGAGGACATATGAAATCGTGGGAGATGATTTATTCTCCAGATATTAATGATTTGTTTAAAGAAAGCGTTAATAAAATATCCTAAAACTTGACCACAACTAAAACTAAGTTAGATTAGCCTTTATGGCAAATTTAATGACTGGTGCAGAAATAGTTTTCAAAGCTCTGGAAGATCAAGGTGTTAAACATATCTTTGGTTATCCTGGAGGAGCTGTATTGCCAATTTATGATGAGTTAAAAAATCATAAAAACATAAAACATATTTTAGTGCGCCACGAACAAGGAGCTGGCCATGCTGCGGAGGGATATGCGAGATCATCAGGTAAACCTGGTGTTATACTTGTAACTTCAGGACCAGGGGCAACAAACGCAGTTACAGCTTTAACGGACGCCTATATGGATTCGGTTCCTTTAGTTTGCATTACAGGTCAGGTACCAACGCATCTAATTGGCACTGATGCGTTTCAAGAATGCGATACAACGGGCATAACTAGGCCGTGCACCAAACATAATTGGCTAGTTAAAGATATAAACAAACTATCATCAGTTATGCATAAAGCGTTCGAAGTTGCTACAACAGGAAGGCCTGGACCTGTTTTAATTGATATACCCAAGGATATTCAATTTCAAAAAGGAAAGTATATAAAACCCAAAGCATTAAAAAATAATAATAGCAAAACTAAAATCAGATTTAATGGACAGGACAAGGATATAGAGGCAGCTGTCGAACTTATTAAAAAATCTTCAAAACCTATTATATATACGGGTGGTGGAGTAATTAATTCTGGACCAGGTGCCACGCAATTAGTTAGAGAGTTAGTGTCATTAACAGGTTTTCCAATTACATCTACACTTCAAGGTCTAGGTGCTTTTCCAGGGAATGACCAACAATTTTTAGGAATGTTAGGAATGCACGGAACTTATGAAGCTAACAATGCAATGCATGATTGTGATTTGATGATAAATATTGGAGCACGTTTTGATGATAGAATAACGGGTAAAATTGATGAATTTTCTCCTAAATCAAAAAAAATACATATTGATATTGACCCTTCGTCAATTAACAAAAATATTAAGGTTGATCTAGCATTAGTTGGGGATGTTAAATTTGTTTTAGAAGAGTTAGTTTCGGTATTTAAACAAAAGCATCCGAATTTTGAAAACTCTAACAAACAAAAAATAGCTGCGTGGTGGAATCAGATTGGCAATTGGAGAAAGAAAAATTCACTGAGTTATATAAATAGCAAGGAAGTGATCAAACCACAATTTGCTGTTCAAAGACTTTATGAATTAACTAAAGCTCAAGATGTTTTTATAACAACTGAAGTAGGTCAACATCAAATGTGGGCAGCTCAACATTATAAATTTGATAAACCTAACCGATGGATGACTTCTGGAGGTTTAGGAACTATGGGTTACGGATTGCCAGCAGCTGTGGGAGTTCAGGTAGCAAATCCAGACAAACTAGTTATAGACATAGCAGGAGAGGCTTCTGTTTTAATGACGATGCAGGAAATGTCAACTGCTGTTCAATATAAATTGCCAATAAAAATATTTATTTTGAATAATGAATACATGGGAATGGTTAGACAGTGGCAAGAGCTCTTACACGAAAAAAATTACTCCGAAAGTTACACTGCGGCCTTACCCGATTTTGTTAAATTAGCGGAGGCATATGGTTGTGTTGGTATTAGAGCAAAAAAGCCAGACGAATTAGACGAAAAAATTGCAGAAATGCTTTCAGTTAACAAACCCGTTATTTTTGATTGTGTTGTTGATAAGACAGAAAATTGTTATCCAATGATTCCTTCTGGGAAACCACATAATCAAATGTTGCTGGGTAAGCAAGATGAAGAAAAAGATAAAATTTCTGAAGAGGGGAAGGTTTTAGTTTAGCTATGGTAAAATCAGCTTACAGTTTTGCAACAAAAAAAGAAAAAAGTGAAAATCACATCATAGTTGTTTGGGTAGATAACGAGGCAGGAGTTCTTGCTCGAGTAGTAGGACTGTTTTCTGGAAGAGGGTATAATATTGATTCACTTGCTGTAGCTGAAGTAGATAAGAAAAAAAATATATCTCGAATAACTATTGCAACTTCAGGAACGCCACAGGTGCTTCAACAAATAAGGTTGCAATTAGGAAAACTTGTTCCGGTTCATAAGGTGGCTGATTTTCCAATTAATAAAAAGACATTAATGAGAGAAATGGCATTACTAAAAGTAGTTTCCTCAAAACCACAGCTAGAAAAGGCTAAGAAATTATGTCAAAAATACAAGTACACTCTTTTAGATAAAACAGAAAAATCTTTTGTATTTGAAGTTTCTGCATTGAAAAAAGAAATTGATGATTTAATAAAGAAACTGCAACCTCTTGGATTGGTTAGTGCATCAAGAACTGGGGTGGTGGCAATGACTAAAGGATCGGAAATATACAAACAACACTAAAGGAAACGTTTATGAAGATGTTATACGAAAAAGATGCAAACGTAGATTTGATTAAATCAAAGAAAATTGCAATTTTTGGTTTTGGAAGCCAAGGACATGCTCATGCTTTAAATTTAAAAGATAGCGGTGTGAAACAAGTTGTTGTGGCGTTAAGAGAGGATTCTTCAAGTAAAAAAAAAGCTGAGGCACAAGGGCTTAAAGTTATGTCTCTGTCTGATGCAGCTGAATGGGCTGATATTTTAATGATGTTAACTCCTGATGAGTTACAATCTCAAATTTATAAAAATCATATAGAACAAAGAATGAGAGAGGGAACAAGTTTAGCATTTGCTCATGGATTAAATATACATTTTAACCTTATAAATGCGAGAAAGGATCTAGATGTTTTTATGATAGCTCCAAAAGGACCAGGGCACTTGGTAAGAAGTGAATATAAAAGAGGCGGAGGTGTTCCGTGCTTGATGGCAATTCACCAAGATAGTTCTGGTAAAGCAAAAGATTTAGCGCTTTCTTATGCAAGCGCAATAGGAGGAGGCAAAGCCGGTGTAATTGAAACTAATTTTAGAGAAGAATGTGAAACAGACTTATTTGGTGAACAATCTGTTTTATGCGGTGGTTTAGTTGAATTAATTAAAAACGGATATGAAACACTTATTGAAGCAGGATATTCTCCCGAGATGGCATATTTTGAGTGCGTACATGAAGTTAAATTAATCGTAGATCTTATTTATGAGGGAGGAATAGCAAATATGAACTACTCTATTTCAAATACAGCAGAATATGGAGAATATATTACAGGTAAAAAAATTATAGATTCAAAAACCAAAGAAAGAATGAAAGGGGTGCTGAAAGACATTCAGTCAGGAAAGTTTGCTAAACAATGGATGGATGAGAATAAAAATGGTCAAAAAAATTTTCTTAAAATGAGAAAAGAACTTGCGGAACATCCAATAGAAAAAATCGGGAAGAAACTTAGAGATCTCATGCCTTGGATTGGCAAGAACAAACTGGTTGACAAGGAAAAGAATTAGTAAATTTAGTTAAATTATTGTTAAAATAAAATAATCTTTTGCATAAGACCCGCTTAGGTTGTAACATGATTACTTATAAAAAGTGAATTTTTTCAAATTAAAACTTGAAACAGAGGGATGATGTCCGACGATAAAAACAGAGTTTATATATTTGACACTACTATGCGTGACGGGGAACAGTCACCAGGCGCATCGATGAGTTTGGAAGAAAAACTTCAAATATCAAATTTATTTGATCAAATTGGAGTTGATATTATTGAAGCTGGTTTTCCCGCTGCATCAAAAGGAGATTTTGAGGCTGTTAGTGAAATAAGTAAAATTTTAAAAACATCAATTCCTTGTGGTTTATCTAGACATATAAAAAAAGATATTGACGCGTGTAATGAAGCGCTTAAATCGGCAGAACGATTTAGAATTCATACATTTATTTCAACTAGTCCACTACATATGAAACATAAATTGAACAAAAGTTCCGAAGAAGTTTTGGAAGCTATTAAGGAACATGTAACTTATGCAAGGAAATTTACTGATAATGTAGAGTGGTCTTGTGAAGATGGTACTAGAACTGATATTGATTTTATGTGCAGAACAGTTGAGTTAGCAATAAAATGTGGAGCAAAAACAATTAATATACCAGATACAGTTGGCTATTCAGTTCCTTCCGAATTTACAAAAATTATTAAACATTTGATAAATAATGTGCCAAATATAGATAAAGCAATTTTATCAACCCATTGTCATAATGATTTAGGTCTTGCCGTTGCAAATTCTTTAGCTGGAGTTGTTGCGGGAGCAAGACAAGTGGAGTGTACTATAAATGGAATAGGAGAGAGAGCAGGTAATGCTGCACTTGAAGAAATAGTAATGGCAATGAAAACTAGAAACGATTTAATGCCGTTTCACACCAATATTAATACAAAATTATTAAGTAAAGCTTCTAAGCTTGTATCAAGCGCAACATATCCAGTTCAATTTAACAAGGCGATAGTAGGAAAAAACGCTTTTGCACATGAAGCCGGAATCCACCAAGATGGAATGTTAAAGCATAGGAACACATATGAAATAATGAAACCAGAAAGCGTTGGCGTGAAACAAAGTTCATTAGTCATGGGAAAACACTCCGGCAGACATGCTTTCAAAGAAAAATTAAACGATCTTGGTTACACGGGCGTTACTGACGATATAATTCAAATTGCCTTTGGTAAATTTAAAGTTCTTGCTGATAAAAAAAAACATGTTTACGATGAAGATATTGCTGCTCTAGTAGATGATAGTTTAATTAAAGAAGATAATGTTATTATTCTAAAATCTCTCAGAGTATTTGCTGGAACTGGAGAACCACAAAAAGCAGACATGACTCTAGAAGTTTATGGAGAAATAAAAAAAGCAACTGAGACTGGGGACGGTCCAGTGGATGCTATTTTTAAATGTGTAAAAAAATTGTACCCTCATGAAGTAAAACTTCAATTATATCAAGTGCATGCTGTCACTGAAGGAACAGACGCTCAAGCAACTGTGAGTGTAAGAATTGAGGAAAATGGAAAAACAACTGTTGGCCAAGCGGCTGATACAGATACTCTTGTTGCCTCGGCCAATGCTTATTTAAATGCATTAAATAAGATGATTATCAAAAGAAAAAAAACAGCTCCAGAAGAGTATGAGCAAAAAAAAATGAAAGGAATATAAATGTTTGATTTTGGACTTAAAAAATTCAGTCAGGTTTGGTCAACAGACATGGCAATTGATTTGGGTACAGCTAACACTTTAGTATATGTTAAGGGACAAGGTATAGTACTTAACGAGCCATCTGTTGTGGCTATAATAGAAGACAGAGGAAAAAAATCAGTGCTTGCTGTAGGCGATGAAGCAAAAACGATGTTGGGTAGAACACCTGGAAATATTTCGGCGGTGAGACCATTAAGAGATGGGGTGATCGCTGACTTTATAGTAACTGAGGAAATGATAAAACATTTCATCAAAAAAGTTCATAAAAGAAAAGCTTTTGCGAATCCAAGAATATTAATTTGTGTGCCAACCGGATCAACTCCTGTTGAGAGAAAGGCAATTCAAGATTCAGCGTTAGCTGCCGGAGCTAGAAAAGTTCAATTAATTGATGAACCAATAGCCGCCGCAATTGGAGCTGGACTTCCTATTTCAGATGCAACAGGATCTATGGTTGTTGATATTGGAGGAGGCACCACGGAAATTGCTGTTATGTCTTTAGGTGGTGTCGTTTATGCAAACTCTCTAAGAGTTGCAGGGGATGCAATGGATGCAGCTATAATAAATTATATGAGAAAAACATTTAATTTGTTAGTTGGAGAAGCTAGTGCAGAAAAAATTAAGAAGGAAATAGGTACAGCCGTGCCTACAAGCGGAAATACTTACCTTATGAAAGGAAGAGATATAAGATCAGGAACTCCTAAAGAAATATCACTGAAAGAAGAAGACACATCTGAAGCTTTAAAACCAATACTCAATCAAATTTTAGGAGCAATAAAAGATGCCCTAGAGAAAACACCTCCAGAACTGTCAGCAGACCTAGTTGATATGGGTTTAGTGCTTACCGGAGGCGGTGCCTTGCTTAAAAATATAGATAAGCTAATTTCAAAAGAGACAGGATTACCAGTTGTATTAGCAGAAGATCCTCTATCTTGTGTTGCTCTTGGAACAGGAAAAGCCCTCGATCAAGAAGAAACATTCTCAACTATGTATAGTGGCAACCTTTAGTTGAGGGGTAAATTAGCATTATTCTAGATAGTGAATTATGGAAACAAGTCGTGAGGATGTTGGTATAGTAATTCGCTCTGCTTTTTTAAAAAGGGGAACTCAACAAAGATTTTCTTTATTTGCGCTAACCATTCTTTCAATCATCCTTATTTTTCTTGAAACAATAGACTTTAAGTCTCTAAATACAATTAGATCATTTGTTAAAGATATAATCTATCGAGGCGCTTCAATCGCTACCTATCCATCAAAAAGTTTTTCTAGTTTTTATCAACTTATGGAAAATCATATAAATCTTTATTCCAATTACAAAGAATTAATAACAGAAAACGAAGAACTAAAAAATAATATTTCGAAATCAGATTTTTTAGAGTTAGAAAATTCTCAATTAAGACAATTGATTGATGAGCAAGTAGCATCACCATCTAATCTTGTAAGCGCAAGGGTCATGCTTGATAAACAAAGCCCGTATCTTAATTCATTTGTTATTAATATTGGGGGTAATAAAAATATAAAAAATGGCATGGCCGTTTTGGATGGAAAAATTTTTATAGGAAGAATAGTTGACGTAAATTTTTTCTCATCTAGAGTTTTGCTAGTTTCGGATTTAAATAGCAAAATTCCTGTTCTATCACAACCCTCTGGAAATCACGCTATTCTAAGCGGTCATGGAACAAGTGAACCAACCTTAGAGTATTTATCTGAAAACCATACTATTCAAGATGGCGACAAGGTTTATACATCAGGTAAAGGAGGAATTTTTACTCCAGGTATTGCTGTTGGTAAAGTTAAAATTGATAAAAAGAAAGTTAAAGTTTTATTATTTTCTGATTTAAGTCAAATTACTTTTGTAAACATTAATTTAGGGGAATTGAACAAGTAAAATAAATTTCATGAAACTTAGCTTTAAACAATTCAGATATAAATTTTTTGAACTTTTGCCATTATTGTTGCTTTTTTTTATTTCTTTAAATGGAAGTTCCATTATTAATGTAAAATTTTTTTCGATAAATATTCATTATATTTTAGTTTACTATTGGATATTGAGAAAACCCGAAAACCTGGGTTACGGTTTTATATTTTTATCAGGAATTATCAGTGACGTTGTTTTGGGTTTTCCACTAGGAATTAATGCTTTGTCATTATTAATGGTTGCCGGAGTAGCTGCCTATGTTCGAGTTGTGACGGTAAGAATAACGTTAGTAAATGATTGGATAAGTTTTATTCCAGCCTTATTATTTGCAAATTTTGTTTATTTTGCTTCATTATATTATTCAAACTATTCTCTTGATTATTTATACTTATTAAAAAATTCTATTTTTACATTAATTTTTTACCCTGTTTTATGGGGGGTATTTACGTTAATTGTAAATTTACAAAAATCATAATTTTATGCCCCTTTTTTCAGAAACATTTCAAAATAAAGCAAAGTTAATTAGCAGACGAATGTTTATTTTATCAACGTTAAAGGTAGGTGTTTTTGTAGGTATTATTAGTCGACTATTTTATTTGCAAATTTCTGAAAATATAAAATATAGATCCCTATCAGATAAAAATAGGTTCAGAGAGTGGAAACTGGTTCCCCAAAGAGGAATAATCGAAGATTTTTTTGGTGAAAAAATTGCTGATAATGTCCAAACTTTTCAGCTTCATATGATCCCAGAAGACGTTCCTAATATAGAAGAGTTATTTTTTAGATTATCGAAAATAATTGATTTTAATGAAAGGAAAAGAAACAGTTTAATAAAAAGATTAAAAAAACGTAAACGTTGGGAACCGATTATAGTTTCAGATAATTTATCTTGGTCTGAATTTTCTAAACTGAATCTTTTTTTGCACGAAATGCAAGGCGTAAAACCAGTAGTTGCTTTAGCCAGAAAATATTCTAAAGATGGATCATCTTCACATATCGTAGGATATGTTTCAGATATCAGTGTAAAAGATTTAGAAAATAGCAAACTGTTAAGGGAAATTAATGTTCCTGGATTAAAGACGGGAAAAAATGGTTTAGAGAAATTTTTGAATGAACCGATTATTGGCCAACCAGGAATTCAAAGATTTGAGGTTAATGCTTATGGGAAAAGAATTAAAGAACTAAAACTTGTTAAGGGAATTACGGGTGAGAGTTTTAGAACAACGATAGATAAAGAGGTTCAGAAATTTACAAGTAAATTAATTGAGAATAAGAGTGCGTCTGTTTGCGTTATGGATATATATACTGGAGATATAGTTTCTATGGTATCGAGTCCAACTTTTGATCCAAATAAATTCGTTCATGGTATAAGCCAAGAAGATTGGCAGGCGTTAATTAAAGATACAAAAAAACCACTCATCAATAAATCTATGGCCGGACTTTATCCACCAGGCTCAACTATCAAGCCCATTGTTGCGTTATCCGCTTTAGAAAACGATGTTATTAGTCCCAAGTTTACTGTTGAGTGCAGAGGTAGTGTCGATCTCTATGATCGCACTTATCATTGTTGGAAAGAAAAGGGACATGGGTTTATGAATTTAAGAAATGGCATAAAGCAATCATGTGACATTTACTTCTATGAAGTTGCACGAAGATTGGGGGTAGATAGACTATCTGTTACAGCAAAACAATTTGGATTAGGACAAAAAGTTTTAGGAACTTTTCTTGAAGAGAGATCGGGCGTTGTACCAAACACTAAGTGGAAATTAAAAAATATCGGAAAAGGATGGTATTTAGGCGAAACTTTAATTACTGGAATTGGTCAAGGCTATTTTCAGTCTACTCCAATACAACTTTGTCTGATGACAGCACAACTAGCAAATGGTGGATATAAAATTAAACCGAAAATAATTTATAATGAGCAAGATTTTCAAACTACTACAGAAGATGGTGGAGAAAAGTTTAAGCAATTATACAGAAATCAAGAGAACGTTAAATTTGTTTTAGATGCCCAATTCGGAGCGACCAATGAGCCGATGGGTACTTCTTATAGATCAAGACATGTTAAACCAGAATATATATATGCTGGAAAAACTGGAACATCTCAAACAAGAACTATTACTGCTGAAGAAAGAGAACTTAAATTAAAACAAAAAGATTTACCTTATAAAAAACGAGACCATGCTCTTTTTACTGCTTTTGCACCTTACAAAAATCCAAGATATGCTTTCAGCGTTGTCATAGAACATGGTGGAACAGGCAGTTCAGCCGCGGCTCCGATTGCAAAAAAAGTAATAAGAAAAGTTTTAGATAGACACAAATTGAGAACAAAATATCAGTCAGATTTGTTTAAAGAGGTTTAAAAATGGAAAAAAATTATTTTCAAAGAGGAAATCAAAGTATTAGTGATAAAATACTTGCTTTTGATTTTCAACTCTTATTGCTAATTTTAGCATTGGGAATAATAAGCATTTTTGCAATGTACTCTTCTGAAAGAGGGAATTTTTCTTATTATACACAAAGCCACCTATATCGATTTAGTATTTTCTTTTTACTTTTTATTATTATTTCTTTTTTTAAAATTCAGTTTTGGTATAAATCTGCATATTTATTTTATTTCATAGTGTTAATATTACTTTTAGCTGTTCATTTATTTGGAATTACTGCCTCAGGATCAAAACGATGGTTAAATTTATTTATTATTAATCTTCAACCTTCTGAATTAATGAAAATTTCATTAATTGTTTTTTTAGCAAGATATTATAATAAAATTCCGTCACAAAATGTTAGTAACTTAAAATATATTTTTATTCCTTTTCTTAGTTTTATGATTCCATTTTTTTTAGTTATTTCGCAACCAGATCTGGGTACTGCTTTACTAATTGCTATTAGCGGGCTTATTGTAATTTGGTTAACAGGTTTTAGAATAAAATATTTTTTGTATTCATTTCTTATTTTAATTTGTTTAACCCCGGTTGGGATATCATTTTTAAAACCCTATCAAAAAACCAGAATCTTAGCTTTTTTTGACCCAGAAAGAGATCCTTTGGGAGCCGGTTATCAAATTATACAGTCTAAAATAGCTGTTGGTTCAGGCGGAATATTTGGAAAAGGTTTTTTACAAGGAAGCCAGAGTTATTTAGACTACTTGCCTGAAAAACATACAGATTTTATATTTACTTTATTTTCAGAAGAGTTTGGTTTCATCGGATCGCTCATCTTATTATTAATATATGCATTCATTATTTATAGAATTGCCGCAATTGGTGCCGAGGTCAGGAATAATTTTGCGAGACTATTTTGTTTCGGTTTTGCAGCAGCGTTTTTTGTCTATGTCACAGTAAATATGGCTATGGTATTAGGGTTACTACCTATTGTAGGAGCACCTCTACCAATTATGTCTTATGGTGGTTCATCCATGCTTTCAATAATGATTGGCTTAGGAATTGTAATGAGCTGTAAAATTCATAATCGTGACGAACTAAGGTAAAAAAAAAAAAAAGAAAAAAGTCATAGATAACAACCTGAGATTGAATTAATAACTTTAATTATTCATCTTTTTTATTATTCAAACTGTCTAATTTGTGCTTAAATAAAAAGAATGTTCAAATCATTACGAAGTGTTGAGGGAAGTAAAATCAACAACAGCGGTCGATCGTTTGTTGGAGAAACCATGCAGCTAGAAGGAGACTTGAGGACTTCAGGGTCTATAGATATTGCGGGTTTAATTAATGGAAACATATTTGTTTCAGAAATGACTATAACAGAAACTGGATCGATAAGAGGAGCAGTAGAAGCCACAACTATAGAAATCAATGGACATATAGAAGGAAGAATTTCAGCTGACACGGTGATAGTTGGAAGATCAGCTGTAGTTAAAGGTGATATTTTTTTTAGAAATACATTGAAAACAGAAGAAGGCGCAGACATCGACGGCTACATCAAAAGGGCAAACAATGGAAAGTCGAATAGTGAAGAAGATATTGCGATTGAAGAAATTGTTGAAAGAACAGAGTCTCAAAAGAAAACCAAACCCATCCATGTTGTGCAGCAAAAAAAAGCTGTATAACTTGTTACTTCACATCTAAATTTCAAATAAAATATAACGAAAGGTGTTATGAGCGAAGATATTGAGTTAAAATCTTCAATTGGAGTTATTGGAGCGGGAATACAAGGTGTTTGCATCGCTCTTTGTCTTATTAAAAAAGGTTTTAAAGTTACTCTTATAGATCGAGATGATCCAGGCAAAAACTCTGCTTCTTACGGTAACGCCGGTCATTTTTCACCTTATGCATCGGTGCCAATTAATAGGCCAGATATATTAGTTGATATACCCTCAATGTTATTGAGCTCGACAGGACCTTTATCCTTAAAGTGGAATTATGCATTCAAGATGATTCCATGGTTTCTAAAATTTATTAAGAATTGTAGTAAAAAAAAAATGATGTATACAGCCAAGTATATGCATCAAATTTTAGATTTAGCTTTACCTGCCTATGATGAACTTTTTGAGGATATAGATATTTCAGAATTAATAGAAAACAAAGGAATAATTTATTTTTGGACTAATAAAGATTTAAAAAGCAGAGAATTAGAAATTAATATAAGAAATGAGCTTGGAGTAAAACAACAATTATTATCACCGCATGAAATTCATGATCTTGAGCCACACATTAAACAAATTTATCACGGTGGAGTTTTATATCCTTATGCTAGGCATACAAGAAATCCTAGAAAGATTTTGCTTAAATTGTTTGATTTATTTATTAAAAAAGGTGGTCGTTTTGAAAAACAAAATGTTCAAACAATTAGTTTTACATCTGATAATAATCTAGTAATAAAAACAGACTTAAAATTTTATAATTTTGATAAAGCAGTTATAGCGTGCGGAGCTTTTTCAAAAAAATTAACCGATCAAGTTGATGAGAAAATTCCATTAGATACCGAAAGAGGCTATCATGTGCATTTTAAGGGCCACGATCATTTGCTCTCAAGACCTGTAATTTTTTTAAATAGAGGTTTTGGAATAACTCCAATGGAACAGGGATTAAGAGTTGTAGGAACAGTTGAGTTTGGAGGCTTAGATAATCTAACAAGCAAAAAAAGAATTTTAAATCTAGTAAATAATGCAAAATATCTTCTTCCAGAATTAACGGAACATCATGATGAGTGGTTAGGTTTTAGACCAACTTTGCCAGATTTTTTGCCTGTAATGGGACCTTCAAAAAATCACAAAAACTTGTTTTATTCTTTTGGACACCATCATCTTGGATGGACTTTGGGAGCAATTTCAGGGAAAATTGTTTCTGGAATGATTTCTGGGGAAAAAACAAATTTGGATTTATCTGCTTATAATTCGTTAAGGTTTAGTTAGGAGTTGTCTTGATTTCAAGGGATAAAGCCGCCTATATTTTTCTTATATTTGCAACCTTATTTTGGTCAGGCAATTTTATTGTAGGAAAAGCTGCAAGTCTTTTTGAAATACCTCCATTTACATTAAATTTTTATAGATGGACTTTCGCTTGGTTAATATTAGCGCCATTTACTCTTAAAGAAATTTTTCAAAAAAAAGAATACATATTAGAAAATTTAAGACTTATATTTATTTTAGGAATTACGAGCATCACAATATTTAATTCAATCGTTTATTACTCACTAAATTTTACTCAAGTGATTAATGGAGTTTTAATGATTTCAACTATTCCAGTGATGATAATTTTTTTTTCTTGGATATTGAAAATTGAAAAAACAAATCTTTACCAAATATTAGGGGTGTTTTTTTCTTTGCTTGGAGTGATGGTGATAATAACAAAGGCGGATTTAAATAAATTACTTAATTTTAATTTTAATAAAGGTGATTTATGGATGGTGGTTGCCATGTTTTCTTGGGCTTTATATTCAGCTTTGCTAAAAAAAAAAAAGTTTGATTTATCGCAAATATCACTTTTGCAAACAATTATATCAGCGGGGTTAGTTTTATTATTACCAGCTTATTTAGTTGAAATGTCTTTGGGTTATAAAGTAGATATTCACTTACCATTCATATTAACATTAAGTTACGTTGTTCTTTTTCCAGGATTAGCTTCATTTTTTTTCTGGATTAAGGGAATTTCTATAATAGGTTCTAATCGGTCAGGAATATTTTTACATCTGATGCCAATTTTTAGTACAATAATGGCAATACTGATATTTAAAGAAAAATTTATGATTTTTCATTTAATTGGTGCAATATTAATTATTACAGGAATAATTCTCTCATCAAAAGGGAGGCCTGCATGATTAAAAATTTAACACAAGCACAAAAAAATATTTTGTTTAAGGAAGAAACAGAAGCGCCAGGCTCAAGTCCATTAAACCAAGAAAAAAGAGAAGGGAATTATTTTTGTGCTGGGTGTGGAACCAAATTATTTGAGTCCAGTAAAAAATATGAAAGCGGTTCAGGTTGGCCATCTTTTTTTGAAGCGTTACCAAATGTATTTGAAACTAAAATTGATAATTTAATTGGATCTTCTAGAACAGAGTATCATTGTAAAAAATGTGGAGGGCATCATGGACATATTTTTGATGATGGACCAAAACCCACAGGTAAAAGATATTGTAATAATGGATTGTGTTTAGTTTTTGTAAAAGAAAATTAGTTTAAGCTACAACTTTAATATTACTCAACAAGTGAATTAAGCTTACCCTCTTTTTCTAAAGTTTGTAATTCAACATTACCACCCACGTGATGTTCACCAATAAATATTTGAGGGACAGTCTTAGCACCATTTGATTTTTTGATCATCTCCTCTCTTTTTACTGTATCTTTAGTTATATTATATTTTGTAAATTTAATATTCTTTCTTCTTAAAAGATCTATAGCCCAGTCACAATGAATACAAAGATCACCTGTGTAAATTACTACTTTTTTCATTTGTTTTATTATATGTTAATAAAAGTAAATGTTTCCACATATAATAATAAGGAGAAAAATACATGAATGTTCGCTCAGTAGCATTAACAACAGGAATATTTGGCGCCGCCACTATGTTTATACTTCCTTGGTGGTTAATCTTAATGGGAAACGCAGAAGGTCCAGTTACTTTTTTTGAAAGAATATACATAGGTTACAGCTATACACCAATGGGAAGTGTTATAGGTGCAGCATATGGATTTGTAGACTGGGGAGTTGCAGGAGCAATTTTTGCCTGGTTGTATAATAAGATTAATAAATAAACTTAATTTTATTTGAAATATTATTAAATGAATACAATATTGATTTGGGTATTGGCCTTAATAGTACTTGGACTTTTTATTTATTTTGTACCATATAGAAATATTAAGATTATCCAAAAGAAGCTAGATACAATAATAGAAATGTTAAATAAAAAAAATAATTGAAATGATTGAAAATAAATTAAGTTTTTTCTTTAAGCATCAAATTTGGCACATCGGTGGCCTAATCGTTTTATATTATGTAGCTCTCCAGATGGTTGATTTTGAAACTGACTCAAATGTCTTTCTTGGGATTAGTGCAAAAAGTTGGTTTTTGTTTGCTATGATGACTCCATTGTTTCATCAAGGTTACGTCTGGTTATGTTGGAGGTCAGAATTGTGTTGGAAAACAATCAGTCAAACAATAGGGTTTAAACCTTATGCTGTAATTATGATCATAATTGGGATTTTAAGATTATCCGGCATTGGGTTAAGTTTTGCTGATTATGGTTCTTGGTTTACTCCAGGGTGGATAGCTTGGAGTGTATCCGTATTAATTTTTATTCTATTCATTTATACAATCTATTCTATAAAAAAATATTTTGGATTTATGCGAGCAACGGGGATCGATCATTTTGACCCAAGCTACAAAGATAAACCTTTTGAAAGAAGAGGTATTTTTAAATGGTCTTCTAACGCAATGTACACTTTTGCTATTCCTGTATTTTTTGGTTTTGCTTTTTCTTCAGGTTCGAAAGCAATGTTTATATTTGCTGCATATAGCTTTATTGGTGTGTGGTTACATTATTTCTGTACAGAAAAAGAAGATTTTAAAGTTATATATGGAAACAATTAATGAGATTAGGATTTATTGGAACCGGAAAAATTGCTTCATCTGTAATTACAGGGGTTTGTAATTCAAAAATATCTTTTAAAAAGATACTTATTTCACCACGAAACAGAAGTATTGCTCAAAAACTTAAAAGAAAATTTAGAAAAGTTTCGATTGCGAAAAATAATCAAGAAATAGTTAATTCTTGTAATTGGGTTTTTTTAGCAGTGACTCCGAAAGTAGGAAAAAAAATAATACCTAGCCTAAAATTTAGATCCAACCAAAAAGTTATAAGCTTTATTGCTACAATTAATTTAACCCAACTGAAGAAAGCTATTGGCAGAAAAGTTAAGATTGTTAGAGCTATACCACTCCCTCCAATTTCTCTTAGAAAGGGGCCGATACCTATTTGTCCGCCCGATAAACAAATTAAAAGTTTTTTTAACAAACTCGGTACAACAATTGAGATTAAAAACGAAAAATCTTCAAAGAATTTTTGGACGACATCAGGAATGATGGCGCCTTTTTATGAATTATTAAAAGTTTTATCTGATTGGCTAGTTAAAAGAGGAATTAAAAGAAATGAAGCTCAAAAATATATTACTTCATTGTTTGTTGCTTTATCTGAAGACTCTGTAATAAATTCAAAAAAACATTTAAAATATTTAGTATCCGAATCCCAAACTCCTGGCGGACTTAACGAACAAGGCGTAAAAGAACTTAGAAAGTATGGTTTTTATAAATCCCTAGAAAAATCTTTAAACAGTATTTTAAAAAGATTAAATAAAAAATAATTTTTATGGAGCGAGATTTAAATATTTTGCAGGTTAATAGTCTTTCCAAATATTTTGGAGGTTTAGCTGCAGTTTCAAATTGTTCATTAAAAATTAGAAAAGGTTCTATCACTGGAGTAATTGGTCCCAATGGATCAGGTAAAACTACCTTATTTAATTTAATTGCTGGCAATTTAAAACCTTCAGAAGGAAATGTTTTATTTCAAGACGAAGATATAACAGGCATACCTTCCTATGAATTATTTTCAAAAGGGTTGCTGAGAACTTTTCAGATAGCGCACGAATTTACTAACCTTACCGTATTAGAAAATTTAATGATGGTGCCAGGCAATCAGTCTGGAGAAAAATTAACAAATGCTTTATTTAATCCAAAAATTGTAAATCAAGAAGAAGTTAAAATTAAAGAAAAAGCACTTGAAGTGATTGAATTTTTAAATCTTAAGCAATTATCAAAAGAATTAGCAGGCAACTTGTCCGGAGGCCAAAAAAAATTGTTAGAACTTGGTAGAACTATGATGGTTGATGCAAAACTAGTTTTGTTAGACGAAGTAGGCGCTGGCGTTAACAGAACATTACTAAAAGATATTGGAAGTGCAATTTTAAGACTTAATAAAGAAAAGGGTTACACTTTTTGCATGATTGAGCACGATATGGATTTTATAAATAGACTTTGTGATCCTGTAATTGTGATGTCTGAAGGCTCTGTTTTATTTAAAGGAACATCAGATGAGGTAAAAAATAATGAACAGGTAATAGAAAGTTATCTCGGTAGAGGTTCCAAGAATAGAAATGGAGCAGGATAATGCCTTTCTTTTCTGGAGAAAACATGACCGGCGGTTATGGTGGAGCAGATATTATTAATTCCTGCACAATAAATGTAAATAGAGGAGAGATCGTTACAATCTTAGGACCTAATGGTGCAGGAAAATCTACCGCAATGAAGGCAATGCTTGGTTTATTAAATCTTAAATCAGGAAAAATTTCTATTGATGGAAAAGATATATCAAAATTAACACCACAAGATAGAGTCAAAGAAGGAATATCATTTGTTCCCCAAAGCAGGAATGTTTTTACTGGATTAAGTGTACTAGAAAATTTAGAAATGGGTGCTTTTTTAAGGGAAGAACGTATCGAAGAAATTATCGAAGAAATTTTTGCATTGTTCCCGATTTTAAAAGAAAAAAAAGCTCAAATTGTAGGAGAATTATCAGGCGGTCAAAGACAGCAAGTAGCTTTGGGTAGAGCTTTAATGACCAAACCTTCTGTGTTGATGCTTGATGAACCGACAGCTGGTGTTTCGCCAATAGTAATGGATGAATTATTTGATCATATATTAAAAGTTAAAAAAACAAATGTAGCAATAATAATGGTTGAACAAAATGCAAAACAGGCTTTAAGCATCGCAGACAGAGGATATGTCTTAGTAACTGGAGAAAATAAATTTTCTGGTACTGGAAAAGAATTGTTAAACGATCCTGAAGTTAGAAGGTCATTTTTAGGTGGGTAATATGGATATTATAAATGCAATAGTTTTACTTTTAAATTACATATTTGTACCAGCTTTATCATATGGCTCTCAATTAGCCTTAGGTGCTATTTTTGTTTCTTTAATTTATGGAATTTTAAGATTTGCTTATTTTACAGCTGGAGACCTAATGTCATTTGGAACCATGTTTACGATTTTATTTACATGGTATTTTCAATCATTAGGTATTAGTCTTGGCATACTTCCAACAGCCTTACTTGCCATTCCTTTCGGAATAATTGTTACAATATTGTATGTTCTTCTTAAGGATAAATTGGTTTTTAGCTATTATCGAACGAAGAAAAGCCCACCAGTTCAACTTGCAATGGTAAGTATCGGCACAATGTTTGTTACCCAAGCAATTGTAAGAATAATTATTGGGCCTTTTGACAGAAGATTTTTTGATGGTGAAAAATTTATTTTAAAGGCAAATGAATTTAAAGAAATGACAGGTTTAAACGAGGGATTAACTATTAAATCAACTCAAGTTATCACTTTATTAGTTACAATTATAGTTGTGTCTATTTTATTTTGGTTCTTAAATAAAACTAAAACCGGAAAAAGTATGCGCGCTTATTCAGACAATGAAGATTTAGCATTGTTATCTGGAATAGATCCTAAAAAAGTTGTTATGATTACTTGGGTAATAGCTGCAATTTTAGCAACAATTGGTGGAGCTCTGTACGGGTTAGATAAAAGTTTTAAACCGTTTACTTACTTTAACAATATGCTGCCAATATTTGCTGCAGCAATTGTTGGGGGTATTGGAAATCCGTTTGGTGCTTTTTTAGGAGGTTATGTTATTGCTTTTTCAGAAATACTAGTAACTTATGCATATAGAAAATTCTTTATTTATTTACTTCCTGAAAGTATAGAACCAGACGGTTTATTACAACTGTTATCAACGGACTATAAATTTGCGGTCTCATTTTCAATTTTGGTTGTAGTTTTATTATTTAGACCTTCAGGAATATTTAAAGGAAAAGTTTTATGAGAGAAAACTTAAATGTAATAGCTGCTTATGTAATAATGCTAGGTCTTATAATTTTAGTAGGTTTTTTACAGTCTTGGAGTGTTGCATTATCAATTTTATGTTTTTGTTTAATCTCTGCAGTTATGACAATGGGAGCAAACATTCAGTGGGGATATGCGGGATTAATAAATTTTGGAATTATGGGTTACACAGCTCTTGGAGGACTAGCAGCTGTTTTAGTTTCAGTCCCACCTGTAAGGGAAGCATGGCAAGTTGGTGGGCTAAATATGATTTTGTGTGCATTTCTGATTGCTTTGATGGTGTTCAGTATTCGCTTTATTATTAAAAAATATAATAAATCAAATAAAAGAAACTATGGAATTGCTCTTGTTATAATAACAGGATTAGTTCTTTTGAGATTAATATCTGAGCCAGCAATTGAATCAATTGAAGCTGTTAGTCCAGCAACAACTGGTTTTTTAGGTGGCATGGGTCTTCCAATCTTATTTTCTTGGATAGTTGGAGCTTTTTTTGCTGGGGGGTTAGCATATGTTATAGGCAAAATTGCTTTAGGACTTAGAGCGGACTATTTGGCAATAGCAACCCTATTAATATCAGAAATTGTTATTGCGGTAATTAAACACGAAGATTGGTTATCTCGTGGAGTTAAAAATGTAATAGGATTAAAAAGACCCGTCCCTTATGAAATCGATCTACAAAATAAAGAATGGTTTATTAATTTAGTCGCAAAATTTAATCAGGGAGCTTTGAATCTAATTACTGATATTACTGAAAAGGAACAATTACTGAAGCAATTAGTAATTGATGGGTCAACCGTATTTGTAAAATTATGTTTTGCAGGACTTTTTACAGCTGTGGTAATAACTCTTTTAATCATAACTCAAAAAGCACTTTACTCACCGTGGGGAAGAATGATGAGAGCAATTAGAGATAATGAAGAAGCTGCTAATGCTATGGGAAAAAATGTTGTCAAACAACACCTCCTAATCTTTGTTTTAGGTTCAGCTATAGTTGGAATAGCTGGAGCAATGATGGTTACTTATGATGGACTGTTCACACCAGGAAGTTATAGACCAATGAGATACACTTTTTTAATTTGGGTGATGGTGATCGTTGGTGGCAGTGGAAATAATTTTGGGGCTATTCTTGGAGGATTTGCAGTTTGGTTTTTATGGATTGAAGCTGCTCCAATTGCATTATTTTTAATTAATTTTTTTACAAGTGGATTAGAAGAAGCAAACGCTTTCAGAGTTCACTTAATTGATAGCATTCCTTATTTTAGATATTTAATGATGGGAATAGGCTTGTTATTAATTATGCGTTATAGACCCAAGGGTATTTTACCAGAAAAAATTAGGCATGTTTAAATATTTTGTGGTTAACAGACCCAAAATAAACTAATTTAAGGTAGAACAATTTTTGTAATTATGATCTAATTACTCCAGAGGGAATAAAAATGGGGAGAATACATCAGGCAAGAACTGAAAATCAATACAGCAGTGGCCAAGTATTTGATAATAAGTTTGTTGCTAAAGACAGACCAAATTTAAATAATTTGCTAAAAAAACGTCAAGATGCAAAAAATAGTGATACAAAAATAAATCTGATTATTATTTCTGCAGCTACAGCTGTTGCTGTTGTCGTTTTAGCGATTCTTAGCTTATAAAAATTTAATTATTTTTACATCACGCTTTATGATGGTTTAAACTAAGCAGATCATATTGGGTTTTATCTGACCGATTTAAGGACAATATGTCAATTGTTTTTGAAGAATTTTTAGGATAGTAGTTTATCATGAATTTAGAGCTTATTGTTCTTGGTGGATATGGCCAATTTGTTTGGCCAGCATTTATTTTTTCTTTTGTAAGTTGTCTTTATCTTTATTTAAAAACTAAAAAAGAACTTAAGAAACAAGAAAAAATATTTTTGGATGAATTTAAACAATTTCGAGGCATAATAGTTGAAGCTCTCCCCAAAAAAGAAAATACCAAAAAAGCTTTGTCTGGTAATTTAGTTTAAGCTTTTTAAATCACTAAAAAATATTATATGTTGAGCAAGAAAGTCAAATCAAGAATTTTTATCTTGATTCTTTCGTTGACCCTAGTTACGGCAATTATTTTTTTTGTACTTAAATCTTTAGAAGAAAATGTAGTTTATTTTTTTTCTCCAACTGAAATTCATAACAAATCAGATATTTCGTTTAATAAGAAAATTCGCGTAGGTGGCCTTGTAAAAGAAAATTCGATAAGTAAAAATGAAAAAAGCATAAACTTTATTATCACTGATTTAAAAAATGAAATTATTGTGTCTTATGGTGGATCAGTCCCCAATTTATTTTCTGAAGGAAAAGGAGTTGTTGCTGAAGGAAAACTGAAAGATAAAAAATATTTTATTGCCGACAAAATTTTAGCAAAACATGACGAAAACTATATGCCGCCTGAAGTTAAGAAGGCTTTAGAGAAGTCTAATTAGATATTTGTTTACAACAATGCTTTAATTATCTGATTTTGAATGTAGTATATTTTAATGTTAAAAAATTTTTTTCCAAATAAAATTCTTTCTATAAGTAATAAACTCATTACCAATCTAATCATTGCGATGATTTTGGTTGTTTTCTTAGGTTTTATATATGCATTGTTTATATCTCCTCCTGATTATATTCAGGGAGATTCTGTGAGAATTATGTACGTGCACGTTCCTTCATCTTTTATTGCTCTTGGATCTTTTGCATTTATAGGAATAGCCTCTATTTCTAATCTGATTTTTAAAGTTAAATTTATGCCTTTGATGGCAAAAAGTTTAGCTCCCGTTGGCAGTATTTTTACATTAATTTCGATTGTTACTGGCTCATTGTGGGGAAAACCTACCTGGGGAATATGGTGGGCATGGGACGCAAGACTAACATCTATGGTAATTTTATTATGTTTTTATGTTGCCTATATTTTGACTTGGAAACTTATTAGCAGTTTTGAAAAAGCAAACAAAATATCTTCAATTATTGGTATCGTTGGTTTGCTTAATTTGCCAGTTATAAAATATTCTGTTGACTGGTGGAGTACACTTCATCAAACATCAAGCATAACGCTTACTTCAGCACCAACTATTCATTATACAATGCTAGTTCCTTTAATAATTATGTTGGTTGGAATGGTAATGTATTCTCTGATTATTTTTTTAATGAAATATAAAACGGAAATAATGAAATTTAAGTTAGATAAGAAAAAAAATAATAAATAATAAAATTTTTTTAAATTTTTTTGGATTTTTTGTTGTGGAATAGGATAATAAAAACACCGACTGCAAAAAAAGTCAACGGCAAAAGCCAAAGTGCTAATGTACTTAATTTAAAGGGAGGTTTGAGAAGAATAAAATCTCCATATCTATTTGTTAGAAATTCATATATTTCTTTATCTTTGTTTCCTTTTTTTATTTTATTTCTAATTAAAATACGTAAATCTTTGGCAAGTGGGGCATTCGATTCATCAATTGATTGATTTTGGCAAACCATACATCTAATATTTTTTGAAATATTGCGGGCTCTCAATTCTTGTTTTTGATCTTGTAAAATTTCATCAGGTTCTACCGTATTGGAATTATTAGAAAAAAATTGAGTTAAACAAATGACTGTAATTATTAAAAAAATTTTTATTAATATAATTTTATTGATTATCATTATTTATTTTCGCCAATTATTAAATTAATTTTTCTGTATATTTTTTTGGTAACTGGGCCCACATGTCGATATTTAATAACTCCTTTTGAATTTACAATGAAAGTTTCTGGAATTCCATATACTCCCCAATCTATTGCTATTCTTCCATTTTTATCTACAGCCACGTTTGAATATGGATTTCCTAATTTCTTAAGCCATTGGATCGTTTTTTTAGGGTTATCCTTATAATTTATTCCTATTACTTTTATTCCTTTTTCATTTGAAAAACGTTGAATATAAGCGTGTTCATCGCGACAAGGTTTACACCATGTGGCGAAAAAATTTACCAATGTTGTTTCATTTCCAAATTCTTGAGATGAAATAAACTTTTCATTTTTTAATAAGGACTCTGTTTCAAATTTTGGAACATTTTTATTTAATAAAGTAGAAGGAAGTTCTGATGGATTTCTATCTATTGTTAATAGATAAAAGAAAATTGATAAAATTAATAAAAAAAATACGGAAGGAAGTATTAATAATTGTTTTTTCATTAAGCTAAACTTTTCAATTTTTTTAAATTGCTAGTTATTGAGATGATTCCACCAAGAAATATGACTAGTGCGCCAATCCAAATCCAAATTACAAGAGGATTGTAGTAAATTCTTACTACCCAACCATCATTTAGATTTCCCTCTCCCAAAACAATGTACAAATCTCTAAACAAGTTAGTATGTATGGAAGCTTCTGTAGTGAAATTGTTTGTTATTGGATAAAATCTATTTTCAGGTTTTAGTTTTGTAATAATATTTTTTTTCTTATCATAAACCCAAAAATTTCCTTGTAAAGCAACATAATTTGGTCCCACAATTTCATCAATTTTTTTAAAAATAATATTATTTTTTTTAATTTTAATTTCACTATCAATTTTCATTCTGATAATTTTTTCTTCTTGCCATATGCTTGAACCTGTTATTCCCAATATTAACAAGCCGATACCCAAGTGAGCTACAATCATACCGCTGGAAAGATTTGTGTTTTTTTTAAATAAAATGACAAGATTATTAGAAATTATCCAAAAAGATAATATTACTCCCGCAATTCCTACGGCGCTATATGATTGATAAATTAAGAAAATAAATAAGGTCATTATGCTTGTAAGTAAAATGCTAGGAAAAATTTTTTTAAAAGTTTTTGACTTATCTTCCTTTCCCCAAGATAAAATTGGTCCTATACCCATAACCAAAATTGCTGGTATTATTATTGGAATAACTGTTGAGTTATAATAGGGCTCACCAACGGAGATTTTATTATTAGTAAAAGCTTCTACTAATAGTGGATAAATTGTTCCCAAAAATACCGTAGAACAGACAACAACCATAAGAATGTTATTTATGAGGATAGAACCCTCCTTACTAAAAAAAGTGAAATAATTATTATCAAAATATTTTTTTGACTTTGTTCCAAACAATATTAAGGAATAACCACCCAACAAAGCAGTAAACGCAAGAATATATATTCCCCTTGACGGATCTAAAGCGAAAGTATGAACACTGGTTAATATACCAGATCTTACAAGAAACGTTCCCACCACACTTAGGAGAAAAGCAAGTATTGACAATAGCAGTACCCATGCTTGAAGTGATTTTCGTTTTTCGACAATAATAAGAGAATGTAATAGGGCGGTACCAAGTAGCCACGGCATGAAAGATGCATTTTCAACTGGATCCCAAAACCACCATCCGCCCCAACCTAATTCGTAATACGCCCATACAGCACCAAGAGCAATTCCTATAGACAAAAAAGTCCAAGCAACTAAAACAAAAGGTTTCATGTAAATGTGCCAAGGAATTTTTTCACCATTTTCTAAACTTAATGTAGCGATGCTAATAGAAAATGCTGCTGAGAAACCGACATAACCAATGTATAGCAAAGGAGGATGAATAACCAATGCGGGATCTTGTAGAATTGGGTTAAAACCCAAACCATTTTCCGGAGTAGGAATTATTCTTTCAAATGGGTTTGATGTAAGAATAGTAAATAATATAAAACCTGTTGTGACAAACGCCTGAGTTTCTAAAGCTTTTGAAACAAAAGTAGAATTTTTTTTATTATATAATTTAAATATAAAGTAATTAAATATAGTTAAGACAAGTATCCATAACAGCATTGAACCCTCGTGATTGCCCCAGACGCCTGAAATTTTATAAAGCAATGGTTTTGTTGTATGAGAATTTTGAAAAACATTCAGTACGCTAAAATCCGAAACAATATGAACGTACATTAATAAAAAAAAGGATACAAAAGAAGAAATTAGCAATCCATTAACGGCTATAGTAATAAATTTTAATTTATTATTTTTTCGAGAAATAAAAAATTGGAAAATAACAAAAAATAAAGATAGCCAGAGAAAAAAATTTCCCAAAAAAGGAACCATAATTAAATTTATAATACTACTTTTTTAGCATTATAAAAACTAACTAAGGGTCACACTTACTTATTCTAGCTCAATTGTACCAGGGGGTTTTGATGTAATGTCATAAACGACTCTATTAATTCCTTCAACTGAGTTAACAATTTTATTTGATATTTTTTGTAAGAACGTTCTATTAAAGTTAAAAAAATCCGCAGTCATACCATCTTCTGATGTTACAGCTCTTAGGAGGCAAGTATATTCATAAGTTCTACTATCTCCCATAACACCGACTGTTCTAACAGGAAGTAGCGCTGCATAGGCTTGCCAAATTTTATTATAATAATTTGATTTTATTAATTCATTCATAAATATAAGGTCTGCATTTTTAAGAATTTCAACTTTTTCTTTTGTGACTTTACCCAGTATTCTTATAGCCAATCCTGGTCCGGGAAAAGGATGCCTGTGCAGAATAGCTTTGGATAATGATAATTGAACACCCAGCTTTCTTACCTCATCTTTAAATAATTCTCTTAAGGGTTCAATTAAAGAAAGCTTCATTTTTTTTGGAAGTCCACCAACATTATGATGGGATTTTATTTTAGATGATGGACTACCAGTTACAGATTTACTTTCAATTACGTCAGGGTAGAGAGTTCCTTGAGCCAGGAATTTTATTTTTTTGATTTTTTTAGCATATTTTTCAAATAAATAAATAAAAAGCTTTCCAATAATTTTTCTTTTTTTTTCAGGATTAGATATCCCACGTAGTTTTTTTAGAAATAACTTTGATGCATTTATATAAACTAATTTAATTTTAAATTTTTTCCTAAATGTTTTTATTACCTCTTTTTCCTCATTTTTTCTTAGTAATCCTGTATTGATAAAAATACATGTAAGATTTTTTTTGATAGCTTTTTGTAACAATAAAGCAACAACACTACTATCTACACCTCCAGATAAAGCACATATTACTTTATTATTTCCAGTTTGCTTTTTTAATTTAGAGATTAATATTTCCTTTTGCTTTTTTGAATTCCATAAATGTTTTATTTTACAAACATCAAATAAAAAATTTTTAATTAAAACTTTTCCATTTCGAGTATGACTTACCTCTGGGTGAAATTGTATTCCATAATATTTTTTATTTTCGTTAGAAATAATAGCAAATTTAGAATTTGCACTTGAAGCAATTTTTTTAAAGCCCTCTGGTATTTTAGTTACAATATCCTGATGACTCATCCAAACCAAATTCGTTTTTTTTTTAAAAAAGTTTTTAGTAATAGTACTTTTTGAAGTGCATTTTAAAACAGCTCTTCCAAATTCTCTTTTTTTTGAAGATTTTACTTTTCCTCCTAAATTTTTAGATAAAATTTGATGACCATAACAAATACCCAATATTGGTATCTTTAAATTTATAATAGATGTATCCAATTTGGCCGTTTTTTTATTTGTAACCGTTAGAGGTCCTCCGGATAAAATAATGCCTTTTATAAATTTGTTTTTAGTTAAATTTTTTACTTTTTTAAAATTAATTATTTCTGAGTAAACACCCAGCTCTCTAACTTTTCTTGCTATGAGTTGCGTAAATTGTGAACCAAAATCAATGATAACTATTTTTTCTCTTACCATTAGTTTTTTATTTGATCAACATTATGTACCATGCTTTCATAAAATCCTGCTTTGGTAATTTTAACAAATTCACTTTTTTTCTGAAGATCGTTAATTGTTTTTGATCCCATATAACCCATAGAAGATTTTAATCCTCCGATTAATTTATAGATAACTTTATTTACAGGACCTTTAAATTTAACAAGACCTTCAACTCCTTCAGGAACATACTTAGAAATATTTTTAGATTTTTTTTGAAAATATCTATCAGCCGAACCCATAGACATAGCTCCCGCAGACCCCATACCTCTAAATTTTTTATACAATTTACCTTTTATTTTTAAAACTCTTCCAGGGCTTTCCGTTGTACCTGAAAATAAAGATCCAATCATTATGGCATCCGCTCCTGCTGCTAATGCCTTAGCAATATCGCCAGAAAATTTTATACCTCCGTCAGCTATTATTTTGGTTTTATAATTTTTTAGTGCTTCCTTTACATCTAAAACAGCACTTAATTGAGGAACTCCTATACCTGCCACAAGTCTTGTTGTGCAAATGGAGCCTGGTCCTATTCCCACTTTAACAACATCTATACCTACGTCTGCTAGAAATTTTGCAGCTTTACCCGTCGCTATATTTCCTGCACAAAGAGTAGTTTTTTTTGAGATTTTTTTTATTTTTTTAATAATTGATAAAACTTTTTTACTGTGGCCATGAGCTGTATCGACAACAATTAAATCTACTTTAGATTCTAATAGTTTATAAACTCTTTCTATATCTTTTATATTTGTTCCTACAGCCGCTCCAACGAGAAGATTGTTTTTTTTAACTTTTTTAATTTCCTTTGCTTGTTCTAAAATAGAGAGGTTTCTATGAATTATTCCTATGCCGCCAGATTTAGCAATAGCTATAGCCATTTTAGATTCTGTTACAGTGTCCATTGCAGATGACATTAGCGGAATGTTTAATTTTAAATTTCGATCTAGTTTTGTAGATATAATTGTCTCGGAAGGCAAAACTTCAGAATATTGAGGAACAAGAGTTACGTCATCAAAAGTAAGTGATTCTTTAATGGCACCCATATTTCAATATATACATTTTAAAGAAAAAAAAAAGTAAATAAGGGTAAATGAATTTTTTTAAGTATTATTTTTTTGGTAATGTGGCGTTTAAAGTAAATGCTATCACTCCTGCTGGAATTAACCCAGTTGTTAGCAATAATTTTAATTTAATTCCAAAATCTGGTATGTGTGCAACGAATTGTGGCAGCAAAGACAGACCGATACCAAAAGAAAGCGATAGAGCTAATATTAAAAGATTTCTTTGATTCATTTCTGATTGTGAAATTAATTTAATACCTGCCGCAGTAATAAGACCAAACATGATTATAGCAGCTCCTCCAATAACCGATTCAGGCATTGCAGCAATAATTCCACCAAGCTTTGGAAACAAACCTAATAAAATTAAAATAACACCAGCAATTGTTCCTACGTGTCTACTAATTATTCCCGTGAAAGCAACAAGGCCTGCGTTTTGTGAGTAAGAAGTATTAGGCATAGCATTAAAAATTGATGCGAAAGTCGTTCCAAGCCCATCAGCCATTATACCGCCAGAAAGTTCTTTATCAGTTGCTTCTCTGTTCGCGCCACCCATTGTAGTAGCGCTGATATCTCCAATAGTTTCAATTGTCGTCACGATTGACATAAACAACATCAATATGACAGCGCCCCAAACAAAATCTATTCCGTATTGAAAAGGCATTGGAAAAGCAAACCAGTCGGCTGATGCAATTTTCCCATAATTTACCATTCCTAATAACATCGCAACTATGTAACCAGCAATTATTCCAAGAAGGATAGAAGCAGAAGATACCATTCCCTTCCCCTTTTGATGCGCAACAAGCGCAACTATTAAAACAGTAAAAGCAATAAAT
>CACLKR010000004.1 GCA_902607625.1 uncultured Pelagibacteraceae bacterium
GAGGGGGCTCAAATCTTTTTAATATAGAAAAATATTTTATTAATTTTTTTGGACCAAATGTTAAAAGAGTAAACGAAAATAGTACTGAGGATGTAGAAAAAAATTTTATTTCATGTTTTGGAGCTCTCAAAATAATTAAAGATGGGTGGGAAACTGAAGCGATTCCAGAAATAGGTAGCAAAGGTATTGAAAAAAGTGGCTTTTTTAATAAAATTTTTGGAATTCGTTAATAAAATTAATCTGTAGTTTTTAGTAACATAAATTGTCTTCCAAGCATTTCAGACCTTTTATATATCCGTAGTAATGCTTCAATTTTTTCAAAAAACAATTAAAGATTCCATACAACTTGAAGGAGTAGGTTTGCATAACGGTATAAAGGTAAATCTTAGTTTGAAACCATCGGGAGTTAACTCAGGAATTATATTTAAAAGAACAGATGTTGATGAAGCTAAAAGCATAATAGAAGCAAGCTATAAAAATGTAAGTTCAGCAATACTTTGTACGAAAATAAAAAATTCATATGGAGTGTCAGTTTCTACTATTGAACACTTAATGGCAGCCTTTTACGGAGAAGGAATTGATAATGTTCTGGTTGAGATTGATGCACCGGAGGTACCAATAATGGACGGTTCTGCTTTCGATTTTGTTGAGGCTATTAGAGCGGTTGGTATTCAAGACCAAAATGATTCAAAAAAAATTATTAAAGTTCTTAAAAAAGTTGAAGTAAAAGATGGACCAAGGCATATCTCTATCGAACCACTTAACAAAGATTTAATAATCGATTTTAAAATAGTATATAAAAATCCATTAATTAGAACTCGAAGGAAAGAATTTAAATTAAGTAATGGCGATTTAACTTCAATATATAATTCAAGAACATTTTGCTTATATGAAGATATTGATCAAATAAGAAGACAAGGCTTAGCCAAGGGAGGTTCTTTGGAAAATGCAATTGTGGTTAAAGAAAATAAAATATTAAACGATGATGGTCTAAGACATAGACATGAATTTGTGGAACATAAAATATTAGATTGTTTGGGAGATCTAATGCTTTCGGGCCATAGAATTTTTGCTCATATTAAAACTTCACAAGGGGGGCACCAACTTACTAATGTTTTGTTAAGAGAATTTCTTTCAAATAAATCAAATTGGGAATTTGAAAGTTTAGAGGGAAAAGATCTTAAAGATAGTGTATACTTAAACCCTATTGCCGTTAATGCATAAATAGGTACCACTAAGAAAATTGTAATAGTTAAATATTTTGATAAAATGAAATTTTATCTAAAATGCTAAAAAATTTATTAATTTTATTTTTATCAATTTTTTTATTATTTTCTTGCTCAAAAAAAAATAATCAAAGAGTTATATCCGAACCAACCGAAGAAGAAATAGCCACGAAAATTTATATCGAAGCAGTTGAGGCTCTTAAAAAAGGAGATTCTTTTTATGCAGGAAAAAAGTTTAAAGAAGTTGAAATTTTAATGCCCCAGGGCGAATGGGCAAGCAAAGCAAGTCTTATGGCTAGCTATTCGGATTATTCTAGGAATGCTTATGCAAATGCAATTTTTAATTTGGAAAGACATATTAGTATTTATCCAGCAGATAAAAATATACCTTATGCTCATTATTTAATAGCAATGTGTTATTACGAACAAATATTAGATGAAAAAAAAGATTTACAACCATTATTAAGTGCAAAAGAAAAATTTGAATTTATAATGAAAACTTATCCTGATACGGATTATGGAACTGATGCTAGATTTAAAATAGACTTAATCATTGATCAATTAGCAGCAAAAGAAATGTCAATAGCAAGATTTTACATAAAAACAGGGAAATGGATACCTGCTCTCAATAGACTCAAAATAGTTGTGGAGAAATACGATACAACGGTTTTCATTGAAGAGGCTTTGCATAGACTCGTTGAAGTGTATTATATGCTTGGACTTACAGAAGAGGCAAGACAGGCTGCTTCAATACTAGGTTATAACTACAAGTCCGGAGAATGGTATGAAAAAAGCTATAAAATATTTAATAAAAAATACAAAGTAAAAAAAGCTAAAAAGAAAAAAGAAATGGGATTAATCAGAAAGAAAATAAAAAGTTTGTTCGAGTAGACGATCCATGCAAAGAAAAGAAGTTGAAAAATCTTATATTAATAAAATTAATGAACTAAGAAAGCACGACAAAGCATATTTTAAACAAGACAAACCAATTATTTCTGATAGGGATTATGATGAAATTAAGAAAGAAATATTAAATCTTGAGAAAAAATACAGTTATTTAAAAAATAAAAACTCCCCCAGCCAAAAAGTAGGCTACGAACCCTCGAGTAAATTTAAAAAAATCGAACATGAAATTCCAATGCTATCTCTTGCAAATGCATTTTCTAAAGAAAATATAGAAGATTTTTTGAAGAAAATTAAAAATTTTTTAAATATAAAAGATTCTGAAAAAATAACTTTTTCAGCAGAACCAAAAATTGATGGTATTTCAGCATCATTAAAATACATTGATGGAAATTTTACACTTGGTTTGTCACGTGGTGATGGAAAAACTGGAGAAGACATAACTAATAATCTTAAAACAATTAAAAACATTCCAAAAAAAATTAACAAACCTAATTTTCCAAAAATTTTAGCTGTAAGAGGTGAAGTTTATATATCTAAGTCTGACTTTAAAAAAATTGCAAAGCAATTTTCAAATCCAAGAAATGCAGCAGGAGGCTCTCTAAGACAAAAAAATCCTAATGAAACAAAAAAAATACCTTTAAAATTTCTGGCATACGGCTTTGGTATTGTTGAACCGAAAAATTTTGAGAAACAATCCGAATATTTAAAATTATTAAAAACATGGGGGTTTAATACAAGCCCTCTTAATAGGCTTGTAAGTACAATTGAAGATATAGAAAAAAATCACAGAATGATCGAATCACAAAGATCAACTATTGATTACGATTTAGACGGCTTGGTTTACAAAGTGGATAATTTAAAATTACAAAACAGACTTGGTTTTGTTACTAATTCTCCAAGATGGGCAGTTGCGCATAAATTTTCTGCAGAAAAAGGATTTTCAATAATTAAAAGTATTGAAATTCAAGTTGGAAGAACAGGAGCACTAACCCCAGTTGCTAAAATAGAACCAACTAATATCGGGGGAGTTGTTGTTTCAAATGCTACTCTGCACAATGAAGATGAAATAAAGAGAAAAGATATCAGGATAGGTGACACTGTGTGCATTCAAAGAGCAGGAGATGTTATTCCACAAGTTTTGTACGTCGATAAAGGAAAAAGGAACAAAAATACAAAAAAATTTGATTTTCCAAATAAATGTCCTTCATGTGGATTGAAGACAATAAAAGAATTTAATTATAGTATGAAGAAAAAGGATGCTGTAACTAGATGTCCGGATCCAAAATTCAATTGTAAAGAAATTTTACGCGAAAAGTTAAAACATTTCGTATCAAAAGATGCATTAAACATTGATGGCTTTGGAAAAAAAATAATTCAAAATTTTTGGGATTTAAATATGATAAAGTATCCAGCGGATATATTTAATTTAAATTTTAAGAAAATTTCTAGTTTGAACGGTTGGGGAGATTTGTCAGCTACTAATTTAGAAAAAGCTATTAAAAAATCAAAAAAAATATCATTAGCTAAATTAATTTTTGCAATAGGAATAAGACATATTGGTCAAGAGAATGCCAAAACTTTAGCAAAATACTTTGTAAATATAAAAAAATTTGAAAAACTTTTTGATAGAAAAAAAAGAAAAAAAATTTTAAATTATCTTTTAGAATTAGATGGCATAGGTGAAACTCAAGTTAATTCATTAGAAACATTTTTTTTGAATTCTATCAACATAAATACCGTTTCTAATTTAGTCAAAGAATTAAATGTTACTGATTTTAAAACAAATAAATTTGGAATTTTTTATGAAAAAACAATCATGTTTACTGGAGGTTTAAGTAAAATGAGTAGAGCCGAAGCAAAGGCATTAGCAGAAAAAGAGGGAGGAAAAATTTTAAGTACAGCTAGTAAAAAATTAGACTACTTGGTTGTTGGAGACTCTAAACCTACTCCTAAAAAGGTTGAGAAAGCAAAACAGTTAAATATTAAAATTCTTGATGAAAATAGTTGGTATGGCTTATTAAATAGGTGAGCAGGCATCGACCAAATTAGCTTTTTCTTCAAGATTCATAAATTTAAATAAATTTTTTTTTACTTTAGCGTGGTATTTATTCAACCAACCTATTTCTTTTTTATTAAGCATTTTTTTCTTTATTAGATCTTTTTCTATTGGTGACATGGTTAATTCTTCAAATTTATTTTTTTTAATATAAATTAAATTTTCAATTCTAATACCAAAACATCCCTCTTTGTAATACCCCGGTTCATTGGAAATAATCATTCCAGGTTTCAAATTTACTTTATTTTTTTTAGAAAACGATTGTGGACCTTCATGTACGTTCAAAAAATATCCAACTCCATGGCCAGTTCCATGCGGATAATCTAGTCTTATCTTTCTCAAAGACTTCCTTGCATTTCGATCAATATCAGATCCGTTAGAATGTTTTCTGATTTTGTAGTCTGAAACTGCAATGTGACCTTTTAAAACACGCGTATAAATTTCTCTTATAAGCTTAGAATTATTACCCAAAGAAACGGTTCGGGTTACATCAGTTGTTCCAAAAGAATATTGCCCACCAGAGTCTACCAAATAGAGATCACCTTTCTTTAGAGTTCTATTTGATTTTATTGATGCTTTATAATGAATTATGGCACTATTTGGTCCAGCTCCCGAGATTGTACTAAAGCTGGGAAATTTGTAGCTCTTATTCATTTTTCTGAAATTTTCTAGTTTTTTTTGCGCAGATATTTCTGTAATTTTTTTCTTTCCGAAATTTTTCTTTAACCAAAATAAAAATTTCGTTAGTGCTACACCATCAATCGTATGACTTTTCTTCATATTTTTTATTTCTGTAGGATTTTTGATTGATTTAAGAAAATAAATTGGGTCTATTTTCTCTATAATTCTATTCCTTTTTCTAAGTAAATTTTTGTAGTGAATTGAACAAGACAAACTATCCAACCAAATATTATTTTTCCATAAATTTCTTAGCTTATTTTCAATTTTATTTTCATCATGAAATTTTATTTTTTTAGGAAGATTTTTTTTTATTTTTGTTACTTTTTCCAATTGTGAAAATAAATCTATATCTCCCTTATTATTTATTAATAATCTAGCATTTGGTATTGGAGAGAATGCTGAGTCATGGCCTCTAATATTTAAAATCCACGCAACATTTTCTGGTGCAGTAACTAACAAATAGTCTACTTTATTCTTTATAAGAACATTTTTAACCTTTACGATTTTTTCTTGTAAATTTTGCCCAGCATTTTTTTTTGAAAGAGAAAAAAAAGGTTTAATCAAATCTTTTGGCTTTTTAGTCCAAACAATATCTATTAAATTTTCATTTATAGGTTTAAGAATAACATTTTTAATATTAAAAAGAAAATTTAATTGTTTTTCACTATGTAATTTTGGGTCAAAAGCAATTTTGAGTTTTTTTTTAGTTTTTAATACGTCCTTAGGAAATTGTTGAGGCATTGTAATAATTTTAAAATTCTTTCTTGACTGAATTCGAGCTTGTATTGTATATCTTCCATCAATAAACAAGTAACTTTTGTTTTTTAAAATTAATGCAAATCCAGCTGATCCAGAAAAATTTGAAATAAATTTTAATCTGTCGTTAGATTGACTGACGTATTCATTAAAATATTCATCATTTTTTGGTACTAAATAACCGTCAATCATAAATGATCTAAAAAATTTTCTTAGTTTTTTTATTTTATTCATTTAATTCTCTTTAATTTTTTTTTTTTGCAATCTTGCCCAACCAGGGCTTCTTATGCCCTTGTTGTAATCTATATCCTGGTTGAAAAAAAAATCTTCATTGTTTTGTTCCTTTACTTCTTTTTTTTCAATATTTTTTTCTGGAAGCTCATCAACAAATCTTGATACCAGGGAATCTATCCAATCTCCTCTATACATCCTGGACATTACGAAAGATATAAAAGATTCTTTTTTTGCTCGCGTTAACCCTACGTATGCAAGACGTCTTTCTTCTTCTAATGCCAAATCTCCTTTTTCTTCTAAGGATTTTTGGTGGGGAAATAATCCTTCTTCCCAGCCTGGTAAAAAAACAGCATCGAATTCTAATCCTTTTGCACCATGCATGGTCATCAAATTAACTTTTTCACCATCCCAATCTTGATCTATTGAGGTGGCTAGAGCAACGTGTTCTAAAAAACCTTGAAGGTTATCAAAGTCATGCATACCTCTAATTAATTCTTTGAGATTTTCCAATCTTCCTTCGCTTTCTAAATCTTTTTTATCTTTAAGCATTTTGGAATAACCCGAATCATCTAAAATAATTTCCATCAACTCATAATGTTTTTTGTTATTTAAGTCTGATCTCCATTTGTTAAACATACCTAAAATTTTTATCAGTCCTGATTTTGCTTTTGGTTTGATCTTATTTAATTGTATGAGTTCAATCGCAGTATCTTCCAGTGATTTTTTGTTTTTTCTACCCCAATCATGTAATTGTTTTAGTGTACTGTCTCCTATAGATCGTTTAGGAACATTAATTATTCTTTCAAAGGCCAAATCATCATTTTTTGATTTATAATTCTTAAGAAGGCAACACTGTCTTTAATTTCAGCTCTTTCATAAAATTTTGTACCCCCAATTACGCGATAACCCATTCCTATTTTTAAAAATCTTTCTTCAAATTCCCGTGTTTGAAAAATAGCTCTAACCAAAATAGATATGTTATTTAGTGAATATTTTTTTTTTAGTTTTTTTTCAATAATGTCACCGACACCTGTAGCTTCTTCTCTTCCATTTTTGTAACAGGTTAGTTTAACCGGATCTCCATCTTTGCTATCTGTCCACAGTTTTTTTCCTAATCTATCGGTATTCTTTGCGATCAACCCTGAAGCTGCACCAAGTATATTTTGAGTTGATCTATAGTTTTGCTCAAGTTTAATAATTTTTGTATTTTTATAAGTTTTACTAAAATCTAAAAAATTTCTTATCTCGGCTCCCCGCCAGCTATAAATTGATTGATCATCGTCACCTACACAGCAAATGTTATTTCTTTTTTGAGCCAGCAACTTAAGCCACTTACTTTGAATGTAGTTTGAATCTTGATACTCATCTACAAGGATATATTTGAAATTGCTTAGATATAATTCAAGAACGTCTGGATTATTTTCAAACATGGTTACACAAAGTAAAATTAAGTCACCAAAATCACACGAATTTAAAATTTTGAGTCTTTCTTGATAAAATTTATAAACATTTAATATAGCTCTTTCTAAAGGTACTCCTCTTTTTGCAACGACGTCTTTAGGTAGTAAACCTTTATTTTTCCATTGGTTGATGAAAGATAAAATAAATTGTGGTGCTACTTTTTTTACATCTATATTTTCAGCTTTACATATATTTTTAATTAATCTTAGCTGATCTTCTTGATCAATAATTGTAAAACGTGAATTTAGTCCAACTGATTCAGCGTGTCTTCTTAAAATTTTGGCACTTACCGAATGAAAAGTTCCAAGCCAAGGCAAAGATGATATTTTTTCATTTAAAAAACCAGCTATTCTGTTTTGCATTTCTCTAGCTGCCTTATTAGTGAATGTTACGCAGAGAATTTGATTTGGCCAAGCTTTTTTTTCTTTTATGATATGTACCACTCTTGTAGTTAAGACTTTTGTTTTTCCTGAACCGGCTCCAGCGACAATTAAACAAGGTCCTTCAGGATCTATTATTGCTTCTTTCTGGCTATTGTTTAGGTTGCTTAAATAATTTTGTTTGATAACTTTCATGAAATTTATAATTTACTAATTTAAATTAAAATAAATGAAATACTTCAATTTTAAAAGATATAAGTTTTCCACAGTTTTAAAAAACATCTACACAATAAGAGATAAATCTTTAAAATTTTTTAAATTTACAGATTTTAGAAAAATTTATAATTATATAGATATTAGAAGATATATAGATATTAGAAGATATATAGATATTAGAAGATTAGATTTTACAAAAATTATCAAATATTTCAAATCGAAGAGATATTATATTTATCGTATAAAGAGAATCAATTTTGCAACGAATAAATTTTGGTTTTTTCATTTACCTCTTTCGATTATTTTTTTTGCGTTTTTATATCTGATTATACCGACATTTTATAGTTATGATAAATCAAATATAGAAGGTCAGATATGTAAAAATAAAGATATTGAGTGTTTAATAAGAGGAGAAGTCAATTATATTTTTTATCCAACTCCAAGAATTAAAGTAAAACATTTAATAATAAATGACTTTTTCGAAAAAAAAAATACTTTAATTACAGCTGAAGATGTAGCAATAAAACTATCTATTAAAAATTTATTGGCTAAAAATAAACATTTATTTAAAAAGATTGAAATAAACAATTTTGAAATTAATTTTAACTTAAAAAATTTAAAAAAATATAATAATATCTTTAAGCAAACAATTAATTTTATTCCAATTGTTTTTAAAAAAGGTCAAATTATACTTTTAGATAGAAAAAATTATGTAGCAACTATTAATAACGCAAATTTTAATTTGAAACCTTTTAAAGATTTTAATGAAATAATTTTAAAAGGGAAATTTTTAGATGATATTGTTTACATTAACCTAAATAATAAAAAAGTTAATAACAAAAAATCTACAAATATTATTTTCAAAATGTCAGATTTGAATTTACTGTCAAAAATTAGTCTTGCTAATTCCGAAAAAGATAAAAATATTATAAATGGTAATATCTCAATAAAAAGGAATAAGAACAAATTTAACGCAATATTTGATTATAAAGATAATGAAATAATAATAAATAAATCAAATTTAAAAAATTCTTTTGCAGATGGAAAGCTAGAAGGTCAGATTAAATTCTTACCTTATTTTGATTATAATTTGGACCTAAGCTTAAAGAGTATAAATTTTACAAGATTATATAATCATTTTTTAGTTTTAGAGAGCAAAAATAAAAAAAAATTATTTAAAATTAATAATAAATTAAATGGAAATTTAAACTTTTCAGCTGACAAATTATATTCTAAGTATAATTTGGTCAAATCTTTTGAGTCACGTATAAAATTTTATAATGGAAATATATCAATAGAACAATTTTTATTAAATCTAGGTAAATTAGGTGCTGCAGATATATTGGGAACAATCAGTAATGATAAAAAATTTACCAGCCTAAATTTTGAAAGCAACGTATTTGTAGATAATCAAAAAAAGTTTTTAAGCAAATTTGGTATCTACAATGCGCAAACCATACCATCCAATTTATTTATCTCGGGAATTTTCGATTTGGAAAATATTAGAACTAGCTTTTATGAAATATCAGATGCCAAAAAATTTAGCGATGAGGATGTTAATTACATAGAAAAAGAATTTAATAATATAATGCTAGAAGACGGTTACACAAATTTATTTGATTTTCCTAAATTTAAGGAATTTATTAAATTAATAACCAGCGATACAAATTAATTTAATTTGGACTAAGCATTTTCTTAGGATCTACAATTTTGTCGTATTCTTTTTCAGTTATCAATCCAGTTTTTATAGATTCTTCTTTTAAAGTCGTTCCATTTTTGTGAGCTCTTTTTGCAATTTTTGCAGCATTGTCATACCCAACTTTCGGAGATAATGCGGTTACGAGCATTAAAGAGTTATCTAAGAAATTTTTAATTCTCTTTTTGTCAGCCTTTAGTCCTCTAACACAATAATTTGCAAAACTTTTTGAAGAGTCAGCCATTATATGGATAGATTGTAAAATGTTATGAATAATTAAGGGTTTGAATACATTTAATTCAAAGTGACCATGAGAACCCGCCATTGTAATACCGTTATGATTCCCAATTACTTTTACACAAACCATAGTAACAGCTTCACATTGAGTTGGATTGATTTTTCCTGGCATGATTGAAGAGCCCGGTTCGTTTTCTGGTAAAATAAGTTCTCCATATCCAGCTCGTGGTCCAGAACCTAAAAATCTAATATCGTTTGCTATTTTCATTAAACAAACGGCAGTTGTATTCATTGTTCCTGAAAAATTTACTATAGCGTCATGGGCCGCTAATGCCGCAAATTTATTTGGAGCAGGCTTAAAAGGAAGTTTGGTAATTTTCCTCAATTCAGCAATTATTTTTTTATCAAAACCTTTTTTGGTATTTAAACCCGTGCCAACAGCTGTTCCACCTTGAGCTAAAAAATATATTTCTTCAAGCGCTAATTCTATTCTTTGAATACATTTGTTTAATTGTGAATGATATCCTGAAAATTCCTGTCCCAGTGTAATTGGGGTGGCATCTTGAAGGTGAGTTCTTCCTACTTTTATAATTTTTTTAAATTGTTTAGTTTTTTTCTCTAATTCAGAATCAAGCAATTTAAGGAAAGGTAGCAATTTCCCTTTTGCTCTAATTGCTATAGCCATATGCATTGCTGTTGGAAATACGTCATTTGTTGACTGAGACTTATTAACATGGTCATTTGGGTGCACGGGTTTTTTACTGCCCAATTTGCCACCAAGCATTTGAATTGCCCTATTTGCTATTACTTCATTAACATTCATATTAGTCTGTGTACCCGAACCAGTTTGCCAAACTTTAAGAGGAAAGTGATGATTAAGTTTTCCTGATATCACTTCGTTTGCTGCTTTGATAATTGTTTTACTTATTTTTTTATCAAGACTTCCGTTTTTTGCGTTTACTATTGCCGCTGCTTTTTTAATCATTGCTATAGATTTAATAACAATTGGTCTTACTAAAAAATCACCAATATCAAAATGTTTATTTGATCTTTGAGTAGAAGCTCCCCAATATTTATCTGCCGGTACTTTAATTTTTCCTAATGAATCAAATTCTGTTCTAAATTTCATATTTATAACAATAGCCATAAAATTAGCGAAACTATGGCAATAATCAGAATTAGAATGCGAACACCAAATAGATAACTAGCTATTTTGGCAGATGAATCAGAGCTTTTACCTTTTCCTGCTCCCCAAGAAATTACAAAATAAAAAGCCAAGAGTAGAATGATTATGATAATGAGAATTTCAAATTTTTCAAACATCAGTATAATGACTTATACGTTTTTATTATTAATTTATCTATAATCAAATAGATGACTTATTTAAAAAAAGATGACAAAGTTTGATATATGAAAGAAAACCCAAATATTATTGTAACATTTTTATCCGAAGGTATATCTCGAATTAAACTACATGAACCCAGCAATTATAATGCATTATCATCAAGAACTATCAAATCTTTAATTAGTATTTTCAAAAGTTTAAATAGTGATAATAAAACTAAAGTTATAGTTATAGAAGGATCTGGAAAAGGATTTAGCGCAGGTCATGATTTAAAGGAAATTCGTTCTTTAAAAAATAAAACAAAATATAAAAAATTGTTTACTTCATGCTCAAAATTAATGATTGAAATTATTGAAGGTAGAAAACCTGTCATAGCAAAAGTGCATGGAGCAGCTTTTGCTGCGGGCTGTCAATTGGTTGCAAGTTGTGATTTAGCAATTAGTTCGGAAGATGCAATATTTGCAACACCTGGGGTAAATATAGGGTTATTTTGTAGTACACCAATGGTAGCAGTTAGTAGAAAAGTAAGCAGAAAAAAAACAATGAAGATGATATTAACCGGAGATCCTATAAACGCAGTTTACGCCAAAGAGATTGGGTTAATTAACGATTACTATCCTATTTTAAGATTAGAAGAAGAAGTTTTAAAGCTTGCAAAAAAAATTGCATCTAAATCTAATCTTACAATTAAGATTGGTAAAAAAGCTTTTTATAAACAATTAGAAATGCCCTTAAAAAAAGCTTACAAATATACGAGCAAAGTCATGACTGAAAATATGATGGCATTAGATGCAAAAGAAGGAATTTCTGCATTTTTAGATAAAAGAAATCCTCAGTGGAAAAATAAATAAATGGCTGAAGATGAATTAATAAAAAAAACTCTCGAGATATCAAAAACGATTGCAATGGTAGGAGTAAGTTCAATTAAAAAAGAAGTATCTACCAATATTAGAAGAAGGCCATCAACTATTGTAATGAAATATATGCAAGAATTTGGTTATAGAGTTATACCGGTCAACCCATTTTCAACTGGAGAAAAGATACATGGGGAAACTATAATTGCAAAATTAAGTGATATTAAAGTACCAATAGACATAGTCGATGTATTTCGTCCATCACAAGAAGCTCCAATGATAGCTGAAGAGGCTGTTAAAATTCAAGCAAAAGTTCTTTGGTTACAATACGGCATTCAAAGTGATGAAGCTAAAAAAATTGTGGAATTAAAAAATATAACTTACATTTCAAACAAATGTATAAAGCAAGAATATCAAAGATTGTTTTTAAAAGTAAATCCAGTCTTTCCAGCTCTTAAATCTTAATGGACTGTTAGCTCAGTTGGTAGAGCGGATGACTCTTAATCATTAGGTCGTGGGTTCGATCCCCACACAGTCCACCATTAGCTGGAGATTAAAAAAAGTGTTATGTTTGCAAAATGATTAGAGAAATTCAATTAAAAGACATAGAGCAATGGAAAAAACTTTATAAAGGTTATGCAGATTTTTATAAAGTAGAAATGAATAATAAAATTCTCCAAACGGTATGGAATTGGTTGCACGATAAAAATCATGAAGTTGAAGGTCTTGTTTATGAAGTTGATGGCAACATAGTTGGGCTTGCTCATTATAGGAGAATGCCAAGTCCATTGAGAGGACAAGATGTTGGTTTTCTCGATGATTTATTTGTTGATCCAAAATATAGAGGTCAAAAAATTGGTGAAAAATTAATTAATAAAATGAAAGAGGTATCAAAGTCCAAAGGATGGAATTTAGTGAGATGGATAACACATGATGATAATGTTAGAGCTAAATCTTTATATGATAAAGTTGCAGAAAAAACAAATTGGGATGTGTACGAATTAAAATGAAAAGTGTATCAAGTGGAAAAACTAGGGGAAGTCACCCTCAACATCGAAGAAAAAAGAAAAAGAAAAAATACGTAAAATTTTCAAAGCGTTTAAAAAAGCAAAGAAAAATGGTATCGGAGCAATCACAGGACGATTTGGAACCTATTATATCAACACCGTTTAATAGCCCTATGTCAGATGAATAATGAAAAAACACACTTGTGTTTTGTTGGGTGTGTGTCAAAAAAAATTTTTCAAGTAACCGAAAATCAAAAAATGTTAGTGTGATTGGTTACGAGCCTGACGCCCGTACCTTTGGGGCAGCAATTAAATATTATAAACTTTTTTAAGTTCTACCCCAAATGTTTTGAAATTTATTGAAATACGATTAAGCTTTTTGCAGATTAACTGCGGAAGGACCTTTTTCGCCATTCTCAACATCAAATGTTAACGCATCACCTTCGTTTAACTCTAAGCTTGCTGCTTGAGCTGCAGAAGAATGAACAAAAACATCTTTTTCCTTATCTTCTCGTTCAATGAAACCATATCCTTTTTGTCCATTAAACCACTTAACTTTTCCTTTTATACTCATTTTATCTTCTTTCTTTTTAGTTTAACTTTAATTGTTAGAAAAAACTAACAACAAATTGTTAGAAAAAACTAACAACAGTGAACCTTTAAATGGATTTAATAAGAAATGTCAAGTTAATATAATTATAATTTAAATTAGTAGTGTTCAGAGCGTGTTATCCAAATAATTTCTAGGCAACTGAAAATCAAAAAATGTTAGTGTGATTGGTTGCGGAGGCTGGATTTGAGCCAGCGACCTTCAGGTTATGAGCCTGACGCATATACCTTAAGATAGAATTGTAGCTATTACTAAAAGCACTAGAATTAGAGACCAAGAAGAGAAAAATAAAATTTTTACCATATATTAATTTTTGTTTATCCAACTATTTTCTTCAGAATTTAAGCATAGTGGAGTATTGCTTAATGCATGAAATCCCAAGAATGTAGTGTATGAATACATGCCACGCTATTTAAAATTTAATTTTGTCAAAAATGTGTTTATCCAATCTACAAAGAGAAACTTTTTGTCGCACTACCGTCTTTAAAATTTTTTATAAAAATTCCAAAAAATATTTTTAAAAACAAGATTCCTAACAAGATTTAAACACAATCTAAGACTACATAAATCTCGAATGCGTTTTAAATTATTTTATACTTTTATACTTTTATATTGGTCTGCTTTACTTGCTGGTCCATTTGTTACTTAAATTAAGCAAAAATTTCAGTCTGTGATCACTACACGTCCGTTAAAATTAATGGAAGGCTAAATTTTGGTTGCGAGGGTAGGATTTGAACCTGCGACCTTTAGGTTATGAGCCTGACGCACGTACTTGGTTGCGCGTAAAATTAACAATACAACTTAAATGAGCTAGATAAATTTTCCGAAACTCATGCGGATTGTACTCAGAGTGTACTCGTGGACTTTTGCAAAAAAAACTGCGAAAATTGTGTTCAGAACAAAATGAAAAACAAGACAGTTATTTCAGCAATAGTTGTAATTATAATGCTCTTTTTAGTTCGAAGCATATATAGCGACCATACCTTAAAAAAAGTTATTGGCGCATGTATTTTAGCTCAAACACAAACTTCTAGTATGGAAGAAGCCAAACAAATCTGTGCAGATAAGTTTAAATAATGACACTAGCAACTTTTTTTTGGATATTAGTTGGTATTAGTATTTTGGTGTTAATGGCAATTCGGTTTAACATTAAGAAAGAGCTATTTACATCCGTTTTCTGGTTATTAATTGGAATAAATTTTATGGTCTTAATAGGTATACTTTGGAACGTCATTAAAGGTTCATAGGTTTGATTTATATGAAAAAAGTTTTAGAGTCTTAATTAATGTCAAAAAGATATAGTGGAAAATCATTTAAAGATAGCAGTGTAATGAAAAAACCTAAATTAACTTTCAAAGAAAAAAGGAAATTAAAAGAGAGAAAACTCACTCTGCTTTCGGCACATCATCGGCAAAAATTAGTGGAAGGCTAAATTTTGGTTGCGGGGGCTGGATTTGAACCAGCGACCTTCAGGTTATGAGCCTGACGAGCTACCAGACTGCTCCACCCCGCGATAAGTTTATTATTATAATAATATTTTTTAATTTTTTTAGTAAACCCAATTAAAAATTATTTCTCATTCTTTGAATTTTTTTTACTCTTTTAATATTTTCTGACTTTTCTCTTTTTTTTCTTTCAGACGGCTTTTCGTAATTACTCTTAATTTTTAATATTTTAAAAAATCCCTCTCTTTGGAGTTTTCTTTTAAGAATCCTTAGAGCTTGATCAACATTATTATCTTTAACTTCTATTTTAATAACTACCTCCCAATTAAAGATGCATTAACTAGCATTAATAAAAAAGATTGTCTAGCTAGATTAAAAGGGTTTTTTAGGTATTTTTTTTTCAAAATTGCTTCTATAAGCTTTAAGTTTATTTTTGATTTTTTTATACCTTACCGATAAAATAGAAATAGCTAACAAAGCTGCATTTATTGCTCCGGCTTTACCGATAGCTAAAGTTCCAACTGGTATTCCGCTTGGCATTTGAACTGTCGAAAGCAAGCTGTCCAGACCTTTTAATTTACTTTCGGTTGGAACTCCTAGTACTGGCAAGGTCGTTAAAGAGGCAGTTACACCCGCTAAGTGTGCAGACATTCCAGCGGCAGCAATTATTATTTCCATTTTATTTTTTTCTGCTTCTTTAAGAAACTTGTGCAATCTTTTTGGTGTTCTATGAGCAGATATTACTCTTACGTCATGTTTAATTCCAAATTGTTTTAAGGTGTCACTACAATATTCCATAGTGCCTGCCCAATCAGATTTGCTTCCCATGATTATTCCTACCAAACTATTAGATTTACTCTTCATTAATTTTAGCTAATTTGATCATTAGATTCTAATTTTTTATTTTCTTTTTTTATTTCTTTTTTTTTCCTTTCAGCTTTTCTATCGGCTTTTTCTACTGCTTTTATAATATCAATTTGGGAACAGAGATTAGAAGCCACAGGATCTTTCGGCGATAGATTTGAAGAATTCCAATATCTTTTATTTCTTATTAGTGACGCCGTATTTTTTGTACTGCCTACAAGTTTTACTATTTGACCGTCTGAGAGTTGAGGATAATTTCTTGTTAACCAAAGTACAGCTTCAGGTCTATCTTGTCTTTTTGATAAGGGAATATATTTATTGGTTTTTTTTTCAGATTTTATATCTAAAATCTTTTTGTTTAAAATGAGAGGTCTATCAATATCATTGGAAGAAGCTTCAATTTCGTCTCTTGTTAATTGTCCTGCCAATATGGGGTTATATGCTTTTATTCCTTTTGCTACATCTCCATTAGCTATACCTTTAACTTCAAGTTCATGAAGATCACAAAAAGCAGCTATTTGTTTAAAACTTATTTTGGTATTTTCTACAAGCCAAACAGCAGTCGCTTTTGGCATAAAAGGTTTGTCAGTCATTTATTTTTTTTCTTTTGATCTCAAGTTTTTAAATTTTTTGAAGAATTTATTCACTCTTCCCTTATCCAATATTTTTTGAGATCCTCCTGTCCAAGCGGGATGTGATTTTGAATCTATATCTAATTTTAATGTTTCACCCTCCTTACCCCAGGTTGACATTGTTTCAAAGTGACTTCCGTCTGTCATGATGACTTTTATCTTATGATAATTTGGATGTATTTTTTTTTTCATATCGGACATTTTAATATAATAAAATAAAATAATTAACAACAATAAATTAACTACTTCAAAACCTCAATCATTTCATTGTTAATTTTCGAATTTGTCGCCAGTATAGTTTTATTTTGTATATACTCGTTTTCTCCTCGAAAATCTGTAACAAAGCCACCAGATTCTTTAACAAGAATTATGCCTGCTGCGATATCCCAATAATTTAAATTTCTTTGCCAAAAACCATCACATCTTCCTGCCGCAACATAAGCCATATCGAGCGATGCACTTCCCAATTTTCTAATTGGTATAAGTACTTTTGATGAAAAGTTATTATACTCTTTCATAGTTAATTCTCTATCCTTTGAACCATATTTTGGACCTCCTGTAAAAACAATGCAATCTTGCAATTTAGATCTAGATGAAACTCTTATTCGTTGATTATTCATGTAAGATCCATTTCCTTTTTCAGCAGCAAACATTTCGTCTTTAATTGGATCGTAAATAATTCCACAAATTATTTCGTTATCATGTTCTAGCCCTATCGATATTGCAAAATGTGGTATGCCATGAAGAAAATTTGAAGTTCCATCAATAGGATCAATAATCCATTTAAATTCTTCATCATTTTTTAATTCACCAATTTCCTCACTTAAAATAGAATAATTAGGTCTAGCTTTTTGAAGTTCTTCAATAAGAATTTTTTCAATTTTTTTGTCAGAAGTAGTTACAAAATCTCCTGGCCCTTTAAGCGAAACTTGAAGATTCTCTATTTCTCCAAAATCTCGTATTAAAATTTTAGAAGCTCTTCTGCAAGCTTTTACCATTACATTTATATTTGCTGAAGAAAGTTTCATTTATTTAATTTTTTAATATATTCGAGAGTTCTTGTATCTAAAACTATTTTATCATCAGAATTGATAAATGGTGGTACCATAATTTTAATTCCATTTTCTAAAGTCGCAGGCTTGTAAGATGAAGAGGCGGTTTGTCCTTTAATTGCGACTTCAGTGCTTTCAATTTTCAATTCGACTGACGTTGGCAAATCAACCGATAAAAGTTGATCGTCATAAAATTGAACGTTTACTTCCATATTTTCTTTTAACAATTTACTTTTTTCTCCTAATAAAGATTTGTTAACTTGAATTTGTTCAAAATTAGTTTGATCCATAAAATGGCAATTTTTTTCATCTTCATAAAGAAAATTAAATTTTTTATCATCCAAAATTGTTCTTTCAACAGTGTCACTAGATCTAAATCTTTCATTTAATTTTGTTCCTTTCTTCATGCTTTTAAGTTCTACTTGATTAAAAGCACCACCTTTTCCAGGCTTAACGTGTTGAGTCTTTAGAACTGACCACAAATCATTTTTGTGTTCAATTATCATTCCTGGTTTAATTTCATTTCCTAGTATTTTCATTTTTTATTTAAATTTACTTATTGCTGAAATAGGGTCTAACTTTTTGTTGCTCCACACAAAGCTAGAGCAGGCAATATAATCAGCCCCATTGGATAAAATTTTTTTGTAATTAGAACTACTAATCCCACCTATCGCAACGGTGGGCATATTAATTTTTTTTTTAGCCCAACGCAATATAGCCAAGTTGGCTTTAAAAGCTGTTTTTTTTGTTTGAGATTTAAAAAATGATCCAAAGGCAACATAATTTGCACCATGCCTATGTGCTTTTAAGGCTAAATTTTTAGAGTTATGACATGTCATTCCTATAATTTTTTTTTTGCCTAAAATTTTTCTACTGCTAGCAAAATTCATATCTTTTTGACCAATATGACAGCCATCAGCACCTACTACCTTTGCTACAAAAGGATTGTCATTAATTAAAAATTTAACATTGTTTTTTTTAGCTATTTTTTTAATTTTTTTGGATATTTTTAATAAATTTGAAGTAGGTATTTTTTTTAATCTTAATTGAAAATATTTAACTTTATTAGTTTTAAATATTTGATTAAGTTCTTTATAAAACTTAAGCCCTCCTATCTTTTGAGGTGATATTAAATAAATATATCTTTTCAATTGTAATCAGGTCGTTAATTGTTTTTCTAAGTCCATACTCCATTTTGCTGAAGTGGAAAGCCCATTCATCTTAGATCTATGATTAAAGATTTTTTGAGTTTTATTTGTGTCTTTAATATCTTTTGCCCAATTCTTAAGAGCGCTCTGTTGTAATGCTCTTCCATAAGAAAAACTCATTGTAAAATTTGTGTTATTAATTTTATTTATCTCATTTAAATTTTGTGTTGCCTCAATTTCAGTCTGACCTCCAGATAAAAAAGTTATTCCAGGAACTTCATTAGGCACGCTTTCTTTTAAACATTTAAGTGTCATTTTAGCAATTTCTGACGTGTTACTTTTATCTTTTGATTTATTTCCGGGCAAGATCATATTAGGTTTTAATATTGTGCCTTTAAGATTTACGTTGTGCAAAGTTAATTCTTTATAACATTCTTTTAAAACTTTAATAGTGACTTCATAACACTTGTTAATGTTATGCTCGCCGTCCATCAAGACTTCAGGCTCAACAATAGGAACCATTTTTGCTTCTTGCACTAAAGCAGCATATCTTCCTAACGCATGTGCATTAGATTTAATTGCCAATTCAGAAGGATATTTATCAGAAATATTATATACAGCTCTCCATTTTGTAAATCTTGCTCCTAATTTATAATACTCAGCTAGTCTTTCCCTTAGCCCGTCTAATCCTTCGGTGATTTTTTCATCAGGAGAACCAGCTAATTTTTTTGCACCAGTATCTACTTTAATTCCGGGAATTGCTCCTAAACTTTTAATTAAATCAGGTATAGTTTTTCCATATGAAGTTTTTTGTTTTATGGTTTCATCATAAAGTATTACTCCTCCAATATAATTTTTCATACCATCTGCAGAAAATAAAGTTTCTCTAAATTTAAGTCTATTTTCTAATGTTGATTCAACATTTACGCTGGATAATCTTTTTGTCATAGTTCCAGTACTTTCATCAGCAGCTAATATACCTTTACCCTTTGGTACTATTTGTTTTGCAATATTTTCTATGTCACTCATTTGTTTCTAAAGCTTTTATACCAGGTAATATTTTTCCTTCAAGAAGTTCTAAAAATGCTCCACCCGCAGTTGATAAATAAGTAAATCCATTAGAACATTTAAATTTATTTATCGCTGCAACTGTGTCTCCTCCACCGGCAATAGAAACGAGAGATTTAGTTTTGGTATTTTCGGATATTTTATTTGCAATTTTTCTACTTCCAGCAGAAAACTCATCAACTTCAAAATAGCCAACTGGGCCATTCCACAAGATTGTTTTTGAATCATCTATTACTTTAATTATATTTTGTAAGGTTTTTTCACCGATATCTAAAATTAAATCATCATCATTGATTTCATCTAGGCTCTTTAAAACACCTTTTGAATTATGATCTTTGGATGTTATTACATCTTCGGGCAATATAAGATTGCATTTATTTTTTTTAGATTCTTGAATTATACTTTCTATCAAGTTTTCTTGATTTTTTTCAAATATAGATTGTCCAATATTATAGCCCTTATGTTTTATAAAAATATTTGCCATGGCACCAACAATGACAATATTTTGCATTTTTTTTATAAGATTAATTAAAATACCCGATTTAGTAGAAATTTTTGAACCCCCTATAATGCAAGTCGTTGGTTTTTTTGCATTGTTCGTTAACATTCTTATAACATTTACTTCTTTCAGCAGCTGTTTGCCTGCAAAGGAATTAATGTGCTTTGTTATTTCATGAACAGAAGCATGAGCTCTATGAGAACATGGAAATGCTTCATTTATATATATATCGCCAATTTTTGAAAGCTCTTTAGCGAAAGATACTGAGTTTAATTCTTCTTCTTTATGAAAACGTATGTTTTCTAAGAGCATGATTTTTCCATTAGGAATTTTTTTTGAATTTTGAATTACTAATGCTCCAATACTTTCATTTAAAAACACTACATCTTGATCAAGATAATCAGATAATTTTTTTGCAATTGGTTTTAGAGTTAGTTGAGGAACGATTTTTCCATTAGGCCTTCCAAGATGTGCAATAATTATTATTTTTGCTTTTTTGTTTATTAGAAATTTTATAGTCGGTAAAACTTTTTCAATTCGAGAATTTTCTGTTATAGCTCCATCATTTATTGGAACATTAAAATCAACTCTTAATAAAACTCTTTTTCCTTCTATGTTAAGATTATCATCTAACCGTCTTATTTTGATCATGACTGAATTAAATCTTACCGAGATAATTAGCCAGGTCGCACATTCTACAAGCAAAACCCCATTCATTATCATACCAAGCAGAAACCTTTGCCATTTTAGCATCTATTACTTTTGTCAATGAAAGATCAACTATGGCTGAATGAGAATTATGATTAAAATCAGCGGAAATAAGCTGTTCATTGCTTGTGTCTAAAATATTTTTTAATTCTGATTTTGAAGCTTTGGATAACGAATTATTTATTTCTTCTACAGAAAGATTTTTTTTAGATGAAAAAACAAATTCTACTAATGAAACATTTGGTGTTGGAACTCTGATCGAAATTCCTTCTACTTTACCTTTTAGTTGAGGAATAACATCACCAAGAGATTTCGTTGCCCCAGTAGTCGTTGGTATAATGGAATTGGGAGCACTTCTTGCTCTTCTTAAATCTTTATGTGAATTATCCAATAATTTTTGATCAGCTGTGTAAGAGTGAATTGTTGTCATAAAACCTGTTTCAATTCCGAAATTATCATTTATCACCTTGGCAACTGGAGCTAGACAATTTGTAGTACAAGATGCTGCAGAAATTACTTGATCACTATTTTTTAAAGTTTTTTCATTTACCCCAAAAATAATATTTATTGCTCCTTTGCAAGGGGCTGAAACAAGAACCTTTTTTGCACCAGATTTAATATGTTGAGCTGATTTTTCTTTTGTATTAAATTTACCAGTACATTCCAAAACAACATCTACCACATGTTTTTTCCAGTCAATTTTCGAAATTTCTGTTTCATGAATCATACTTATTTTTTTTCCATTAATTTCAATTATTTTTTCTGAATGATTTATTTTGGCTTTTAATTTTCCATGTATGGTATCATGTTTTAGTAAAAAACTGCTAACCTCAGAGTTACCTCTGTTATTAATAGCTACAACTTCAAGATCTTTTCTATTATTTTCAATAATAGATCTAAGAACCATTCTTCCAATTCTACCAAATCCATTTATACCAATTTTTAAAGCCATAATTATTTACCCAACATTTTTTTTGCGATCATAACAACACTATTGCTAGTTAAGTTAAAATCTTCATAAACTGCTTTATAAGGAGCACTCTTTCCAAAAGATTTTATTCCTAAAGAACTTCCTTCAGAACCCACATATTTTTCCCAACCAAATACACAGCTTGCTTCTATTGATATTTTTTTTGAATTTTTTTCAATAATTTTTTCCCTATATTCTTTGGGCTGTTTATCAAATAGCTCTTGACAAGGCATGGAAACTACTTTTGAATTAATGTTAGCCTCTTTTAACTTGTTTAATGCTTCAATGGCGACTTGAACTTCTGAACCAGAAGCAATTAAAGTAATTTCAGGATTGGAATTAGTTTTTTTAAGTTCGTAGCCTCCAAGGCTACTCATATTTTTATTTGTGAGCGTTTCGGTGACAAATGGAATTTTTTGTCTTGATAAGGCTATCACGCTGGGATTAGTACTACTTTTTAAGGCGATTTCCCAACACTCAAGTGTCTCAATTGTGTCAGCTGGTCTAAACACATTTAGATTTGGTATTGCTCTTAAATGAGCTAAATGTTCTACAGGTTGATGAGTTGGTCCGTCTTCTCCCAATCCGATTGAGTCATGAGAAAATATATAAATGACTTTTTGACCCATAAAGGCCGATAATCTTAATGAAGGTTTGCAGTAATCTAAAAAAATTAAAAAAGTACCACCATAAGGAATTATTCCTCCATGAAGAGCCATACCGTTCATAATTCCTGCCATGCCGTGTTCTCTCACACCATAATGAATGTAATTTCCATTAAAATTTGAAGGTTTAATTATTGTGGAAAATTTTGTTTTTGTATTATTTGAACCGCTTAAATCTGCTGATCCTCCTATCAATTCTGGTAGATATTTTGTTATATTTTCTAAAACAAAAGCAGATGACTGTCTAGAAGCTATGTTGGATTTTAAATCAAAAATTTTTTTCTTTAGAGATGCTATATGGTTATCAAAGTCTTTAGGCAGCTTGTTATTTGTTATTCTCGTAATTTCGTCTCTAATTTTTTTATTTTTTTTGTTGTAAATGGAGTTCCATTTTTTTTCTTCTAGAATTCCTTTTTCTCCAATTTTTCTCCATTCATTTAGAATTTCCTTTGGAATTTTAAAGGGTTCGTGTTTCCACTTTAATTTCTTTCTAACAAGAGCAACTTCTCCTCCTCCAAGAGCGGCACCATGAGAAGAGGCTTTGCCCGATTTATTTGGGGAACCATATCCAATTATAGTTTTACAAGAAATTAAATTTGGTTTTTTTGAATTTAAACTTTTTTTTATAGCTTTGGATATTTGTTTTTCATTATGACCATTCACCTCTTGAAATGACCATCCGTAGCTTTCAAATCTTTTTTTGTAATTATCTGATACAGCTAAACTAGTAGAACCATCTATAGATATTTTATTGTTGTCAAAAAAAACAATAAGGTTTTTTAATTTTAAATGCCCAGCCAAACTCATTACTTCGTGGCTTATCCCCTCCATTAAATCTCCATCGCTGGCGAAAACATAAGTTTTATGATTGATCAGATTAGAACCAAATCTTTTTTTCATAATTTCTTCTGCAATAGCCATACCAACAGCATTTGATAAACCTTGCCCCAATGGTCCCGTTGTAGTTTCTATACCTGAGTTTTTTTCAAACTCAGGGTGGCCAGCACAAATAGAATTTAATTGTCTAAAATTTTGAATATCTTTTATAGAAACGCTTTTATATCCAGTTAAGTAGAGAAGAGAATATAAAAGCATTGAACCATGTCCTGCTGAAAGCACAAAACGATCTCGATTAATCCAACCAGGATTTTTTGGGTTAAACCTTAGGTAGTATTTAAATAAAACAGTTGCTACATCCGCCATGCCCATTGGTAAACCCGGATGGCCAGAGTTAGCTTTCTGAATAGCATCAATTGAAAGAAATCTTATTGCGTTTGTTAAATCTTTGAAGACTAGACTCACTGTAAAACCTATATAGACTTGAACGTATCAAATCAATAATATGATTTTTAGATAAATCAAATGAAAAATTACGAAGAAAAAGAAAAAGAATTGGATAATATTCTTAAAAAATTAAACACAATGTCAAATAGAGCTACCAAGATGAATAATGACATTAATTCTCTAAATTTAGAGAAAAATCAATTATTAAGGGAAAAAGAAGAATCTGAAAAAAATTTCCAGAATCTTTCAAAACAACACCAAAAGTTAAAATCTGAATTAGAGAAAGTCAACAAAGATGTAAATTATAAATTTGGTAATAAAAACAATTTAAATCAAAAAATAGATGAACTTAACCAGGAAACTGAAACCTTGATAGATGAAATCGAAAAATGGCAAACGTAAATGTAAAATTTAATAACAAAGATTACTTGTTATCCTGTGACGAGGGGCAAGAAGAAAATCTAAAAAAATTAGCCAATCATCTAGATTTAAAATATGACGAACTAAAAAAAAATTTAGGAAATATAGGCGAAAGCAAACTTTTACTAATAACGGCAATTCAAATGGTGGATGATTATTTTGACTTATTTAAAAAAATTAAAAATACGAAAAATGATTTTGAAAAATTGTCGATAAAATTTAAAGAACTTAGATCGCTTGCAATAAAATATAAAGGTGAAAAAGAGATGGAGATTGGAAAGTTAAAAGATGAGATAAATGCATTTAAAACAATGATAGAAAAAAGCAGAAATTCTTACGAAGAAATCCTAGACAAAACAACAAAATCAATCTCAAAATTTATTGAGCAAGTGGAAACAAATCAAGAAAAAAATATTCAGTAAATGAAATATGACAAGTCGTATTTGAGAAATAAGTTTCTTTTAAAAAGAAAAGAAAAATATTTAGCAACTAGGAAATTTAAGTTTAATTTTAATTTGATATTTAAATTAATAAAAAAACATTTTCATAAAAGAAAAATAATTATTGCTGGGTATTATCCTTCAAATTACGAAGTGAATATTTTAAATTTTATTGAAAAAGCTTCAAAAAATAAATTTAAAATTGTATTACCAGTTATAAAATCTTCAAACGATATGAGTTTTAAATCTTGGATTTTTAAAGAACCGCTTTATATAAATAAGTTTGGTATGTTGGAACCTAATAAATTAAATAAAGAAATTATACCCGATCTAATCATCGTTCCCCTTGCAGCTTTTGACAGAAAACTTAACAGGATTGGGTACGGTAAAGGATACTATGATAAAAGTTTGCAAAAAATTAGTAAAATTAAAAAAAAAGCTATTACTTTAGGAATAGCATATTCGTTTCAAAAGTGCGCTACTATACCGACGAACAAATATGATTTTAAATTGAACTATGTTTTTACTGAACAAGGGATTATAAGTTCCAATTAATCGATTATGAACATTTTAATACTAGGTGATATTGTAGGACCCTCCGGAAGAAAAGCTCTAATTAAAACACTGCCCAACTTAATAAAAAAAAAAAAATTAGATTTTGTAATTGTTAACGGCGAAAATGCCGCAGATTCAGGTGTTGGAATAACTAAAAAAAATACCGAAGAATTTTTTGAGGCTGGCACTGATGTAATTACAAGTGGCAACCATATTTGGGATGAAAAAGAAACAATGGAATTTATTACTTCAGAAAAAAGATTATTAAGGCCCGAAAATTTGATTAAAGGCTCTCCAGGAATGGGAACAGGTATTTTTACTGCAAAAAATAACAAAAAAGTTGCAGTAATAAATTTAATGGGAAATATTTTCATGAAAAAGTGTGAAGATGTTTTTGAATCAGCAAAAAAATTTATTCAAACTGTAAAGTTAAAGAGAGATGCTGATTTTATAATTGTTGATCTACATGGAGAAATTACTAGTGAAAAAATGGCCATGGGGTATTTTTTTGATGGAAAAGCTACAATGGTTGTTGGAACTCATACACATGTTCCAACTTCAGATTACAGAATAATGGAAAAAGGAACTGCATATCAAACTGACATAGGAATGTGCGGAGATTACAATTCTGTTATCGGAATGAACAGAGACAATTCTTTAAAAAAATTTTTTAAAGATTCTTCAGCAAAGAAACATTATCCTGCACTTGGTGAAGCCACTATTTCAGGTTTAATGGTAAAGGCTGATGATGAAACAGGTTTAGCTAGAGAAGTTGAACCTATTATTATTGGCGGTGTTTTTGAAAGTAGAATATAATTTATGGCAGGTCATTCACATTGGGCGGGCATTAAACACAGAAAAGGAAGAGCGGATAAACAACGTTCCAAAATTTTTTCCAAACTTTCTAAAGAAATTACTGTGGCAGCTAAGTTGGGATCGAAAGATCCCAATACGAATCCAAGATTAAGATCTGCAATGCAAGCTGCCAGAACGGCAAATGTGCCTAAAGATAATATTGAAAGAGCAATAAGGAAATCAGAAGTAAATAAAAATTTAGATTATAGTAGTCTTACATATGAAGGTTTTGGACCTGAAAAAATAGCAATTATTATTGAAGCTTTAACAGACAATAAAAATAGAACAGCTTCAAATATTAGAACAATATTTCAAAAATTTGGAGGGAACTTGGGAGAGTCTGGTGTGGCTTCGCATCAATTTAAACAGGTGGGTATTATTAGAATTGATAAAAAAAAAATTTCTAGTAATGACATTTTAGAAATATCAATAAATGGAGGAGCTGAAGATTGTTTATCAAATGACCAATATCATGAAGTGATAGCCGCAAAAGACAATTTCTATAAAGTCAAACTTGAAATAGAAAAAAAAATTCAAGAATTCGTCTCATCTCGCATTGAATGGCTACCTATAAATAAAATTTTGTTAAATCAAGAAAAAACTAAAACAGTATTAAATTTTTTGGAGATGCTAGAAAATGATGATGATATTCAACATGTATATGCAAATTTAGAAATCGATAATAATTTTGGAGAGAAAATTTTAATATGATAATTATTGGAATAGACCCTGGAGTTAGTGGCGCAATTAGTATCTTAAAAAACAAAAAAGTTATTGAGATTTATGACATGCCCACCATGATTGCTGGAAAAAAAAACAAAAAACAAGTAAATGGTTCTCAAGTTGTTAATATTATTAAAGAAAGATTAAATGATGATAAGGAAATTATTGTTGTTGTTGAGCATGTTAATGCTATGCCCGGACAAGGGGTGACCAGTATGTTTAATTTTGGTCAGTCTTTTGGAGTAATTAAAGGTATCTGTTCAGCTTTAAGTTTACCAATATATTTTGTTAGACCAACTAAATGGAAAAAGCATTTTAATTTGATTAACACCAATAAAGATGCAAGTAGGACAAAAGTAATAGAAGTTTATCCTCAAATATCGGGCAAACTTTCTAGGAAAAAAGACTCAAATAAAGCTGATGCAATTTTAATTGCTAGATATTTCAACGATACACAACTTTAATTCTTATAATAATTAAGTTTTAGTGCCAAATTCATGACACATTTAGATGCACATTAACCCTAATGGAACAAGAAGTAGCAACACAAGTTGTTGGATTAGGTGGATCAACAGATTTTTCTTTAATCCAGCTTTTTCTTAGGGCAGATTTTGTCGTAAAAAGCGTCATCATTATTTTAATTGCTGCTTCAATTTTTTCTTGGGCTCTAATTTTTGAAAAATATAAACTTTTTAAAAAAATTGAAAAAAGTACCACTAGTTTTGAAGAAAAATTTTGGAAATCAAGATCAGCAGAAAGTTTTTATAACAGTCTTACAAATAGAGAAAAAGACCCAGTGGCCAACATATTTCAGTCGGCAATGACAGAGTTAATTAAAACAAAATCTAAATCGTCTGCTGTTCAATCAAATAGAGTAAGTAGAGTTATTGAAATTTCAGCAGACAAGGAAATTAAATTAATTGAGAAACATTTTACTTTTCTGGCCACAGTGGGTTCAACCGCTCCTTTTATTGGTTTGTTTGGAACAGTTTGGGGAATAATGAACTCTTTCCAATCAATAGCCATTTCAAGAAATACAAGCCTAGCTATTGTAGCTCCAGGAATAGCCGAAGCGCTTTTTGCAACTGCTTTAGGCTTGCTCGCCGCCATACCTGCGGTAGTAGCTTATAATAAATTTAATAGCGATTCTAAAAAATATAGTGGGCGAATCGAAAATTTTTCTAAAAGATTTATATCAATTATTTAAGGTATATTAATGAGCTTTCAATTGAATCGTTCATCTAAAGAACCAATGAGCGAAATTAATGTGACGCCATTTGTTGATGTGATGTTAGTTTTGCTTATAATTTTCATGGTTACCGCTCCATTGTTAACTGTAGGTGTTCAAGTAGATTTACCAGAATCTGCCGCTGACTCTTTGTCCGAAGATCAAGAGCCCTTGACTTTATCAATTAATTCTAAAGGTGAGGTTTTTATTCAAGAACATCAGGTTGAGTTTGACAAAATGATCCCAAAAATTTTGGCAATAGCAAATAACAGAACTGATACAAGAATATATGTTAGAGGAGATAGAACAATTAATTATGGTCGAGTGCTGGAAGTTATGGGAAAATTATCTGGAGCTGGTTTTTCAAAGGTTGCCCTGATATCTGAACCATATAAAAATTAATATGACTAGAAGTGTATTTTTGTCATTAATTTTTCATTCGGTCATGATTGTTTTAACAGCTTTAAGTTTACCATTTATGATGAGATCACCAGTTGATTTGCCCCCTATTTTGTCTGTTGAATTGATACAAATTACTGACAAAACCAGTATACCGTTTGCAGCTAAAGCTGCAAAAACTCTTGAAGAATTAAAAAAAAAAGAAGAAGAAAGAGTAGTTTCTGAACAGGCTCCGCCGACAGAAAAGAAAAAAGAAAAACCAGATAGAATTCCTTTGCCAGAGGATTTAAATAAAGAGAAGAAAAAAATTGTGAAAAAAAAACAAAATCCTGAAGAAGTTGAAGAACAAATTAGACAAGCTTCTGAATTTGAAAAAAAAGAACTGTTTGACCCCAATCAAATCGCTGCACTAATTGACAAGTCAAAAGAAGAGACCGCTGAAACACTAAAAAAGAATAAAAAACTTACACAAAGCAACGTTAAAACTTCATTTGCAACTGGATTAACGTTAAGTCAGGAGGATGCATTAAAAGCACAAATTTTTGGTTGTTGGAGCTTGCCTTTAGGTTTACCTTATCAACAAAATTTATTAGTAAGAATTAAGTTAAAATTAAAACCGGATGGTACTGTTTTGAGATCAGAAATATTAGATCATGCACGAATGAACAAGCCTGGCCAGGCTTTTTATAAAGTTTTGGCAGAAAGTGCGCTCAGAGCAATAAGAATTTGTCAACCACTTAGAGTTCCACCTACTGGTTATGAAAAATGGAAAGATTTACAATTAAATTTTGACGCAAATGAAATGTTAAAAGGATAGTATGAAAAAATTAATATTTTTTATTTTTTGTATATTTTTATTTAATAGTTCAGCAAATGCATTAGTTGAAGTTGATATAACAAGAGGAAATCTTGATCCTTTACCTATAGCTGTTTCTCCACTTTATATTGAATCGGGTTCAAAAGATATAAAACAAGGAGACAAGATTATTAAAAACATAGGAGAGAGGATTTCCAAAGTTATTGAAGTGAATTTTAGAAGATCTGGTCTATTTAACCCATTAAAAAAAGATTCATTTGTTCAAAAACCTGACATAGCTCATGTTAAACCGAGATTTGAAGATTGGAAATTAATTAAAGCGCAGGCTCTTGTAACAGGCAAAGTGTTAGTTACGGAGGATAAACTAAGAGTCGAATTCAGATTATGGGACGTGATAGCTGCAAAAGAAATGGTTGCTCTAGCGTTTTCTACTACACCGAACAATTGGAGACGAGTAGCCCACATTATTTCTGATAAAGTTTATCAAAGGTTAACAGGAGAGGAAGGTTATTTTGATACAAGAATTATTTATGTTGCTGAAACTGGTCTCAAAACACAAAGATATAAAAAACTTGCAATTATGGACCAAGATGGAGCAAACCTTAAATATTTGACTTTGGGAAATGAATTAGTATTAACACCAAGATTTAATCCAAAAAATCAGTTAGTAACTTATTTATCCTATTTTAGAAATTTGCCTAGAGTTTATTTACTTGATATTGAAACGGGAGTGCAAGAGGTAGTTGGTGATTTTCCTGGAATGACTTTTGCTCCAAGATTTTCTCCAGATGGAAAAAAAATTATCATGAGTTTTGCAAAGGATGGTAATTCAGATATTTATACGATGAATTTAGATACAAGAGTTGTTGAAAAACTTACGGACCATACTTCAATCGATACATCTCCTTCATATTCTCCAGATGGAAAATTTATTTGTTTTAATTCAGATAGAAGCGGTTTACAACAAATCTACGTGATGAGAAGCGACGGGTCTAATGTCAAGAGAATAACTTTTGGAAAAGGTTTGTACGGGACTCCTGTTTGGTCACCAAGAGGTGATCTTATTGCATTTACAAGAGTTCATAAAGGAAAGTTTTATATAGGGGTCATGAGGACCGATGGAAGCGGAGAAAGATTGTTAACTGAAAATTTTTATCAAGAAGCTCCTTCTTGGTCACCCAACGGCAGGGTTCTTATTTTTTATAGAGAAACAAAATCAGACTCTGAAGGAAAAGGCTTTTCAGCAAAGCTTTGGTCAATTGATTTAACTGGGTATAACGAAAGACTTGTAGAGACAGAAACTGATGGTTCAGACCCATCATGGTCCTCTTTGTTATCAAAGTAGGCTCTTTTTTAAGGAAAATTTGACTTGCAACTTGAAATTTAATTTGAAATATTATAAGTCAAGTTACATATAAAAAAACGTAATTTGGGAGAAACTAAACATGATTTTAGGAATGAATTTGAAAAGAATTTTGATAGTCGTTCTAGCAGGTATTGCGCTAACGGCATGTGCTGTGCAGAAAAAAAGCGGCATGATGACAGGCGATGTTTACACTGGAACGGACACAGTAGAATATTTAGCAACTGGTGTAAAAGATAGAGTTTTCTTTGCAACAAATAAATCTACATTAACGACAGCATCTAGAGACACTTTACGTAAGCAAGCAGCTTGGATGAGAAAAAAAGGTAAACTTTCATTTACTATTGAAGGTCATGCTGATGAAAGAGGTACAAGAGAGTATAACTTGGCCCTTGGTGAAAGAAGAGCTAATGCCGCTAAAGATTATTTAATGACTTATGGTATTTCTGGAAGCAGACTATCCGTTATAAGTTATGGAAAAGAAAGACCAGTTAACTCTGGCTCTAATCCTTTAGCTTGGTCTCAAAACAGAAGATCTGTAACTGTTAAAGCTAATTAAGATTAAGAAAAAATAAAATTCTAAAAAGACCCACGAAATTGTATTTCGTGGGTCTTTTTTTAGCCTTATTTTTCTTTAAACATAAAACAATCTATGAATAGAATTTTTACATTATCAATCAAAGTATGGATAATTTTTTCTTTAGTGATCTTGTGTTCTTCAAAAGTTTATGCCGAAGAGATGGAAACAGTATTACAACAACTTCAAGAAGATATTAAAACTTTGGAAAAAGCAGTTTACAGTCAAGGGGTAAAAACAAATTCTATCAGTGGAGAACTATCAAGTGGAGAAAGTAGTATTTTAACTAAGCATTTACTTAAATTATCTGAACTTGAGGAGCAATTTAAAATTTTAACAAATAATTTTGAAGAAATTAATTTTAAATTAGATAAATTGTCTAATAGAATTACAAAAGTTCAAACAGATAATCAAATGCGTTTTCAGGATTTAGAAACATCAGGTGTAAGCAAAACTCTTAGCACTAACGAACCAAAAAAGTTAGCAGGTAGTGGCGAGGCAAAGGATTTGGGACAAACTTTAGAAATAGGTGTAACAGATTCTGATCGTGCAGCTGCAGAACAAATTCAAAAAACACAGTCTATTGAGTCAGTAGGTACAGTTGTAACAGAAGATGCGCCGAGAGCTGAGAAGATACTTCCAGAAACAAGTCCTGAAGAGCAATATAAATTTGCTGTAAGTTTTATTAAAGTAGGAGACTATGAAACTGCAGAATTAGCTTTAAGAGAGTTTGTAGATACTAATCCCAAACACAAACTTGCCGGCAGTGCACAATATTGGTATGGAGAAACTTTCAGAGTTAGACAGCTTTATCAGGATGCAGCTACAGCGTATCTAGATGGTTATCAAAAGTATCCAAAGAGTGCCAAGGCACCAGTAAATCTTCTTAAGCTAGGAGTTATGTTGGTTCAGATCGGAGAAAAAGAACAAGGTTGTTCTATGATTTTAGGAGTAAAAGATCAATATCCAAAGGCAAATCAATCTGTTATCCAAAAAGCTGAGTATGAAAATAAAAAATTTAATTGCAATAAAAAAAGTTAAAAAAAATAAATTATTAATTAAAGATACAAAAATTCTAAATTACTATAAAGAATTTAAATCCATAATTTTGAATAATATTAAAGATAAGAGTTTTGCAGTGGCAGTTTCTGGTGGTTCAGATAGTTTATGCTTAGCTTATTTTAGCAAAATATATTCTTCTGAATTTAGCAATAAAATACATGTATTAATTGTTGATCATAAACTTAGAAAAGAATCTGGTAAAGAAACATTAAAAGTTAAGGAAATATTAAAAAAGAGAAAAATATCAAGTAGAATTCTTAGTTGGAAGGGAGAAGTTCCAAAGAATAATATTCAAAAAAATGCTAGAGATATTAGATACTCATTAATATCTAATTATTGTAATAAAAAAAATATAAAATATTTGATCACGGCTCATCATGCTGATGACCAAATTGAGAATTTTTTTATAAGGCTGATACGAGGAAGTGGATTAGCCGGCTTGGCATCAATGTCAGTAAGCAGGAATTATAATGACCGCTTAAAAATTATACGACCTTTTTTGAATTTAAATAAAGAAGATTTAAGATATGTAACTTTAAATTATTTTAAGACTTACATTAAAGATCCATCAAATAAAGATCAAAAATTTTTGCGCGTGAGGATTAGAAAATATAGAAAAAATATGGAAAAAGAAGGCCTAGATGCAAGAAAAATTATTAAAACAGTTGAGAATCTAATATCTGCCAATCAAGCTCTAAATTTTTATAAAAACAAAGCTTTATATAAGTATGTATCTTTTGTATCAAAAAATAAATGTTTAATTAACAAACAAATATTTACAGAAGAAGCCAACGAAATTATTTTTAAGTCTTTTTCCGATATTTTCTCGCTTGTTTCAGGAACATATTATCCACCAAGATCAAGAAAAGTTATAAATTTAATTAATAGAGTAAAAAAAAATAAATTCTCCAAATCCACTCTAGGTGGGTGCATTATAGAGAAAAAGGAAAATTTTATTTTAATTTCTAAAGAATCGAAGACAAGAAAAACGTCATATCAACCCACAAAGTAACAATTTATTATAATAAAACGGTAAAATGCCACTTGTTTACAAAAAAATAATGCTTATCTTATTTATAGTATGAATTTGAAAAACTTAATGATGTGGGGTTTAATAGTTTTGCTTGTAACAGGGCTTTTTCAGCTATTTCAGAATCCGAAAAATTCTGTAGTTTTAGATAAAACTCCTTTCTCCGAATTTTTAAAAAATGTTGATGATGGTAGGGTCGTCCAAGTAGAGATCAAAGGCAATGATATTGAAGGAATTTTGTCTGACGGTACTGTTTTTAAAACCTACGCTCCGAACGACCCGAATTTAGTAGAGAAATTAACTTCAAAGGGAGTTAGCATTAACGCTTCACCAATAGAAGATAAAATGCCATCACTATTAGGAATTCTACTTTCTTGGTTTCCTATGCTTTTGCTTATTGGAGTATGGATATTTTTTATGCGTCAAATGCAAGGCGGTAGAGGCGGAGCCATGGGTTTTGGAAAATCGAAAGCAAAATTATTATCTGAGGCTAGAGGAAAGGTAACATTTAATGATGTTGCTGGAATTGATGAAGCTAAAGAAGAAGTAGAAGAAATAATTGAATTTTTAAGAGATCCAAGAAAATTTAGAAGACTTGGAGGAAAACTTCCAAAAGGTGCACTTTTAATAGGACCTCCCGGAACAGGAAAAACCTTGCTTGCAAGAGCTATAGCTGGAGAAGCAGATGTCCCATTTTTTACAATTTCAGGATCTGATTTTGTTGAAATGTTTGTTGGAGTTGGTGCTTCGAGGGTTAGAGATATGATGGACCAAGGAAAAAAAAATGCCCCTTGTATAATTTTTATAGATGAGATTGATGCCGTTGGAAGAAGTAGGGGCGCAGGACTTGGTGGTGGAAATGATGAAAGAGAACAAACATTAAATCAATTGCTCGTTGAAATGGATGGTTTTGATACAAACGAAGGTGTAATAATTATTGCAGCAACTAATAGACCTGACGTTTTGGACCCAGCTTTGTTAAGACCCGGAAGATTTGACAGACAGGTAGTTGTGCCAAATCCTGATATTATTGGCAGAGAAGCTATTTTAAAAGTTCATATAAAAAAAATTAATATTGGCCCCGATGTAAAATTAAGAACAATTGCTAGAGGTACACCAGGTTTTTCTGGAGCTGATTTAGCAAATTTATGTAATGAGTCTGCGTTGTTGGCTGCTAGAAAAAACAAAAGAATAGTAACGATGTCAGACATTGAAGAAGCTAAAGATAAGGTTATGATGGGAGCAGAAAGAAGATCAATGGTTATGACCGAGGATGATAAAAAATTAACAGCATATCATGAAGGAGGTCATGCAATTATTGCTTTAAACGAAAAAGCGTCAGATCCTATACATAAAGCTACAATTATACCTAGAGGAAGAGCTTTAGGTGTAGTTTGGACATTACCAGAAAGAGATAAATATTCTCATACGAGAGAATATTTAGAAGCAAACATCTCAAAAGCGATGGGAGGCAGAGTTGCAGAAGAGATGATTTTTGGTCATGATAAAGTTACATCTGGAGCTTCTTCCGATATTCAAATGGCTACTAAATTAGCAAAAGATATGGTTACAAAATTTGGTATGAGCAACGAATTGGGGCCTTTGTCATATGGTGCCAATGAAGATGAAGTTTTTCTTGGCAGGCAAATAACTAGACAAGAACATATGTCTGAAGAAACATCGAGAAAAGTTGATATAGAAGTTAAAAAAATTGTCGATGCTGGCTATCACAGAGCGAAGAAAATTCTCACAGAAAAGCTAGATGACTTACATAAACTAGCAAAAGCTTTACTTATTTTCGAAACATTAAGCGGGGAAGAAATAAAAGATCTTATATTTAAAAATATTCAGCCAAAAAGAACAACCAGCGAGGATGAAGAAAATATTGAAAAATCCTCAGCGTTAGGATCTTTAGGCTTAAAACCAAAGCCCGCACACTAATTATCAATGCGAAAATATTACACAAGACCGTGTAATTTCTATTATGGTAATTATGCAAAAAAGTTAATTAATAAGAAAAAAGCTTTTCCTCTCGCAGGAAATCCAAATATAGCGTTTGACCAAGTAGAAATTTTTCAAAGAAAAAAGAAGGGAATAGCACAAAGCAATATATATTCAATTGCATCAATAAAGGTTTTACCCAAGGAAATAAAATCAACAATTAAATCTGATTTAAAAAAAATAACTTCCAAAAGAAAAGATATATGCGGAGTCAAATTTGATGGTCCTCATATTATTGGTGTTCTTAATGTAACACCAGATAGTTTTTCTGATGGTGGCTTATTTTTTGACGGATCAAAAGCATATGATCAAGCAAATTTAATGATTAACAATGGAGCAACAATTATAGATATTGGTGGCGAGTCAACTAGACCAGGTTCAAAAATTATTAATGATAAAGATGAATGGGATAGAATAAAAAATATTATCATAAAATTAAAAGAAAATTTTTCAACTACACCCTTGTCTTTAGATACAAGAAAATCTCAAGTAATGAAAAAAGGAATAGAATGTGGAGTAAATATTATTAATGATGTATCAGGTTTAAATTTTGATAAAAAATCTTTTGATATCATTAAATCTAAAAATATTCCTTTTATTTTACATCATATGCAAGGAACACCAGATACGATGCAAAAAAATCCTAAATATGATGATGCGTTATTGGATATCTATGATTTTTTTGAAGAGAAAATTAATTTTTGTATAAAAAAAAATTTTAAAAAGGAATTTATTGTAATAGACCCAGGAATAGGTTTTGGAAAAAACTTAGAACACAACCTAAGAATTATGTCAAAAATTTCAACATTTCATAGTTTGGGATGCCCAATATTAATTGGAACTTCTAGAAAAAGATTTATAGAACATATAGTAACAAAATTTGATACTTCAGATCGCACAGGAGGAACATTAGCATCAGTGTTATGTGGACTTTCACAAGGAGTTCAGTTATTCAGAGTTCATAATGTTAAAGAAATTAATCAAGGAATATTAGTTTTTAATAAAATTATAAACACAAATTAATTCATGGGTAACAAATATTTCGGAACGGACGGTATAAGAGGTACTGTCAATCAGGGCAATATTACTGGAGAAAAATTCTTTAAATTTGGTTTAGCAGCTGCTACTTATTTTAAAAATCAAAAAAAAACAAAACAAATTGCGATAATAGCTAAAGATACAAGATTATCTGGATATACTTTAGAGCCAGCTTTGGTATCAGGTTTAGCGTCGGGAGGGATGCATATTTTTACATTGGGACCTTTACCAACTAATGGACTTGCAATGTTAACAAAATCAATGAAAGCAAATATGGGTATTATGATTACTGCATCACATAATCCTTATTACGATAATGGTCTTAAATTATTTGGACCTGATGGCATGAAATTATCAGATCAAATAGAAAAGAAAATTGAAAAATTAATAGATGCCAAAAATACAAAACAACTTACAAATCCTAAATTGTTAGGTAGAGTTAAGAGACTTGAAGATGGTAATGATAAATATATTGAAATATTGAAAAAAAACTTTCCAAATAATTTTAACTTAAGAGGAACTAAGATAGTCTTAGACTGTGGTAATGGAGCAGGTTACATAGCTGCTCCTCAATTACTTAAAAACCTTGGAGCAAAGGTCGTGTCAATTGGCGTAAAACCCGATGGCTTTAATATTAACGATAAATGTGGATCTACCTATCCATCTAAAATTCAATCAGCCGTAAGAAAATATAAAGCTCATGTCGGCATTTCATTTGATGGTGATGCTGACAGAATTATCATGTGTGATCAAAATGGAAAAATTATAAACGGAGATCAAATTATTGCGATGCTTGCTCGCAGATGGAAATTAAAAAAAATTTTAAAAGGCGGGGTAATTGGAACTTTAATGTCGAATTATGGATTAGAAAATTTTTTGAGAAAGGAAAAAATTAAATTTCTTCGATCTAAAGTGGGAGACAGATACGTTAAAGAAAAAATGAAAAAATTAGATTTTAATTTGGGTGGAGAACAGTCTGGTCATATAATTCTTGGAAAATTCGCAACTACTGGTGATGGTCTAATGGTTGCATTAGAAGTTTTATTTTCACTGAGAAAAGGAAAAAAAGCTAACGAATTGCTCAATGTTTTTGTACCTACGCCACAAATATTAGAGAATATAATCACAAAAGATAAAAACATAATTAACAAACCAAAATGTAAAAATGCAATTAAGAAAGCTAATAAACTTATGAGCAATCATGGGAGATTATTAGTAAGAAAATCAGGAACGGAGCCTAAAATAAGAATTATGGGAGAGTCTCACAACAAAAAATTAATTTTGAAATGTATAAAGTTAATTAAAAGATCAATAAAATAAATTGAAAATAAAATCTAAAATTTTAATCATTGCAGGCTCAGACTCTTCTGGCGGGGCAGGTATACAAGCAGATATTAAAACGGTTACAGCCCTTGGTAGTTACGCAATGACAGCAGTTACGGCAGTTACGGCACAAAATACCAAGGGTGTAAAAAAAATTACTCCAATTCCCACAAAAAATGTTCAAAAGCAAATAACAATGATTTTAGACGATATTGGGGCTGATAGTGTAAAAATTGGCATGCTTCATAATGTTAGTGTAATCAAATGTGTTTATAGTATTTTAAAAAAATATAAATTAAAAAATGTTGTCCTTGATCCAGTAATGATTGCTAAAGATGGAACAAAATTAATCAATAGCAATTCAATCGCCTATTTAAAAAAACTACTTTTGCCCTTATCTAATCTCGTTACACCCAATATACCCGAAGCAGAAGTATTAACAGGATACCCAATCTCAAATAAAGACGACATGATTAGAGCAGCAAAAAAAATTCTCAACATGGGATCAAAAAATGTGCTATTAAAAGGCGGCCACCTTAAAAGTAAAATGATTTTTGATATTCTAGCTACAAAAAAAGAAATAAAAATTTTTAAAAAAAGAAAAATTAGAACAAAAAATACACATGGAACGGGTTGCACTTTGTCTTCTGCTTTCGCTACATGTTTATCTCAAAAGAAAAATATAGTTAAATCATGTAAAATTTCTCTAAGATACGTAGATAAAGCAATAGCTTCTGCACCGGGTTATGGGAAAGGCTTTGGTCCATTGAATCATTTAGTGTCACTTAATTTAAAAAATAGCAATGTCTAATGTGGCTGTCATAGGCGCTCAATGGGGAGATGAGGGCAAAGGTAAAATTGTTGATTGGCTTTCGGAAAAAGCTGATGTGATAGTAAGGTTTCAGGGCGGTGATAATGCAGGCCACACACTTGTAGTAAATAACATTACATATAAGCTAAGACTGTTGCCATCGGGCATAGTTAGAAAAAATAAAATTTCAGTTATTGGCAATGGTGTAGTTGTGGATCCCTGGTCTCTGCTAAATGAAATTCAGCAAATGAAAAAATTAGGAATTAAAATTACAAGTAAAAATTTATATATTGCTGAAAACGCTACATTAATTTTGCCGATGCATAAAGAATTGGATGGAATTAGAGAAGATTTAAAAAGTAAGGAAAAAATAGGTACCACAAGAAAAGGGATAGGCCCAGCATATGAAGATAAAGTAGGAAGAAGAGGGATTCACTTAATTGATCTTGCAAGTAAAAAAAATTTATCAAAAAAAATTGACATGATTTTATTTCATCATAACATAATAAGAAAAGGTTTAGGAAAAAATCAAATAGATAAAAAAAAAATAATTAATGATCTGAGAAAAATTTCCTCAAAAGTTTTAAAATATTCTCAACCTGTATGGAGAAAAATTGAAGAATTTAAAAAAAAAAGGAAAACTATTCTTTTTGAAGGTGCCCAAGGTGTTTTGTTAGATGTTGACCATGGAACATATCCTTTTGTTACCTCCTCAAATACTGTTGCGGGATCGATATTTGCAGGCACAGGTTGTAGCCCAGATACTGTTAATTATATTCTTGGGATAGTTAAGTCGTACACTACTAGAGTAGGAAGAGGACCTTTTCCAACAGAGTTAAAAAATCAATTAGGAGAAAAAATGGGTAACAGGGGAAAAGAATTTGGGACGGTCACTAATAGAAAAAGAAGATGCGGTTGGTTTGATGCGGTATTAGTTAAACAGTCATGTATTATATCTGGTATTAACGCAATTGCTTTAACTAAAATTGATGTTTTAGATGAATTTAAAGATTTGTACATTTGTGTTGCATACAAACTTAACGGAAAAAAAATTAACTATTTTCCAAGTTCTTTAGAAGATCAAATTAAAGTGAAACCAATTTATAAACGATTTGATGGTTGGCTAAAAAGTACTAGCGGTGTAAAGCAGTGGAAAAAACTTCCTAAAAATGCCCAAAAATATGTTTCTTTTATTAAGAAGTTTTGTAATGTGAAAATATCCAGCATCTCTACTAGTCCTAAAAGAGAAGATACAATTCTTTTAGAAAATCCTTTTAAATAAAAATTAATTTCTTGGAAGTAAATTATTTGATTTTGCTGCATGGAGAATAGCTTTTTGCAGCTTTTCAAAAGCTTTTGTTTCGATTTGTCTTATTCTTTCTCTGCTAACTTTATATTTTTTACTTAAATCTTCCAAAGTAGGTACTTCTTCAGACAATCTTCGAGCAACTAATATTTCTTTTTCTCTTGGATTCAAAATACTCATTGAATCATCCATTAATTTTTTTCTTTGAGTAAGTTCTTGTTGATGAGAAAATTTTAATTCTTGATCAATTTTGTCGTCTATTATCCAATCTTGCCATTCTCCACCATTTTCATCTTTTATTGGATCATTGAGCGATTTTTCTTTTCCAAGCAATCGTCTATTCATTGAAACAACTTCCTCTTTTTTCACATTTAATCTTTTTGATATTTCTTCAACATGTTCAATATTTAGATCGCCTGTATTATTTGGAGCTAATTGATTTTTAATTTTTTTTAAATTAAAAAAAAGTTTTTTTTGTGCAGAAGTTGTTCCCATTTTTACTAAACTCCATGACCTTAATATGTATTCTTGGATTGATGCTTTAATCCACCACATTGCGTAGGTAGCTAATTTAAAACCTTTTTCTGGCTCAAACTTTTTAACTGCTTGCATTAATCCAATATTTCCTTCAGAGATCATTTCGTTCACGGGCAACCCATAGCCTCTATATCCCATTGCAATTTTTGCAACTAATCTTAAGTGGCTTGTGATTAATTTTTGAGCAGATTTTAGATCTCCTCTTTTTTTCCATCTTTTTGCTAACATGTACTCTTCCTTTGGATCAAGAATGGGAAATTTTTTAATTTGTGTTAGATAGTTAGATAAGCCACCATCTATTGATATAGCAGGTAAGTTCAAGTTAATTGTTTTTGTTGTCATTTGTGCAATGAACTATGTATTACTAAATTAAGGCAAATACAAGACGCCTAAATACTAGCTTTTTTAAGAGTTTTAATCAATCTGTCAAAATCTTCTGGTCTTCTCGCTTCAAAAAATACTTCTTTTCTAGTTCTAGGATGAAGAAAACCTAAATTTTTTGCATGTAAAGCTTGTCTATTAAAATCATTTATTTGATTTTCTATTTTTGGATCTATTTTTTTAAATTTTTTTTTTGACTTACCATAAGATTTGTCTCCCAAGATTGGATTTCCCTTAAAATTCATGTGAACTCTTATTTGATGCGTTCTTCCTGTTTGTAATTGACATTCTATAAGACTAATTTTTGGTAGATTTAAATTTTGAAAAATTTTTAGAGTTTTGTAATTTGTTATTGCCATTTTACCTTTTTCTTTTCTTACAGCCATAAGCTGCCTATTTTTTACGCTTCTAGATATTTTTTCTCTTATTTTTCCGTTTTGTGGTTTTAAAGAACCCCACACTAAAGCTTCATATATTCTTTTTATTGTATGATTGCTAAATTGTTGAGATAAATTTATGTGAGCGTTATCATTTTTTGCAACAACAATTACACCACTGGTATCTTTATCAATTCTATGAACTATACCAGGTCTTAATTTCCCCCCTACGCTTGAAAGATTGTTTTGATATTTGTACAACAAACCATTCACAATTGTTTTTTCATAATTACCCGCTCCAGGATGCACCACAATTCCAGGGAGTTTATTAATGACAATTATATCATTGTCGTCATATAAAATATTTAAAGGAATTTTATTTGGTTTAATAAAAGTTTCTTTCGGAGGGGGAAAATTAACTTTTATTTGATCGGCTTCTTTTATTTTTTTTGAAGGATTATTAATTATAATATTATTTAATTTGACTTGACCATCACGAATCAGAGTTTGAAGCCTAGTTCTGCTTAATTCATTTATTTGTGATTGTAAAAATTTGTCAATTCTATATCCATGACAATTTGAAGGTACAATTATATTAAATATATCTTTTTTCATTAATTATATTATATACTGTAAATAGCGTACTTAAGCGCTCGTAGCTCAATTGGATAGAGCGTCTGGCTTCGGACCAGAAGGTTGAGGGTTCAACTCCTTCCGGGCGCACCAAGATCTATTTATTTTTTTGAGCCTGTCTTTCCTCTTCTAATGTATTTTTTTTCAAAGTTTTTTAATAATTGATAAAATTTGAAATTTCTTAAAAAATTTTTAAAATATTCTTTTTTTTCATCAGCGTCACCTTTAATACCTTTTCTACTTTTAAAAAAAGTTCTATTTTTCTTATGTTTGCTATATATTTCGTTTTGAGGGCGACCGGAAGAAAAATAATACAGAGCTATTGATTTTCTTGATATATCTTTGGAACAATTCAAAGGTTCCGGATGACCATGATTACTGAAGTCTGTAGTTGAAAAAATAACCATTGTATTAAAGGTGGGTGATATTTTTTTTTCACACATCGACATGTTTTTGTTCCACAATTCTAAGAATCCCCCATAAGAATCTTTCCAATTTTTATTTAGGTAAATAAGTACATTTACTCTTCTATCCAAATCAAGCGTTGGGTGTCGATTAAAATCTGTGTGAACTTTTAAAACACCACCGCTTTTAATTTCGTGAAGACCACCACCTTCTAATTGTGGATCGGATATAAGTTTTTCTTCAATTGATGTTATATTTTGTAAAAATGATAAAAAGGTATCAGAATTAAGAAAATCTATAAATGATTTAATGGTTGTAGGAAATTTATCATAATTTTTGTTGGATAATTTTATTTCATTTTTAATTTTATAATTTTGAGATCCATGTAATTTTGATAAATCAGGAAATTCATTAAGGATTGTATTTAAAAAATCGTTATTGAAAAAATTATTAAGAGCTATATTCGGAAAAGGTTTAGCAGTTAGATAATTTTTTTTTTCTTTAAGTGCAAACTCTGTTAAATTTTGAAATTCTTCCGACAATATATGTTTTATATTCAAATTATCCATTCTTTAAGCTTTTCTTTATTATCTATTATATATTTTGGGTAAGTATGATCTATATCAATTTTTTTATAGGAAAATTCCAGATCAAAGATATTTTTTTGCATTTTAATTTTTTCTATTATGCTTTCTTCATTTGCAAATTCGGGTTTGTTACGTTCTCCATGGGAAAATGAAGAAATTTTTTTTAATAGATTTTTTGGACTTTGTAGATAAGAGAAATGCCAACCCCCATCCTTAATAATTTGTAAGTCTCTTATTTTATCAATTCTCCAAAAAGGATATTTTTTAAATTTCAAATCTCTAAGCCATTGCGGTGATTTAAGATCTTTTTTTAAGCAAATTTTTGATCCAAGCCACTCACCTTCTGTTACATTTAACAGATTTAGTTTGTAATCGAACTTTTTCTGAGCAAATACCGCATATCCACTTTTTTTATTGAATAGATTAAGTTTGTTTAAATCAGGTATTTCATCTACGTCTGATATAATTACTAAATCATTATCAGAACAATTTTTTAAACCGCGCATGATAGAATTTCTTTGATGTCTTTCAACTAGAGAGTTTTGTCCTATATGTGCTTTTTTTATACTATCTAAAGTATCTTCAATTATTACATGAATAATTTTTTTCTTAAATTTCTTAAATTTTTCTATATCAAAATTTAATTTTTTATCACGGCCCTGATGATCGGTTGTAGATTCGGCGATCACAAAAAAATCAACGAATTCATCTAATATATTAAATCTTAAATCTAATACATTTTCCTCATTAAAAAATTGGAAGCAGTCATAGATTTTCATTTTTTTATTCTCCCATATTAATTAATGTGCCTTTTTTTCGCGCCCCATAAAAAGCTAAATAGAAAATAACAATGGCACCCGCAAAATAAAATAAATTTAGTGCTAATGCGGTCATGATATTGTTATAATTTACTACATTATTTACTAAAATAGATCTTGCTTCCTCAAATAAATAAACCAATGGCAAACCTTTAGCTATTATTTGTAACCATTCAGGTAAAATTGATAGCGGATAATAAACACAACCTAATGGAGCTAAAATAAAAAGAGATGACCATGCTACATTTTCAAAAGCAGGGCCAAATCTTAAAAGTCCAGATGTGACAAGCAAACCCAATGTTGTTCCAAAAAGATACAAACTTAAAAAAAGCAAAAACAGAGGAGGACCCATTTGTAATAAAGAAACTCCAAATAATGGATTCATTAAAATTATTGCAGGAATTATCCCAATCAAAGTTCTAAGTAAAGCGGTAGATGTTAGTGCGGTTATAATCTCACTTACTTTTAATGGCGAAACAAATAAGTTGGTAAAATTTCTACTCCAAATTTCTTCTAAAAATAACATGTTGAAGCTTATGCTTGATCTAAACAAAAAATCATAAAGAATTGCACAGCTTAAAATAACTCCAATGGTATTATTATAATAATCGCTATACATAGTAAAAAATCGAGAAATAAAGCCCCAAAGAATTATTTGAATTGTTGGCCAATAAATTAAATCTAGGATTCTTGGAAAAGAGCCCTTGATCAAATAAAGATGACGAATAGATAGCGCATATATTCTGTGAAATTTCATTTTATTCCCTAACTATTTTTAAAAAGGTTTCTTCTAAGTTTTTTCTTCCGTGCTTTTTGATTAAGTCATTGCATGTTCCTTTATCAATTATTTTGCCGTTCTTCATCATCATTACTTCATTACAAAGTCTTTCCACCTCATTCATGTTATGTGAAGCTAATAGGATAGTTGCACCTTTTTTTGATGCAAAGCTTTCTAAATAGGTTCTAATATAATCGCCTACGTCTGGATCGAGGCTTGCAGTTGGCTCGTCTAAAAGAAGTATTTCAGGGTCATTAATTAATGCTTTGGCTAAAGAAACTCTATTTTTTTGTCCAGAAGAAAGCTCACCAGTTTTTCTTGTTTTAAATTCAGATAAATTTAACTGTTTCATTAAATCCGAAATTTTATCTTTTAAATTTTTTGTCCCATACATTTTTCCATAAACTTTAAGATTTTCCTCAACTGTAAGTTTTTTTGGTAATTCAACATATGGAGAAATAAAATTCATTTTTTCTAATATTTTAGTTCTATTTTTTTCGCGCTCAATATTCTGACCGTTAATAAAAACAGTTCCAGAAGAGGGTTTAATTAATCCTAGCATCATGCCTATCGTAGTGGTTTTACCACAACCATTTGGTCCCAAGAGTCCGACTATTGATCCTTTATTAATTGTAAAGTTTATATTTTTAACAGCCTCAATATTATTGTAGCGCTTATTCAAATTTTTTATTTCAATAGAGATATTACTCATTTATTTGATGCCTTCTTTAATCTATCATTTATCGCATAACCAATTCCTTTATTTGGTATTTTGATTACGGCAATTGATTTGAATTTTTTCTTCTTAACTTCTCTCATTGTTTTATATAAGTTATTTGCTGCTTCTTTCAAGCTGCCTTTTTTGCTTAGATTAAAGTAGTTTCTTCCAACCTTAAATTTTTTACCAAATCCAATAAGTGCTTGGTTTTTTTTGGAATTTTTTCTATTCAATTTTACTGGTATTCCAGGTGAATAGTGTAGTTTCGATTGACCTGGAGCTTTAATCTTTTTAGCATTTTTTTTTATTTTAATTTTTTTTTTCAAGACTTTTTTAATTTTTTCCAGAGTTACGCTGCCTGGTCTTAAAATAGAAGGTTTTCCTGTTAAATCCACTATAGTAGATTCGAGCCCAATTTTGCATTGGCCCCCATCTAGTATGAATTTAATTTTATTTCCAAATTCCTCAAACACATCTTTTGCAGATGTCGGGCTTAGTTTTGACGAAATATTTGCACTTGGTGCTGCAAGTGGAAATTTTAAAATATCAAGCAAATTTCGTGCAACTCTGTGTTTTGGTACTCTAACAGCTACAGTTTTTTTTCCAGCAGTTGCTATTATTGAAATTCTCGATTTTTTCTTTTTTTTTAAGACAAAAGTAATTGGTCCTGGGCAAAAAGCATCATAGAGTTTCCTAAAATTTGTATTTAGAATCACATCATTTTTTAAATCACTTAAGTTTTTAAAATGAATTATAAGAGGATTAAATAATGGTCTTCTTTTTAAATTAAATATTTTTTTTACAGATTTGTCCGAGTAAGCATTTCCAGCCAACCCATAAACAGTTTCTGTTGGTAGACCAATTACATTATTATTTTCTATGCTTTTTTTTACCTTTTTAAGGTTAATATAATTTGGTCTATATATATTTAAATAGATATTTTTCATAATTTAATTAGTATACGGATATATTATGAAATCAAAAAAGATTCCAGTTGATATAAAATCAAAATCAATAAAAGAAGCGCAAAATGAGATCAAAGAAATCATTGAAAACCTTGAGAGTACCGAGACAAATCTGGTGGAATCAATAGATAAATATAATAGAATGATGCAGTTAAATTACCATATTCAAGAGCAATTTAAGAAGAAATTAAAAGAAATTAAAGGGCACAATTTTGGTAATAACAAACAATCATCGACTAAAGATTAAAAACTATCCCATGAGAAATTTTTCAAATAAATTGAGTGGAATTGCAAATGATACAAACAATTATTTAAAAAATTTTTTTTTGAAAAGAGATAAATATTCATATTTAGTTAAGCCTATGAAATATGGTATTTTTTCAGGAGGAAAAAGATTTAGATCAGCTATTATTGTTAACACGGGTAAAATTTTTAATATAGATTATAAAAAACTAATTACTATTGGAGCCGCAATAGAATGCGTACATTCTTATTCGCTAATGCATGACGACCTGCCCGCGATGGATAATGATGATCTAAGAAGAGGTAAACTTGCGGCGCATAAAAGATTTAACGAATTTACTGCAATCTTAGCTGGAAATTCCTTACTTACACTAGCGTTCGAGCTTTTGTCCAGTAAAAATTTAAAACTTTCTTCAAAGGTTAAAAATGAATTAATAACATCATTGGCAAATTATTCAGGTTTTTCAGGACTTGCTGGAGGTCAATATTTCGATCTCACTTTTGAAAATAAAAAAATATCAAAAAAAAGAATTATCGATATACAAAACAAAAAAACTGGAAAATTATTTGCTTTCTGTTGTGAGTGTTCAGGAATTATTAGGCAGCAAAATTTTAATAAAAGGAAAATGTTAAAAGACATAGGCTCAGATATTGGTCTATTATTTCAAATCGCCGATGACCTAATTGATTTCAAAGGAGATAGCAAGATTGTTGGAAAACCCACAAAAAGAGATAAAAATAAAGGTAAGCCAACGTTGGTAAACTTACTTGGTTACAAAGAAACTCTAAATTTTGCAAATAATTTAAAAAATAAAATAAACAACAAAATTAAAAATTATGGTATTAAATCTTACGATTTAATACAATCGGTAGAATTTATATTAGATAGAAAGTTTTAAATGACAAAAAAAAATTTATTGGATCAGATTCAATATCCTACAGATTTAAGGAAATTAAAAAAAGAAAAACTAAAACAATTGGCAAAGGAACTTAGAGAAGAATTGATAGATGTTGTCTCAACAACTGGTGGTCATTTAGGAGCTGGTTTAGGCGTTGTTGAATTAACTGTCGCATTGCACTATGTGTTTAATACACCAAAAGATAAGTTGGTTTGGGATGTTGGGCACCAAGCTTACCCCCATAAAATAATTACTGGTAGAAGAGATAATATTAGAACTTTAAGAAAAGGTGGTGGTCTTTCAGGTTTTACAAAAAGATCAGAAAGCGAGTATGATCCCTTTGGAGCTGCACATAGTTCAACTTCTATTTCTTCAACATTAGGAATGGCTGTTGCAAAAAGTTTATCGAATAATTCTAACCATGTGATTGCAGTAATCGGGGATGGAGCTATGAGTGCTGGTATGGCCTACGAGGCGATGAACAATGCGGGAGCAATGAAATCAAAATTAATTGTAATACTTAACGATAACGATATGTCCATAGCTCGACCCGTTGGTGCTATGAGCTCATATTTGGCAAGACTATTATCTGGAAAGACTTATTTTGGCTTTAGAGAAATAATAAAATTTATTACCTCTTTATTTTCAAAAAGATTTAAAGATAAGGCTGGTAAAGCTGAAGTGTTTATAAGAGATATAGTCTCGGGAGGAACTCTTTTTAATGAACTAGGTTTTTATTATGTTGGGCCAATAGATGGTCACGATTTAGATAGTCTAGTTCCTGTTTTAAACAATGTTAAAAATTCAAAATATGACGGACCAATTTTAGTTCATCTTGTTACGAAAAAAGGTAAAGGATATAAGCCAGCTGAGGATTCAAGAGATAAATATCATGGTGTTGGTAAATTTAATATTGTAACAGGAGAACAATCTAAATCGAAAACTAAAGTACCAACTTACACCAAAGTATTTGCTAACACTCTAGTTAAACATGCTGAGAATGATACCAAAATTATAGGAATTACTGGAGCTATGCCATCGGGTACTGGCATGGACATCTTCGGAAAAAAATTTCCTGACAGAATGTTTGATGTGGGAATAGCCGAACAACATGCTGTGACATTTGCAGCCGGTTTAGCTACCGAAGGCTACAAACCTTTTGCAGCGATTTATTCTACATTTCTTCAAAGAGCTTACGATCAAGTTGTTCACGATGTTGCTGTACAAAATCTTCCAGTTCGATTCGCGATTGATAGAGCAGGGCTGGTCGGTGCAGACGGACCCACACATGCAGGTTCCTTTGATATTACTTACTTGTCAACTTTACCAAATTTTGTAGTGATGGCTGCAAGTGATGAAGCCGAACTTGTTAGGATGATTAATACCGCAGTAAGTATTAATGACAGACCTACCGCTTTTAGATATCCCAGAGGAAATGGCTTAGGTGTTGAACTTCCTGAAATTAATGAAATTTTAGAAATAGGAAAAGGAAAAATTGTCAAAGAAGGAAACAAAGTTGCAATACTAAGTTTTGGAGGAAGATTACAAGAATGTTTAAAAGCTGCGAGCAAATTAGATGCTAAGGGAATCTCCACAACAGTTGCTGACGCAAGATTTGCTAAACCGCTCGATCAGAAATTAATTATGAATCTTTGTTTAAATCATGAAGTTTTGATAACTATTGAAGAAGGATCAATTGGTGGATTTGGTTCTCATGTTTTTCAAATGCTTTCAGAAAAAGGAATTTTTGATAAAGGTTTAAAAATAAGATCTATGATTTTACCCGATCAATTTATTGATCAAGATACTCCAGAAAATATGTATAAAACCGCAGGTCTAGATGCCGAAGCAATTGAACAAAAAATTCTTAATGCATTGAAATCGAATATAGTTATACCCAAAGCTAAACAATTTAATTAAGTCCTATCAACCACACTGTGCGCGGTTTAACAGATAATGATCTAATAATACGCAGGACATCATAGCTTCACCAATTGGTACTGCTCTAATTCCTACACAAGGATCATGTCTACCTTTTACGGAGATTTTTGTATTCTTTCCTTTTCTATTAATAGTGTCTCTATTTGTTAAAATTGATGAAGTAGGTTTTACTGCAAAGGAAGCAATAATTTCTTGACCAGAAGATATACCACCCAGTATTCCTCCAGCATTGTTAGATTTAAATTTTGCTTTACCTTTATTACTTCTAATTTCATCAGAATTTTCTTCACCACTTAAATAGGCCGCGCTCATACCAGCTCCAACATTTACGCCTTTAACAGCATTGATGCTCATTAATGCACTTGCTAGGTCTGAATCTAGCTTTGAATAAATCGGGGCACCCAAACCTGCTGGTATGCCAGAAGCTCTTAATTCAATAATTGCACCACATGAAGAACCAGCTTTTCTTATAGCAAGTAAATATTTTTCCCAAAGTTTGATTGATTTTTTATCGGGACAAAAAAATGGATTTTTTCTTATTTCTTTTTCGTTCCAATTATTTTTGTTACAACCAAGAAGACCTAATTGAATAACTCCTCCTACGATTTTAAATTTTTTACCTATTAGTTTATTTAAGACAATTCTTGCAATCGCACCCGCCGCTACTCGTGACGCAGTTTCTCTTGCCGATTGTCTTCCGCCACCACGATAATCTCTCGTTCCATATTTTAAAAGATAAGTATAATCAGCATGACCTGGTCTAAATTTATTTTTAATAGTTTCGTAATCTCTAGATCGTGCATCTTTGTTGTAAATAATCATAGAAATAGGTGTGCCTGTGGTTTTTCCTTGAAAGACACCAGATAAAATTTCTACTTTGTCAGACTCTTTTCTTTGAGATGTAAATTTTGATTTTCCTGGACGTCTTCGATCCATATCTATCTGTATATTTTTTTCAGATAAAGCAATATTAGGAGGGCAGCCGTCCACCACACAACCTATGGCTGGACCATGAGATTCTCCCCACGTAGTAAAACGAAATATCTTTCCAAAAGTGTTAAATGACATTAGATTGTATTATATAGAATATTTTGACTATTTTATGAATCAAAAAAACTCATTAGGATTAGATTCTTGTTTTATGGATTTAGACGATCCTTTAGAATTATTCAAAATATGGATGACTGAGGCTGAAAAAAAGGAAATTAGAGACCCAACATCCTCATCTTTAGCAACTGCAAATGAATCAGGTCAGCCAGACGTAAGAATGGTCCTGCTAAAAGGGTTAAGTTCTAAGGGATTCGTTTTTTATACAAATTTAAATAGTTCGAAAAGTCTTGATCTTAAAGAAAATCCTAAAGCAGCAATGTGCTTTCATTGGAAAAGTTTTAACAGACAAATAAGAATTTTAGGAAGCGTAACTCAAGTTGATGATAGAGAAGCAGATCTTTATTTTAATAGCAGGCCCTACGAAAGTAAAATTAGCGCTTGGGCTTCAGACCAGTCAAATCTTATGAATGAAAGATCTGAACTTTTAAAAAAAATAGAAGACTTTAAAAAAAAGTATAACAATAAAAAAAATGTACCCAGACCACCTCATTGGTCTGGATGGTGTTTAAAACCTTCATCTATTGAGTTTTGGCTACACAAAGATAATAGAATTCACGAGAGGCTTAAATATAACAAAACTGTTAATGATTGGAAAAAAGAAATTTTGTATCCTTAAAAAGATCTCTCTAAACTAAAAGAAGTTAGATTTTGTAAAATTGCCTTTTCCTTCGAAGGATTAAAGATATTTAAAGCATTATAAGAAATATTCACGAAATGTTCAGCACGTCTAAAACAAGAATCAATGGAATTGTACTTTTTTATCAAGTTTTGTGTTTCGCTAAATTCAGATTTAGAACGGCTTTTTTTTTTAAAAATTTTTTCTAAAAATTTTTTTTCTTCTGAATTAGACTTTTGGCACAAGAATATTATAGGTAATGTTACTTTTCCTTCAAAGAAATCTTTACCTATTTCTTTCCCAAAGATTGTTTTTGTAGAGTAATAATCTAATGCATCGTCTGCTATTTGAAAAGCTAATCCAAGATTTCTTCCATACGATTCTAGAGCATCTTTTTCTTTTTTATTTTTGTTAGTTATACAAGCTCCTACTTTGCTAGCGGCCGCAAACAAAGCTGCAGTTTTTGAATTTATAATATTAAAATAGGTTTCTTCTAATATATCTATTTCACCTTTGTATTCTAATTGCAGAACCTCCCCTTGGGCTATTCTTGAAGAAGTAGAAGACAATAATTTTAATATTTCCAGAGATCCATCTTCTACCATCATTTCAAAACATCTACTAAACAGATAATCCCCAACCAATATTGAAGATTGATTTCCCCAAATGGTATTTGATGTTTTGTTTCCCCTTCGAAGATCACTGTTATCAATTACGTCGTCATGTAATAATGTGGCGTTATGAATTAATTCAACACAAGCTGCCAAATTTATATCTCTGCTTCCTTCCTTGTATCCGCACAATTTTGCTGAACCCAAGGTTAACAAGGGCCTGATTCTTTTTCCTCCTGATTTCAAGTGATGGCTTGTCATTTTGCTTATAAGGTTTATTTCACTAGCTAGCCTATATTTTATTTGTTGGTTGACATTCTCCAGCCTATTTCCAACAAGATTTTTTAGGTCTAGATAAGAATTATCTATTTCTTTTTTTAAAGGTATTACTGATCCCATATAAATAATTATAGCTTTTATTTTATATCAAAAAAAAACTCTTTTAGACTACAAGTGACGCACCTAAAAAATTACAACCTAAGGTAGCTTTAAAACTTTACTTACACTTTTAAAGGTTCTAAAAACTATGGTAATTAGAATATAAACCATCACATGTTTTCGATTTTTAAAATTTTTAAAAAGAAAAAGATAGTTCCTCATATTAGGTTATCAGGAGTAATTGGAGCGGTTGGAAAATTTAAACAGGGATTGGATTTTGCAGGACAACAACAAATTATTGAAAAAGCTTTCTCTATCAAAAAGGCTTTAGCTGTAGCAATTTCTATAAATTCTCCAGGAGGATCTCCAGTTCAATCCCATCTTATATATAGTTACATAAGGAAACAGGCTAAAAAAAATAATAAGAAAGTTTTAGTTTTTACAGAAGATGTTGCGGCATCAGGGGGATATTTAATTGCGTGTGCTGGAGATGAAATTTATGCAAATTCAAGCTCAATTATAGGTTCAATCGGAGTAATCTATGCTTCTTTTGGTTTACAAGAATTAATTAAAAAAGCTGGAATACAAAGAAGAATTTATACAGCTGGTAAAAATAAAAGCACTCTAGATCCATTTGTTGAAGAAAAACAAGAAGACATTGATAGAATAAAAAAAATACAATTAGAATTGCATGCGGATTTTATAAAAGTTGTAGAGGAAAGTAGATCTACAAAATTAAAAAAAGATAAAAATCCTGATTTATTTACGGGTGAATTTTGGTCAGGATCCAGAGCAAAGGAACTAGGTTTAATTGACGGTTTGGGTAATGCTGACGAAATCTTAAAAGAAAAATTTGGTGAAGATGTTGCCATTAAAAAATTTGAGAAATCAAAAAGTTGGTTAAATAAAAAATTATCAGGCGCAAGCGAAAATCAAATTGAAAATTTGTTAAACATTTTAGAAGAAAAATCGATTTGGCAAAGATATGGTTTCTAAATGCCTAAAAAAATTAATTTAAAGAAAAAAAAAGGAAAACCTGCCCCAGTCAATTTTCAAGATACGATATTAAATTTACAAAAGTTTTGGGGAAATTATGGATGTGTTGTATTGCAACCATATGATATAGAAGTTGGTGCAGGAACATTTCATCCCGCTACAACATTGCGTTCATTAGGATCAAAACCTTGGAAAGCGGCATATGTTCAGCCCTCAAGGCGTCCAACTGATGGAAGATATGGGAAAAATCCAAATCGTTTACAACATTATTATCAATTTCAAGTGATAATTAAACCTTCTCCCGATGATATAAAAAAGATATTTTTAAAAAGCTTGTTAACAGTTGGGATAAATCATAAAGAGCATGATATAAGATTTGTCGAAGACGACTGGGAAAGCCCAACTCTTGGAGCTGCAGGACGTGGCTGGGAAGTGTGGTGTGATGGCATGGAAATTACTCAATTTACTTATTTTCAACAAATGGCAGGAATTGAGTGTAAACCTGTTTCAGTTGAGCTTACATATGGATTAGAAAGAATATGTATGTTTACTCAAGGAAAAAATAATGTATTCGAGCTTATTTGGAATAATGCCGGAATAAAATACAGAGATGTTTTTTATCAAGCAGAAAAGGAATATTCGGCTTATAATTTTGAATTTGCTAACACAGAATATTTGTTAAAAAATTTTGAAATTGCAGAGTCTGAGTGTAAATCTTTGCTGGAAAAAAAACTTCCTTTGCCAGCTTATGACCAATGCTTGAAAGCAAGCCATGTTTTTAACCTTTTGGATGCGCGGGGAGTAATAGGTGTGGCTCAAAGAACTGAATATATTTCTAGAATAAGAGAGCTCGCTAAAGGTTCAGGCCAAAGTTGGATAGAAAGTCAAAAATAAATAATGGCAGAGTTGTTTATAGAACTATTTAGTGAAGACATTCCTCCAATACTTCAAATTGATGCAAGACAAAAAATTAAACAAACAATTGAAGAAAGATTAAAAAAAAAAGAAATTAAATTTGATTCAAGCAAATCTTTTTCAACACCTCAAAGACTTGTTTTTTTTATAGACGGAATTCCTGAAAAAATAGAACAAAAAAAAAAAATCATAAAAGGACCAAACGTAGAAGCTCCCCAAGCAGCACTAGATGGTTTTATCAAATCAAATAACTTAAACAAGCTAGACATATATAAGAAGAATCTTGAGAGTGGAGAGTTTTATTTTGCAGAAATTAAACCAAAAGTAATTGATATTTTAAGAGAACTTCAATCAACTATTCCTGAAGTGCTTCAAGGTTATTCATGGAAAAAATCAATGAAATGGTCGGTTTATGATTTAAGTTGGGGCAGGCCATTAAAATCAATTATTGTACTATTTAACAATAAAGTAATTAATTTTAATTTTTTTCATCTACAAAGTAGCAATCTAACTTTAATAGAAGGAACAAATGAGGACAAAATAAAAAAGGTAAATAGCTTTAAATCATACTTAAGCATTCTAAAATCCAAAAATATTATTTTAGACCAAGAAAAAAGGAAAAACATAATAGTAGAAAAAATGAATAATATTTGTAATGCTAGAAATTTAAAAAACAATTTTAATAAAAAACTGATAGAAGAAGTTGCTAATTTGGTTGAAAGACCCAATATTATGGTGTGTAAATTTAATGAAATTTATTTAAAGGTACCTCAAGAAATTTTAATTGTCACAATGCAACAGCATCAAAAATATTTTCCTCTTTTTGATAGTAACAATAAATTAACAAATTTATTTTTATTAGTTTCTAACTTGGCAGATAAGAAAGGATATATTAAAACTGGAAATCAAAGAGTTATTGAAGCCAGACTGGCTGATGCTAAATTTTTTTGGGATAAAAACAAAGCACAGAACTTGGTTAAACAGGTTGGTAAATTAAAAAATTTATCTTTTTTTAATCAATTAGGTACATTTTATGACAGAACACAAAGGCTTAGAAAGTTTTCAGCTTTAATTTCTGATCAATTAAATTTAAGTAAAGAAAAAATAGAAATAGCGGCATCAATTTGTAAAGCAGATTTAGTTTCAGATTTGGTAGGAGAATATCCTGAGCTGCAAGGTATTATGGGAAAATATTTTGCACTGGAACAAGGGTTTGAAGAAGATATTTCCTTTGCAATTAGCGACCATTACCTGCCAATCGGAGTTAATAGTGAAGTTCCTAAAAAACCGATTGGGTTAGCTGTAGCTTTAATTGATAAAATTGACATGTTGGTAGGTTTTTTTGGAATTAATGAAAAACCAACGAGTTCAAAAGATCCTTTTGCCTTAAGAAGAACTAGCATTGGATTATTAAGAATAATAATTGAAAATAAATTAAGCATTCAATTGAAAGATTTAATTAACTACTCGATAGTTACTTATGAAGAACAAAATGTAAAATTTTTAAACAATTCAGTTGCAAAAGATGTTTTAATTTTTCTAAGAGAAAGATTTAAAAATTTACTAAAAGATAAAAAAATAAGAAATGATATTATTGAAGCGGTCTATTCATCACATATTGGTAGCGATTTTTTATCACTTTATAAAAAATGTTTGTTAATTAATAAAAATATTTCTAAAGATATATGTAAAAATATTATTGGAACATATAAGAGAGCTTCAAATATTATTTATCAAGAGTTAAAAAGTAAAAAAGAAAACATTTTAGGTCAACCAGAATTATTTTTATTTAAAAAAGATGAAGAGAAACATTTATACAATAAAATAAATGAGATTCGTCAGTATTTTTCAAATACTAAAAAGCATGAAAGTTATGAGGAGACGCTAAAAGTGCTAGCTGGAGCAAAACTTGTCACAGATAATTTTTTTGACAATGTAATTGTAAATGATGAGAACTCAGACATAAAAAAAAACCGTTTAGAACTGTTACAAATGTTTTGTAAGACTTACAATAATTTTATAGATTTTTCAAAAGTAGAAGGTGCCTAGTTGAGTAAATTAATTTATAGATTTAATAATCAAAGAACTCAAAGTAGTTTTAATTCAAAGATTATTCTTGGTGGCAAAGGAGCAAATTTAGCTCAAATGGCTAAACTAGGGTTGCCAGTGCCGCCCGGTTTTACAATATCAACCAAAGTGTGCGAAGATTTTTATAAAAATAACAAAAAAATCCCAAAAAAACTTATCCAACAAGTAAAAAAAGAAATTAAAATAATTGAAAAAATTTCAAAAAAGAAATTCGGAAATTTATTAAATCCATTGTTAATATCTGTAAGATCGGGCTCAAGAGTTTCAATGCCAGGTATGATGGATACAATTTTAAATTTGGGATTAAATGATAAGACAGTAATTGCACTGAAAAACAAAAATTCCAATGGAAGATTTGCAAAAGATAGTTATAGAAGGCTTATTCAAATGTACGGCAATGTTGTACTTGGAGTAGAGCCTCATTTTTTTGAAGAAATAATTGAAAACTATAAATTAACCAAAGGTGTAATACAAGATACTGAACTTGAAGAAGATGACTGGGACGGCTTAATAAAAAATTTTAAAGAAATAGTTAAAGAAAAAACCAAAAAAAACTTTCCTCAAGATATTAACGAACAGTTGTGGGGAGCAATTAGAGCGGTTTTTTTATCTTGGAACAGCAAAAGGGCAAAAACTTATAGAAAAATAAATTATATACCAAATCATTGGGGAACAGCGATTAATGTTCAAGCCATGGTATTTGGAAACATGGGTAATGATTGTGCCACTGGTGTTGCTTTTACAAGAAATCCATCAACGGGGGAAAAAGAAGTTTTCGGAGAATATTTGATCAATGCACAAGGAGAAGACGTTGTTGCTGGAACGAGAACTCCTCAAAATCTTATTTTAATGAACAAATCTATGCCAAAAATTTTTCAACAACTAAAAAAAATTTTCAAGTTATTAGAAAAAAAATATAAAGATATGCAAGATATTGAATTCACAGTTGAAAATAATAAATTGTGGATGTTGCAAACTAGATCTGGAAAGAGGGCAGCTAGGGCTTCAATTAAAATTGCAGTTGATATGGTCCAGGAAAAATTAATTTCAAATAAAGAAGCAATTTTAAGAATAGATCCAAATACATTAGACACTTTATTGCATCCCACATTGGATGAAAAAGCTGAGAAAAAAGTAATTGCATCAGGTCTTCCAGCATCTCCCGGAGCCGCAAGTGGAAAAGTTACTTTTTCTGCGAATGAAGCAGAAAGATTAAAAGAGCAAATGCAAGATACAATTTTAGTAAGAATGGAAACATCTCCAGAAGACATTAATGGCATGCATGCAGCAAAAGGAATTCTTACTGCAAGAGGTGGAATGACAAGTCATGCAGCAGTTGTAGCAAGAGGAATGGGTAAGCCCTGTGTTTCTGGATCAAGTGAAATTAAAATTGATTATGATAATAAAATATTTAAATCAAGAGAATACAAAATTAAAGAAGGTGACGTTATAACAATAGACGGCGGTAACGGAAAAGTTATGTTAGGAAAAATTTCAACTGTAAAACCTGATATATCAAGAGATTTTTCTAAATTAATGAGTTGGGCAGATCAATTTAGAAAACTCAAAGTTAGAACTAATTCGGAAACACCAACAGATACAAAAATTGCAAGAGATTTTGGAGCTGAAGGTATTGGCTTGTGTAGAACAGAACATATGTTTTTTAATGAAAAAAGAATTATTTCTGTAAGACAAATGATCCTTTCAAAAACACTAGAAGATAGAAAAGAAGCGTTAGCAAAACTTCTTCCATATCAAAGGAATGATTTTTTTGAAATTTTTAAAATCATGAACGGTTTACCTGTGACAGTTAGACTCTTAGATCCACCCTTACATGAGTTTTTACCAAAAACTGATAAAGATATTCAGGATATTGCTAAGGAATTAAATATTTCTAATCAAGATGTTAAATCTAGAATCATTGAACTTCACGAACAGAATCCAATGTTAGGACATAGAGGATGTAGATTAGGTATTTCTTTTCCAGAAATTTATCAGATGCAATGTAAAGCTATCTTTGAAGCATTAGCAGAATGTAAAAAGAAAAAAATAAAATTAGTTATACCAGAAATAATGATTCCTCTTGTATCTACTGTTGCTGAGATTCAAATACTTAGAAATTTAGTTGAAAAAACTGCAGAAGAAATTCAAAAATTGTATTCAATAAAAATAAAGTATTACGTTGGCACTATGATTGAACTTCCAAGGGCGGCACTGAGAGCAAAAGATATTGCAAAGTTTGCTGATTTTTTTAGTTTCGGAACTAACGATTTAACACAAACTACTTTTGGGATAAGCAGAGATGATTCTGGAAAATTTTTAAACGATTATGTAGAAAACAAAATTTTTAATAAAGATCCATTTGTCAGCATTGATGAAAAAGGAGTAGGAGAACTAATCAAGATTGCTGCTGAACGGGGAAGAATGCAAAAAAAATCGCTCAAACTTGGTATTTGTGGAGAACATGGAGGTGATCCTGTAAGCATAGAATTTTGTGAAAAAACAAAACTAAATTACGTATCCTGCTCTCCATACAGAGTTCCGATAGCACGTCTAGCTGCAGCACAAGCTTATTTAAAAAAAAAGATGATTAAATAAATTTTAAATATTAGAATTTAATAAATAATGGATAAATTAAAGATACTTATTGTAGAAGGTAATACGAAAGAAGAAAATTCTAATTTTAATGCAGCTGGTTGCGTACCTCAATCAGAGAATTTTAGTCAACATATTAAAATGTATGAATCAAATTCCGAAATAGACATTATTGAACCTTGTGATGATAATTCTATTTTGAAAATTATTTCATCCTTAAAAAAATATAATGGTATAGTTTTGACTGGAAGCACCTTACGTATAAATGATAAATCTAAGGAAGTTAAAAAACATATAGAGTTTGCAAAAAGATGTTTTGAAGATGGAAATTATTTTTTTGGAGCTTGCTGGGGTTTGCAAATATCTGTAATTGCAACGGGAGGAAAGTGTAGAACAGGACAAAAAGGAGCACATACTGGCATAGCAGTAGATATTGAATTGACTGAAGCAGGAAAGAAACACAAACTTTATAATTCTAAACCTCACAAGTTTACAGCTCCTGCCTTTAATTTTGATGAAGTAGAAACTCCCCCAAAAAATTCTGTTTTATTAGCTAGTGATAAAATTAATAAATTTGGTGCGATGCATTTTAAAGCTGGAAAATCAGAAATATGGGGATTGCAATACCATCCAGAAATTCCTTATTCATACATGATTAAATTACTAAAACATCGAAAAAAAAGATTATTAGAAGCAAAAAATTTTAAAAATGAAGAAGAAATTAATCAACATATAGATTTAATCACTAAAGAAGATCTTGTTTCAAATGATATCAGCCGTACTTTAGAATTAAAAAATTGGTTAGATTATATAAAAATCAAAAACAATGGATAAAATAAATTCAAAGCAAGATTTAATAAATTTTTTTGAAAAAGGTTGTAAAAAGGAAAACCAGATAAAAATCGGAGTAGAACATGAAAAATTTATATTTGACAAAAATTCCAGCAAAAGAATTAATTTTGAAACAATAACAAAAATTTTCAACTTTTTATTAAAGTTTGGCTGGCAACCTATAAAAGAAGGTACAAACGTTATAGCTTTAACAAGAAATAAACAGCGTATTACACTTGAACCGGGCAATCAAATAGAACTTTCGGGCGCCACACTAAAATCTATTCATCTTATATGTGAAGAGTCCTACAAATTTTTAGATGAAATGAATAAAGCGTGTTCAAATCTTAATTTAAAAATGATGTCTGTTAGTTACGATCCATTAACAATTTTAGAAACAACTAACAGAGCACCAAAACAAAGGTATGAAATTATGACAGAAGAAATGCCAAAAAATGGAGAACTAAGTTTGCATATGATGTATCAAACTTGTGGTACACAAATAAATTTGGACTATACATCCGAAAAAGATTTTATTAAAAAATTTAAACTAAGCTCATTTCTAGTGCCTCTGACGATAGCAATTTTTGCAAACTCTCCTATAAAAGAAAATAAACTAAGTGGTTATTTATCCTATAGATCAAAAGTATGGCAAAATACTTCGAGAGGAGGTTTACCAAAAGTTTTCTTAGAAGATATGGACTTTGAAAAGTATACAGATATGGCAATTAACATGCCTTTATTATTTGTTCTCAAAAATTCTGAACATCTTAAGACAGAAGGAAAAACATTTAAAGATTTTATGGAGGGAAAACTTGAAATTCTAAATAATAAAAAACCTAATATTAAAGATTTTGAAAATCACTTAGCAACAATTTTTACCGAAGTTCGTTTAAAACATTTTATTGAAATTAGATCCCTAGATACTTGTGAATGGGATTGTCATTGTGGAGGTCCGGCTTTTTATACAGGGTTACTTTATGGAAATTTGAATGAAGCTTTTGATGTTATTAATAAGTGGGATGCTTCAGAAGTGCTTAATGCTTATACAGATGCTCCCAAAAAGGGTTTAAATACTGTTATTAATAATAAGACATTATTAGATTGGGGAAAAATATTTTTAAATTTATCAAAGAAAGGTCTTGAGAATAGATCAATCAAAAATGTAAGTGATAAAGATGAATCAATCTTTTTACGCAGTGTTGAAAATATATTAACTAACAAAAAAACAAAAGCTGACGTTACGATTGAAAAATTTCAAAAGAATAATAGTTTAGAATTTTTATATGAAAAAAAATAAAATAATTGCAATTCAGGGAGATCCTTTAAATACACTAAACAGAACGACCGATACAACTATATTATTAGCGTTAGAAGCTCAAAAAAGAGGATATAAAATTTATTATTACGAAACAAAAAATCTTACCTTTTTAAATGGAAAAATTGTCTCCTCTTGCAAAGAAGTTGTTTTTTTTGAAAAAAAGAAAAGGTTTTATTCCATTAAAAATTTGAAAACAATAGATCTTTCGAAAGTTAATTTTATATTAATGAGGCAGAATCCTCCTTTTAATATGGATTATATTACCGCAACATTTTTACTTGAAAAAATATCAAAAAAAACACGCATAATTAACGATCCTGTTTCTGTAAGGAACATGCCTGAAAAACTCCATTCAATGGAATTTTTAAAACTGATGCCAGCTACAATATTTACAAAAGATATTGATGAAATTGATAAATTTATGAAAAAACATAAAGAAATTGTTATTAAGCCTACCCATGGCTATGGAGGAAAAAATATTATTTTTTTAAATAAGAAATTAAAAAGGAGCAAAATTTTAAATTATATAAATCGGCACGACCAAGTAATGGTTCAAAAATTTCTTCCAAAAATTAAGTTAGGAGATAAACGAGTTTTTGTGATTGGAGGAGTTATTAAAGGTGTTATTAAAAGAGTTCCTAAGCGCGGCTCAATAATTAGCAATATAGGGCAGGGGGGAATTCCCAAGAAAACTACTTTAACAAGACAAGAACTAAAAATTACAAAAATTGTAGCAAAAAATCTTAAGAAAAATAAAATAGTTTTTGCAGGGATAGATTTGATTGCTGGTTATCTAACTGGAGATATTAATATAACTTCCCCAACAGGCTTAAAAAACTACAAAGATATTTCAGGCGTAAACCTTGCGGTTGACTTTTGGAATTATTTAGAAAATTAAAATAAACCTTCTATTTCACCTTTATTATTTAACTTAATGGAATTTGCGGCTGGTACTCTTGGTAGTCCGGGCATTGTCATAATGGATCCACAAATCACAACTATAAATTCTGCGCCACTTGAGAGTTTAATCTCTCTAACAGGTAAGACGTGACCTGATGGAGCTCCTTTTAAATTGGGATCCGTAGAGAAACTATACTGAGTTTTAGCTATACAAATAGGCAGTTTACCAAATCCGTCATCTTGCATTTTTTTTAGTTGATCTCTAATTTTTGTATCAGCCACTACTTCGCTTGCTCCGTATATTTCTTGTGCAATAATTTCTATTTTATTCCAAAGATTAATATCATTTGAATACAAAAGTTTAAAATTTTCCTTTTTTGATTTTTTACAAAGCTCCAATACATGATTTGCAAGTTCTTTGGTTCCCACTCCACCTTTGGCCCAATGCATACAGAGATTTGCTTTTACGCCAAGTTTTGAGCAATAATCTTGAATGATTTTAACTTCTTGATCAGAGTCAGTAATAAAATGATTAATTGCCACTGTAACTTCTAAACCAAATTTTTTAATATTTTTGATATGTCGTTCAAGATTAGGCAAACCTTTTTTAAGTGCATCAACATTTTCTTTTTTTAAATTATCTTTTTTTACGCCTCCATGCATTTTCAATGCTCTAATTGTAGCAACAACGACAACACAATCCGGTTGAATATTTGCTTTACGACATTTAATATTTAAAAATTTTTCAGCACCAAGATCAGCTCCAAATCCCGCTTCTGTCACAACATAATCAGATAATTTTAATGCTGCCTTTGTTGCAATGATTGAATTGCAACCATGAGCGATATTGCCAAATGGACCACCATGAATAATTGCAGGATTATTTTCAAGAGTTTGAGTAACATTGGGTTTAATGGCATCTCTTAACAATACTGTCATTGGACCATGAGCATTCAAATCTTTTGCATAGATTGGTTTTTTTTCTCTAGTATAAGCTACAGTAATATTTCCAATTTTTTCTTCGAGATCTTTTAAGTTATTGGATAAGCAGAAAATTGCCATGATCTCGGACGCGACGGTAATATCAAATCCATCTTCCCTAGGAAAACCATTGGCTACACCACCAAGATTAATATTGATATGTCGGAGCGCGCGATCATTTAAATCGACCACTCGTCTCCATTCAATTCTTCTAACGTCAATATTTAATTTGTTTCCCCAATAAATATGATTATCAATTAAAGCAGATAATAGATTATGAGCGGAGGTTATGGCATGAAAATCACCAGTGAAATGTAAATTAATTTGTTCCATAGGAACAACCTGTGCGTAGCCGCCTCCTGCAGCGCCACCCTTCATTCCAAAAGAAGGTCCAAGGCTTGGTTCTCTCAAGCATACGACAGTTTGTTTTCCAATTTTGTTTAGCCCATCACATAAACCGACGGAAGTTGTAGTTTTACCCTCACCAGCTGGGGTAGGAGTAATAGCTGAGACTAGAATTAAATTACTTTTTTTTTCTTTTAATTTATCGATATACTCCAAGTTTAATTTTGCAATATGGCGCCCAATAGGACTATAAGCAGAAGGTTCATCAGGAACACTAAGTTTTGCAAGCACATCTTTGATGGGTTTCATTTTTGAGGCTCTTGCAATTTCAATATCAGATTTTACACTACTCATTGTGTCTCCTATATTCAAAAATATGCGTTATGTATACATTATTTATAAGATCTATTACAAATAGAAAAATTTGGCGAGGTCATATAAGGTAAATCTCTATGCAAAGGTATTCTATATTCAGTTTAATAAAAAACGCTTTTAGCAATCATCAAAATTGGGATGTTGTCTGGAGAGATCCAGAACCAAAAAAAGAATATGATGTGGTAATCGTCGGTGGCGGAGGCCACGGACTTGCTACCGCATACTACTTAGCTAAAGAACATAATATTACCAACGTTGCCATATTAGAAAAAGGCTGGATAGGAGGAGGTAATGTTGGAAGAAATACAACGATACTTAGATCCAATTATATGTGGGATCCTAACGGTCTTTTTTATGAATATGGAATGAAACTTTGGGAAAATTTATCTCAAGAATTAAATTACAACGTTATGTATTCACCGAGAGGAATTATTAATCTTGCCCATTCAGATGCGCAATTAAACGCATATTCAAGAAGAGGAAATTCTATGAGATTAAATGGAATTGATGCGGTGATGTTGGGTAGAGAAGAATTAAAAAAAATGATCCCATTTGCAGATTTTTCTACATCAGCACGATTTCCAATTTTTGGAGGTTTAATGCAACCTAGAGGAGGAACAGCAAGACACGATGCAGTAGCATGGGGATATGCAAGACAAGCAGATTCAATGGGAGTAGATATTATTCAACATTGCGAAGTTACGGGGTTTGATGTGCGAAATGGAAAAATAGAAGGCGTTCAAACCTCTAGAGGAAATATTAAAACAAAAAAAATAGGATTATGTGTTGCTGGCAGTACATCTTTGTTGGCTGAAAAATTAAATATGAAATTACCTATCGAGTCACATGTGCTTCAGGCTTGTGTTTCTGAACCAGTAAAACCTTTTCTTAATCATGTCGTTACATTTGGTGCTGGACACTTTTATTGTAGTCAATCTGACAAAGGAGAAATGGTTATGGGCGGAGATTTAGATGGTTACAATAGTTATGCTCAAAGAGGAAATCTTCCAACACTTCAACATGTTTTATCAGAAGGAGTTGCCATGTTTCCAAATTTAAGTCGATTAAAAATTTTAAGAACCTGGGGCGGAATTATGGATATGTCAATGGATGGTTCTCCAGTTATTGATAAAACTCATATCGAAGGACTCTATTTGAATTTCGGTTGGTGTTATGGAGGATTTAAAGCCACACCCGTATCGGGCTGGACTTTTGCTTATACAATTGCTCAAAATCAAACTCATGAACTAAATTCAAAATATAAATTAAATAGATTTAACACCGGATATCTTATTGATGAAAAAGGTGTGGGAACAAAAACTTGGATAGGATAACAGATGTTAGAAATTAAATGTCCTTATTGTGGAAAAAGATCTCAAAATGAATTCTCTTATGGAGGAGATGCGAGTGTAAAAAGACCACAATTAGGAAAAGAAACATCAGATAAAGAGTGGAATGATTTTGTTTATTTTAGAAATAATCCAAGAGGAAAGCATTCAGAATTATGGCATCATGTAGCTGGTTGTAGACAGTGGTTTAAAGTTTTAAGAAATACTGCAACACATGAAATTTTTAAAACCTCTAAAATAAGCGAGGAGTTGTAGTTTTTGTTATGCCTCAAAACTTAAGATTAGATAAAGTTGGTTATATTAATAGGGATAAAAAAATTTCATTTAAATTTAATGGAAAAAAATATTTTGGTTATGAGGGAGACACTTTAGCATCTGCACTACTTGCTAACGGAATTCATTTAATAGGTCGCAGTTTTAAGTATCATAGACCTAGAGGATTTACGGGGGCGGGTGTTGATGAACCTAATGCTCATGTTCAATTGTATAGCGGAGCCAAAACAGAACCTAATGTTATTGCCACTACAGTTGAATTGGTGGAAGGATTAGTTGCTACAAGCCAAAATTGTTGGCCTTCAGTTTCTTTTGATTTTGGAGCAATAAACAATTTACTTAATAAATTTTTTCCAGCTGGTTTTTATTATAAAACATTTATGTGGCCAAAAAATTTTTGGTATAAAATTTACGAACCAATTATTAGAAAAGCCGCAGGTTTGGGTGTTGCTCCACTAAAACCAGATCCGGATAGATATGAACATAAGTTTGAATACTGTGATGTCTTGATTGTTGGCTCCGGACCCTCAGGATTAGCGGGCGCTTTAGCTGCGGCAAAAAATGGAGCTAGGGTTATTTTAGCAGAAGATAAACCAAGATTTGGTGGAAGTTTACTCACTGACGAGGTTACAATTGGAAATAAAAAAGGAAAAGATTGGGTTGATGAAACAATTTCACAACTGAAATCAATGCCCAATGTAATTGTAAAAAATAGATCACAAGTTTTTGGATACTATGATCATAATATGATGGTGATGTCCGAAAGAACAAAAGATCACGTTGAAAATTCAACCGAATTTACACCACGACAAAAACTTTGGTATATAAGAGCCAAGGAAGTTATAGTTTCAACGGGATCGATAGAACGACCTTTAGTTTTTGGTAACAACGATAGACCAGGAATTATGCTGGCTTCAGCAGCTAAAGAATACATGAAAGTTTACGGAGTTCTTGTTGGGAAAAAACCAATTATTTTTACCAATAATGACAGCGCTTATGACACTGCTATAGAATTTAAAAAGAATGGAATTGATCCGCTAGTTGTTGATATAAGAACAAACTCTGAAAGTTCAGTTGTTCAAGAAGCAAAAAATTTAAATATTAATATTAAATTTTCTCATGGAATTGTTAACTCAAAAGGATATTTAAGAGTAAATTCTGCAACAGTTGGAAAATTAAATGATGATAGATCTGGTTACGAAAGTTTAGAAAATATTTCTTGTGACTGTATATGTGTATCAGGAAATTGGACACCAACCGTACATCTTTCTTCGCAATCAGGAAATAAATTAAAGTTTGATGAAAAGATTAATGCTTTTATACCAAGTAAATCTCGCCAAAATGAGAGTACTATAGGATCTGCAAACGGATCATTTACTTTGAAGAAATCTTTAGAAGATGGATTCAGTAAAGGATATGAATTATCAAACAAAATAACTGCAAAAAATATAAAAGGTACAACACCCACTTCCAACGAAAGAAACTATGCTCAACACGATAAGTTTTGGTGCATGCCTCTTCCCAAAAATAAATATTATAAAAGATGTGTAGATTTTCAAAATGATGTTTATGTATCTGACATAGAATTAGCTGTAAGAGAAGGTTTCCGATCTATCGAGCATGTCAAAAGATACACAACACTTGGCATGGCTACGGATCAAGGAAAAACAAGTAATTTAAATGGTTTGCAATTAGTTTCAAATATTGAAAACAAAATAGTTCCGGAAGTAGGTCATACTACTTTTAGACCACCCTATACGCCAGTTACGATAGGCGCCATTGTAGGAAGAGAAGTAGGCAAACATTATCGACCTACAAGAAAATCTCCAATGCATGAATGGCATGAACAAAATAATGCAGTGTTTGTTGATGCAGGTTTATGGGTGAGACCTCGTTATTACAAACAAGAAAATGAAACTTTACTGGAAGCCGCAAAACGTGAGGCTACTAATGTCAGAAAGAATGTAGGAGTTTGCGATGTTACATCCCTTGGAAAAATAGATATTAAGGGTCCAGATTGTGCAGAATTTTTAAATAGGATTTACACAAATGCTTGGATGAAACTACCCGTAGGTAAGGCGCGGTATGGTGTAATGCTTAGAGAAGATGGAATTGTTTTTGATGATGGAACAACAACTAGAATTTCAGAAAATCATTTTCATATGACTACAACAACTGCTCAGGCAGTAAATGTTTTAGCCCATTTAGAATATTACTTACAAGTAGTTTGGCCAGAACTATCTGTTAATGTTCTGTCTACAACCGAGCAATGGGCTGGCGCCGCACTAGCTGGTCCCAATTCACGAAACTTATTAAATAAACTTTTTCCTGAGATAGATGTTTCAAACGAAGCTATACCGTTCATGGGATATAAAGAGGCCAATTTGTTTGGTGTCCCAGCAAGAATTTTTAGAATTTCTTTTTCAGGGGAACTAGCTTACGAAATAAATGTTGAGTCTGGTTATGGAATTTTTATGTGGGAGAAAATAATTGAACTTGGAAAAGAAATGAATATCGAACCTTATGGAACGGAGGCACTTTCGACTTTGAGAATAGAAATGGGGCACGTAGCAGGATCAGAAATAGATGGAAGAGTTATTTCTAGCGATCTTTCTCTTGAGGGAATGTTAAGTAAGAAGAAAGACTTTATTGGAAAAAGATCATTAAATAGAGAAGCATTTATAAATCCTAACAGAGAAAAAATTGTTGGTGTGGTTCCTTTAGATAAAAAATCAATGATACCAGAAGGATCGCATTTAGTTAGTGATAACAAAGCTTCTCTACCAAATCCGAAACTCGGGCATATTTCAGCTTCCTGTTGGAGCGTTGAATACAATAATCCTTTTTCCTTAGCTATTTTAAAAGATGGAAAGAACAAAATAGGAGAGAAACTTTATGCTGTTTCGCCATTAAAAAATAAGAGTATTGAAGTAGAAATAGTATCTTCACATTATGTTGATCCAAAAGGGGAAAGAGTAAGATCATGACTGCTATTTCACCTTTACAATCTATTCACAAAAAAGGTATTTTTGGAGATCACCAAAAAAAGAATGAAAGTAATTTACTGAATATTTCAGAGGTAAAAGATCTAACGATTGTTCAAATTGTTCAATACAAAAAGTCAAAAGTTCAGTTAAACAGTATACAAATTGATGGTTTAGAACTTCCTTTGCAAAACTCCAAAGTTTCATCAAATAAAGAAACAAGGATTCTTTGGAGCGCTCCAAGCACCTGGCTCGTTGTTTCTAGAAAAGAAAATATTGACAAAACAATTGAAGAAAAATGTAAAAATGAAAACTTCGGCATAACAGATATTTCTCATTCTAGAGCTGTAATACGAATTAAGGGAATTCAAGCTAAAGAAATATTAAAAAAAGGTTGTCCGATTAATTTTAATGAGCTTGAAAAGAATAATTGTGCTGGTACCGTTTTTCATGGAATTACTATTCTAGTTGACTTTGTTGATTCTAATCCAGATACGTTTAACCTGCTTACCCTAAGAAGCTTTGGAGAATCTTTTTATCATCATGTCACTGATGCGGCGCTAGAATTTGGATATGTTGGTATTTAAGTTTATTTTTAAAAAATAATTATAAAATTAATAATAAAACCAAAATTAAATACTCTATTTTACAATCATAAGTTGTCTAAGGGGTTTAATTAATTCTACGTATATGTTTCAATCGCTTTATAAAAATAAATGTAAGGGGGATTAATGAATACATTTAAAAAAATAGTACTTTCTGCAGTGATTGCTTTAGGTTTCACTTCGTTTGGTGGAATAGCTAATGCAGCGTGTGGAAAAGTTGTTATAGCTAGTCAAAACTGGGCATCAGCAGAACTGATGGCAGAAGTTGATAAAGTTATATTAGAAAAAGGTTATGGTTGTGAAGTTGAACTTATTCCTGGCGCAACAATGCCAACATTTGCTTCAATGGATGAAAAAGGTGCTCCAGATATGAACCCAGAACAATGGGCTAATGCTGTTTACGAACCTTTAAATAAATCAGTTGCTGAAGGCCGTTTAGTTATAGCTAATAAAGCGCCAATTACTGGTCTTGGTGAAGGTTGGTGGATAACTCCTAGTACAGTTGAAAAATATCCGGAGATCAAAGGAATGACTGCTGTGGAAATTTTAGAACATCCAGAGTGGTTTCCATCTAAAGAAGATCCTTCAAAAGGAGCTTTTCATGGTTGTCCAGCTGGATGGGGATGTCAATTAGCTAATGCAAATCTTTTCAAAGCTTTTGAAATGGAAAAAAAAGGTTGGGTGTTAATTGACCCAGGTTCTGCAGCAGGTTTGGATGGTTCAATAGCTAAAGCCGCTGAGTCAGGAAATCCTTGGTTAGGATACTACTGGAACCCAACTTCAATAGTTGGAAAATATAGTTTAATACCACTTGATTTTGGTGTGGATTATGCAGGTGATGACAATTGGAATGGCTGTATAGTTAAACCTGAACAAGAATGTGCAGATCCAAAACCATCTGCTTGGATTAAGTCAGAAGTAAATACTATCATTACATCTAAGTTTGCAAAACAGGGTGGAAAAAAAATAGTTAAGTACATTAAAAAACGTACTTACCCAGGCGAGGTAATGAACGGAATGCTAGTTTGGATGGCTGACAATCAAGCTGGAGGTTCAGATGCTGCAATTGAATTTTTAACTAAACACGAAGATGTTTGGAAAAAATGGGTATCTGGAGCAGCTAAGAAACAAATTAAGGCTGGTCTTTAAAATCTAAATTATTTTAACGAGCCTATTAATTAAATAGGCTCGTTATTAATTTAATAAAACAAAATGGAATTCTTTACTCAATTTCCTGTTATGGAACGAGTTTCTCTTATGGAATTTAAAAAGGGAATTGATTTAAGTTTTAGATTATTTTCTCGAAAATATGGTGATGCTATAGAAAATTTTTTTGATCCATTATTATTTTTTTTGGTGTGGTTGGAAAAATTATTAATAACAACACCTTGGCCAATAATAATATTAGTTATATGTATTTTAGCCTGGTTTGGTTCTAGAAGTTGGAAGTTGGTTGTTGGAAGTGCAATAGCATTTATACTTATTGGATACTTTGGCATGTGGAATGACTGCATGGCAACAGTCGCTATTATCACTGTGTGCACTATTATATGTATAGCTGTAGGCATTCCAATCGGTGTTCTTATGTCAAAGTCTGCAAGAGTTGAAAAAACTATTCTTCCAGTTCTGGATATGATGCAAACCATTCCTAGTTTTGTTTATTTAGTTCCAATTTTAATGCTTCTAGGTATAGGAAAAGTCCCAGGTTTAATTGCAGTTTGTATTTATGCGGTTCCTCCTGTTATTAGATTAACAAATTTAGGTATAAGGGAAGTTGATAAAGAAACACTGGAGGCATGTGACTCTTATGGAGCTACTCCATTCCAAAAATTAACAACTGTTCAAATACCATTATCCCTTCCAACAATTTTTGCAGGAGTAAACCAAACTATTATGATGGCTCTTGCAATGGTAGTAATTGCATCCATGATAGGAGTTAAGGGCTTAGGAGTGCCAATTTTACGAGCAATATCAAATCAATACCTAGCTTTAGGATTGTTGAATGGTTTAGCCATAGTAGCTTTGGCGATTATATTTGATAGAATTACGCAAGAGTATGGTCGAAGAATTCAAAAACACCGTGGACAAAAGAAATAAAATACATTAACTCATAAAAATGAATAATTATCGGATAGATAATTTACAATATTGTAATTGGTCTAAAAAAATATTTCAGATTAACAATGAAGCAAAATTAGATGCGGTTCATGTTACCATTGCTTATCATGAAGATTTTAGTGAAGTAAAAAAAAATGTTGATACATGGAACAAGCACTTTCAAGATTATAAAAATTTAATTTTTCATGGGAAAACTTTTAAAGACATTGAAAAGGCTCATCAAGAAAAGAAAACAGCAATATTTTTCGGTTTTCAAAACTGCTCCCCAATTGAAGATGATATTAGTTTAGTAGAAAAGGTTCATAATTTAGGAGCAAGATTTATGCAGCTTACCTATAACAATCAATCTTTGTTGGCCACGGGTTGTTATGAAAAAAATGATAGCGGCGTCACACGAATGGGGAAAGAAGTAATTAAAGAAATGAATAAGATAGGTTTGGTTGTGGACATGTCACATTCGGCTGAAAAATCTACATTTGATGCGATAAAATTATCAGCAAAACCTATTGCAATTACACACGCAAACCCATCATTTTGGTTTGCTGCAAAAAGAAATAAATCTAATGAACTATTAAAAGCTTTGGCAGATTCTAAAGGGATGCTAGGTCTTTCTTTATATCCTCATCATTTAAAAGACACTTCAAATTGTACCCTTGAGAGTTTTTGTGAAATGGCTGCCAAAACCGCTGAACTTATGGGTGTTAAACATATTGGAATAGGATCAGATCTTTGCATCGGACATCCCAACTCTGTTGTTGAATGGATGAGAAATGGCACATGGACTAAAGTAAAAGATTATGGAGAGGGCAGTTCGAAAAATCCTAATTTTCCAAAACAACCTAATTGGTTTGAAGATGCCCGGGGTTTTAAAAATTTAGAAGATGGTTTAAAGAAAGTTGGATTTCAAGAAGCCGAGGTAAATGACATACTAGGAAATAATTGGTATAATTTTTACCGAGGTATGAACAATTGAACAAGCTCGATATTAAACTTAGAGATCCGTCAACTGTGATGAAGCTATCAAGGCTAGGTTCGTTTCATCAATCGAAACTATCATTTCTTAGAAGTTTTATTAGAGAATTTAAAGAGTGGAATTATAAACGAAATTTATTTGATCTTGATAAGAGCGGTTATGGTACAGCGGTCTATTCGTTTGAAAAAAAAGGTAGAAGTTATTCGTTAGTTTGTTTTGCCCAGCACATAAATCCTGATGAGAGGTCGGATAGAGTAATTGCTACTAAATGGGACGCAGCTTTTGTATTACACGATGGAACTCCATCAAAGCTGGATATAGATAGACTTAGAAATAACGTTCCTAAGCAAGAAGTAGGGCGGGTATCTTATAAAGAACTTACCTTATCAAGAGCAAATAAATCAGTAAGGGCATTTGATCATGTAGTGAATTCATTAAGCGAAGGAAAACAACCAGACAAAGAATTATTAAAAAAAGTTGGTTATTTATATCGGACTACTGCAGTTTATGGATCAGGAAAATTTGGTCTTGCCGACCGTTTTAGAATTAAAGATAGAAAAGAAATTTATGGCCCTTTCCGATTAGAAATGATGTTAGTTTATCTTGTTCGACAATTTACTTTCGATCAAGTTAATCATATTGCAAAATCTAAAAATCCAAATAAAGCGGTTATGTTAAACGAAAACATTGCAAGAAATTTAGGCATTGGGAATTCAACTGGGCTTGGTATGGCTCCTTTTATAGTAAACCATCCAACTCTTTTACATAACTGGATTTATTGTAGAGAGAAAGCTTTAAAGGAAATTAGATCAATCAAAGATGTAAACCAGAATGATTTTGATATTTTTAAAGATTGTTTTGCAAAATCTAAATTAACCATTGATACATGGTTAACTGAAAGTCAATTTCAAATTAATAAAATTAATTCTCTTAGATCTGACTTAGGAAAATTTACAATATATTTAGAAAATGATTGCTCTATAAAAAATAATTACATGTGGAATAAAATTTATCTTTGGGTCGAGGAGAATCTTGGAGAAGAATGCATAGAATACATTGTGTCCATGATGATGGAACCTTATGATAAAATTATTGATCCCTTGATTAATGATATGAGCTCAGAGGAGGAAAAATATTTTGATATTCCGGCACACAGAAAAGTTTCAGAATTAAGAAAGATTCTTGAAAATAATTATAAACTAATCATCAAAATTAATTTTAAAGAAAAAAATAGTACTACCAATTTTTGGTTTATATCAAAAAATAAAGAAGAACCCAGAGTTGCTAATAGGTATGAAGAACATGGTTCAGAATTAGAACAACCCTTAGCAATTGCAAGAGATATTAAGCAACTTTATGAAAAAGTTTTAAAAGCTAAACAAACAGAAACAATTGCTGATTTTTTACTAAATAATGATGAGGTCAGACATGTTGTTAGAAGAGCTTTTATTGTTGAAAAATTTCCTTATTCGGAAATTCAAGACAACACAATAGCAGCATCTTTAGTTCCAATCGATATGTTACGTTTGAAACTTTCTTTTTTTGGGGCAGTCAAATTTGATCCTAGGTCAGATAAATGGCTCAGAATAAATATGTATCAAGGTGCACCATTACCTCATGAAATGAAACTTTCAAATGATACATGGGTTTATAATTCGCTACATTAATTATGCAGTCTTTTAGTGAAATCGACACAACATCAAAACGTGCTTCTAAAGCCGCAGGATTTGCATGGGGGGTCGCTGAAGAAATTGGAAAAAATATGAGGAATTTAGAAATGTTTGGTTTGCCAGGCATAAAAAATTTAAATTTATATCTTCAGAAAATAAAAAAAACCCCTACTGAAAAAATTAAAAAGATAGAAAAAAAAAATAAACCTAAACTTAAGGAATTTTGCCCAATATATTGTGGCACAGCTTTTTTAGATAATTGTAAAAAACTTGAGACTTTAAAATTAATAAAATTTTTTAATGTTAGTTATCCTTTATTGCTTTTGCCTTTTTTAAGCAGAGCTTCAGATATAGTAGGAAAAAAAATATCAATAAAATACGAAAAAAATAATTTTTTGCTTAATTTCGACAAAACTATTTTTTCTAATAATATTAATAATGTTAAAGTTGTTTCAAAAGCAAAGGAAATTTCTATAAAATTTTTGGAAAATAATAATTCATTTTCTCTTAAAGAATGGAAAGAACTTTACAAACTTTCAGAAGAAACTTTTGTTAAAGAAACAGACAGTTCGAAAAAAAAAGGTGCGGGCGCAGGTTTAACCGACAATGATTAAAAACATGATTTACAACTGCTTAGATAAAGTATAATTTCCTTGCATGTTAAATAAAAAGAATTTTTACATCAATGGTCAATGGGTTTCTCCAATAGACTCAAGAAATTACAAAGTAATTGATCCATCAAATGAAGAACCTTGTGCAGAAATATCTCTTGGGGGAAAAAAGGATGTAGACAAAGCGGTTAGTGCTGCGAAAAAAGCTTTTGAGACCTGGGCTTTCACAAAAAAAGAAGAAAGATTGGAATTATTAGAAAAATTGTATGTTATTTATAAAAAGCGATGGGCTGAAATGGCAAAACTTATTTCTCTTGAAATGGGAGCTCCCATTAAATTTTCGACAGAAATGCAAGCAGCAACAGGTGCCGGCCATATCAAATCTTTCAAACAAATACTAAAAGATTTTAAATTTGAAAAAGATTTAGGAGAAGAGAAAAATAATCAAAAATTATTGTATGAGCCAAAAGGTGTTTGTGCTTTAATTACACCTTGGAATTGGCCAATAAATCAAGTTAATTTAAAAGTAATTCCTGCACTAGCATCAGCATGTACGGTAGTTTTAAAACCATCTGAAATAGCACCTTTGTCATCCATGTTACTTGCGGAAATGATTGATGAGGCAAAGTTTCCTTCCGGAGTTTTTAATTTGCTAAATGGAGATGGAGCAATTACCGGAAATGCTTTAACTAGTCATCCTGATATCAACATGATTTCTTTTACAGGATCAACAAGAGCTGGCGCATTAATTTCTCAAAATGCCGCGAAAGACTTCAAAAGAATAAGTTTAGAATTAGGTGGAAAAGGTGCAAATATAATTTTTAAAGATGCTGATCCGGAAGCGATAGCAAGAGGTGTTCTAAGATGTTTTAGAAATTCAGGGCAATCCTGCAATGCTCCTACAAGAATGCTAGTTGAAAAATCAATTTACAATAAAACTGTAGAAAAAGTAAAAGAACTAGCAAATAGCACCAAGGTAGATGCCCCGCAAAAAGAAGGCGATCATATAGGGCCGGTAGTTTCTGAAGTACAATTTAATAAAATTCAAACTTTAATTCAAAAGGGAATAGATGAAGGTGCAAAATTAGTTGCAGGTGGAACTGGCAAACCTAAAGGTTTAGAAAAAGGCTATTATGTAAAACCAACTGTTTTTGCTGATGTTAATAATCAAATGGAGATAGCAAGAACTGAAATTTTTGGTCCTGTACTATCTATAATTCCTTTTGAAAATGAAAATGAAGCTATTTCAATAGCTAACGATACTCCGTATGGTTTAACAAATTATATTCAAACTCAAGATAAAGAAAAAGTTAAAAGAGTTGCAAGAAAACTTAGATCTGGAATGGTAGATGTGAATGGAGTTGGCATAGCCGTAAGCTCTCCTTTTGGTGGATATAAACATTCTGGTATTGGTCGAGAAGCTGGAACCGAAGGTCTGATAGAGTTTTTAGAAGTCAAAACAGTTGGCGGTTGGAATTAAATTTTTTTCAATCTTTTACTCACACCTAATTCTTCTTTTTTATTAAAATCTTCGCTGTTTAATTTATATAATTCTTTAATTCTTAATTCTTTTGTATTGATGGTAGGTACATCATTTTTTGTCATTCCTAGATGTCTGGCATAAACTGCTTTCTTTTTATTAACCTGGTGGGGTTGGAAATCATCAATATCTTCTATTTTTAATTTATCTCCAATATGAATAAAATCAGCTTTGGCCGCGTCATTCATCAAATCTAATCCTTTTTTTGTTCTGACAATAGCAGCGTTGAAACCTTCATCTTCTCCTTTAGGAGAACCACCTCTCCACGTATCCAAAGCAGCTACGTCTGCGCTTTCACCAATGGCGTCGGGACATATTTTACATCTGAAAGGAACTCTCCAAGTAGATTCTTCTCCCCAAAAAGAATTATATTCCCTATCATATTCACGACCATCTTTTGTTTTGATGTACATTCTACCAGGATTTCCAAATCCCCTATATCTGAAGATAGATAATTCATTTTCTTTAACTTTAAAGCTTTCAATAAAATCTTGCGCTTTAGTAAATTCTGCAAAGCCTCCACATACTAAAGTTAATAAATATTTACAAAGTTTGTTTACTCTAGAATCAGTTTTAGATAGCAGTCTGATTGCACTGATATCACAAGGTTTACCAACAAAAGCAAAGGATTGGTTCAAATCAAGAGCTTCATGAAATCTGTCCAAGGTTGCAGCAGGTCCATACCTTGATCGACCTTCACCGCCTAAAAGTTCTTCTTTATTGTAACTAAATTTAGATAAACTGCGCATCGGTTTTTTTGGATCAGCAGCTGTATGCATAATAAATTTAACTTTTTTAGATTCGAGCAAGTAAATGGATAAGCCATTGAGTAAACCACCCGTTGAGCTTTCAAATCTTATTTTTTTATCAGTAGACCAGGTATAACAAAGAGATAAATAATAACCCCAAACAAGATTATGTTTAGTACTTTGATCAATATTTTCTTTAGGAAGCCCTTCAACAATTGTACCAGGACAAACATTACGTATTTTTTCAAATATTTCTGGTGTAATTTTACTAATTTCTTTTGGTTCAAGTCTCCCCTTAGGAGTCATTGAAACTTCAATTTTATCTTTTCCTGCAATACTTTGACAAAGTCCACAACCAATGCATAAACCGTTGTCGACAATATCCGACAGATTTTCTATGGAACTCATTTATTTACTCCTTATAGGAAGGATCTATTGCTTCACATCTTCTGAGTAAGGCTGGCCATTCACTTACACCTGGAAAAAAAGCATCATATTGTTTTTGAGATTTTTCCCATAATTCTTTACTAGCAGATTTTAATTCCAAACCAGAACTTTGAGCTTGAACAGCAACTTCGCACATTCTTACGGCATAATACATATTCATAAACGACTCTCCTGCGGTTTCCCCAACAGTTAATAATCCGTGATTTCTCATTATTAAAACTTTATTTTCTCCAAGATTTTCAGCTATTCTAAATCTTTCATCTTTATCAACAGATAATCCTTCCCAATCATGATAACCAACCTTTCCATAAAGCATTGAGGAGTCTTGAACTAAATGAGGGATCCCATTTTTTAATGATGTTGCAGCCAAGGCTTTTGGAGGATGAGCATGAAAAACAAATTTATTTTTTGGATGATTTAAATGTACCGCACTATGAATTACAAAACCTGCTGTATTAACATCGGAAGGTCCTTCTAGAACTTTACCATTTTCATCTACTTTAATTAAATTAGAGGCTTTTACTTCTTCGTAAACAAGCCCAAATTGATGCATAAAAAAAGTATGATCTGTTCCAGGTGTTCTTGCTGTGATATGATTCCAAATAGTATCATCCCAACCCATCATATGAGTTAGTCTAAACATAGCCGCAAGATTTACTCTTACTTTCCACTCAGCTTCATTAATATTTTTTCTCATCAGTCTATTAGTCCATCTCCTTGAATATTCTCTCTTTCAAAATGAATTGGCAAGGCTTTTCCATAAACTTGTTTAGAATGCTCAGCTTTATTAATCTTTAATGGGTCTTTTACATAACACGGTAAAGCAATATATCTGGATGTTTTACCTTCAATTTTTGTTACTCGGTGCATTGAAAATCTTCCTTTAAAAATTTGTAGATCACCAGGCTTTAAATCTAAAGATTTAACTTTTTTTGTGTCGCCTTTTAAAACTTTACTAACTTCTTCAAAGCTTTCATTATCTTTACTTCTTATATCTGGAGCATACTCAAAAAATCCTCCTTTTTCTGTCTTTTGAACTAAAATACTTAAGGTAAATTCATTTCCATCAAAATGCCAAGGAAAATAGTGATCAGTATGCATAACAC
>CACLKR010000005.1 GCA_902607625.1 uncultured Pelagibacteraceae bacterium
GCTTAAACGAAGAAAAATTTATGATTTTTGGATCAGGTGCTGCACAAGAAATGCACCGAAGATGGTTTGAAAAATTTTTACCAAAAAATGAAGTAACTTACAAAAATAGATCAGATGATTTTCATGGTATTGCGATTTCTGGTCCAAATTCAAGAAAATTGTTATCTAAAATTTGCAGAGATGATGTATCCGATAAAATGCTTAAATTTAGAGATACTAGAGAAACCTTTGTTGCCGGAGTTCCTGCAATGTTAAACCGTATTTCTTTTTCGGGTGAGTTAGGTTATGAAATTTACGTAGCTCCACAATTTCAACTAAAACTATTTGAAGAAATTGAAACACACGGAAAAGATCTATCTTTAAAACTTTATGGAGTGAGAGCCTTGATGTCATTAAGACTGGAAAAAAATTGGGGAGCATGGACACTTGATTTTAGACCAGATTTTACAGCTGCTGAATCAGGACTAGATGTATTTATTAACTGGCAGAAGGATTTTATTGGTAAAAAAGCAAGTTTAGACGAAAAAAAACAAGGAACTAAAAAGAAACTCGTCACTATGGCCATAGATACAAAAGATATTGATGTAACTAATGATGAAGCAATTTTAAAAGATAATAAATGTATAGGTTATATTACCTCAGGAGGTTATGCCCATCATATCAAAAAAAGTATGGCGCTCGGTTATGTTCCTGTGGAATTATCTAAGCACGACACAACTTTAGATGTGGAAATAAATGGAAAATTTTATGCTGCACATGTAACAGATAAACCCTTATATGACGCTAACGGCGGAAAAATGAAAAGCTAATGACAAAAAAGAATATTTTTTATAGAATTGACCCATGGATGTAAAATTACTTTCTGGAGCTTTAGGAGCTGAAATAAGTGGTATAGATTTAAAGGATACTTCTATAAAAAATTTTAAAAAAGTTAATAAGTTGCTTTTAGAACATAAGGTTATTTTTTTTAGGAACCAAAATATTACTGCAGAAGAACAGTTGGCGCTCGGGAAACATTTTGGACCACTTGAAAAACACGTTTATGTAAAAGGTCGAGACGAGTATCCAGAAATTGTTAGAATTATTAAAAAATCAAATGAAAAAAATCAATGGGGTGAAAATTGGCACAGTGATGTTAGTTATAATGTTAAACCCACAAAAGCAGTAATCCTAAGATCTATTAAATACCTCCTGTAGGTGGGGACACAATGTTTGCAAATATGGAACTTGCTTGGGAAACACTAGACGAAAATCTCAAGGAGAAAATTAAAAATAAGAAAGCTATTCATAGTTCTTTGGGTGGAGCATTTTTTACAGATAACTATGAAGCAATGGAAAGTAATGGAAATCATGCTGAGTACACAAACGAACATCCAATTGTTCGAACTCATCCAGAAACAGAAAAAAAAATATTATTTGTGAACTGGACTTATACCAAAAAAATAATTGGTTTGGAAAAAAAGGAGAGTGATGAAATTTTAGAAAAAATCTTTGAACATCAAGCAAGATTAGATTTGACTTGCCGTTTTAGATGGACCGAAAATGCAGTTGCAATATGGGACAACAGAAGTGTGCAGCATTATGCTATATCAGATTTCTTTCCAGGAAGAGGTTTGGGCTACGAAAGAATAATGGATAGAATAGCAATTGAAGGCGATCGACCTAATTAATTTTTAAAGATGAATATAATTGATCAAATTATATCTTCTTATTCGAATAATAAATCTCTTTACATTGGTGAAAAAGTTACAATCACTGAACATATGATACAAACTGCTATGCTTGCCGAAAAAAATAATTGCTCAAGTAGTCTTATTTGTTCAAGTTTATTGCATGACTATGGACATTTTATTTTAGAAAATCCTGATGATTTAGTTAACAAGGGAAAGGATGGGAAGCACGAAGATGTGGGTTATGAATTTTTAAAAAAATATTTTGTAAAAAATATCGTAGAACCAATCAAGTATCATGTTAAAGCAAAAAGGTATTTAGCAAGAGATGTGAAATTTTATCGAATACTTTCCGAAGCATCAAAAGTAAGTTTGAAATTACAAGGTGGAATTATGGATGATAAAGAGGCAAAAGAATTTGAAGGTAATGAATTTTTTGAAGATTCTCTCAAATTAAGAAAATTTGATGAGGGAGCCAAAAAAACTGACTTAAAAATTAAATCAATAAACGAATATAAAAATCTTTTATTTTCCAAACTGATATGAGATTTGACTATATAATTATTGGAGCTGGTTCAGCTGGATGTGTTCTTGCAAATAGACTATCCAAAGACAAAAACAATAAAGTTGCAGTTTTTGAAGCTGGTGGGTCAAGCGATATTTGGAAAGTCAAAATGCCTCTTGCTTTGTTATACACAATGCATGATCCAAAATATAATTGGAAATATTATTCTGAACCAGAGCCTTATTTAAATAATAGAAGATTATTTTGCCCTAGAGGAAAAATGATCGGAGGAAGCTCTGCTCATAATGGAATGGTTTTTGTTAGAGGAAATAAAAATGATTATGAAAGATGGGAAAGCTTTGGACTAAAATCTTGGTCCTATGACAAAGTTCTTCCTTATTTTAAAAAAATTGAGAATTGGTCAGAAGGGAAAAATCAATACAGAGGTTCCTTAGGACTACTTCCAGTTAATCAATCTAAGAATAGCAATCCTTTATTTAAAGCCTTTTTAGGTGCTGCTTCTGAAGCTGGACATAAAATTAACCCGGATATGAATGGAGAATTTCAAGAAGGATTTGGAATGTTTGATACCACAATTCATAATGGTGAAAGAGCCAGCGCATCAAAGTATTATTTAAATCCTGCAAAAAACAGAAAAAATCTAAACATTTTTTCCAACTCATTTGTTGAAAAAATTATTTTTGAAGGAAAAAAAGCTATTGGTATTGAGGTCAAAATTAAAAATAGAGTAGAAAAAATTTACGCTGAAAAAGAATTAATTTTAAGCGGCGGCTCAATTAATTCACCTCATTTATTAATGCTTTCGGGTATTGGAGATGCAGATCATTTAATAGAAAAAGGAATAAATGTTGTTCATGATTTAAAGGGGGTTGGAAAAAATCTTCAAGATCATTTGGAAACATATATTCAACAAGAATGCAAAACTCCAGATACTCTTTATACCTACACTAGACTGATTCCAAAAGTAATCGCAGGCATTCAATGGTTTTTGTCTAAATCTGGTCCTTGTTCTCAATCATATTTAGAAGCTGGAGGCTTTGCTAAATCCTCTCCTGAGAGAGAAATATCGAATATTCAATTTCATTTTTTTCCTTCATTTGTTATTGATCATGGCTTGGTTAATCCAAGTTCACATGGTTATCAGTTACACGCAAGTCCAAATCAACCAAAAAGCAGAGGTTCAATTACACTTAATTCATCTGATCCATATGATTATCCTAAAATACTATTTAATTATTTGGAGCATGAGGATGATTTAAAACAAACCAGAGAGTGCATTCATGTAGCGAGAAAAATATTATCTCAAAAATCTTTAAAACAATATTCTGGAAAGGAAGTAGGTCCTGGTACCAAAGCTCAATCCGATGAGCAATTAGATGAATATATTAAGTCTAAAGCAGAAACAGCTTATCATCCATGTGGTACATTAAAAATGGGAACAGATAAAATGTCTGTAGTTGATGAAAATCTAAAAATTCATGGATTGCAAAATATTCGAGTAATTGACGCTTCTGTGATTCCAGAAATTCCAAGTGCTAATTTAAACGCACCAACACTTATGATTGCTGAAAAAGCTTCTGACATAATCATAAACACAGGTTAATCAGATGCATTTTTTTAGGAAAAAAAATAGCACAAAAGAAAGAATTTTTTTTAACAAAAATAATGATGATCTCGTTGAAGAACTGAGAGAAAAAGGAATAACCAACAAAAATATTTTAAACGCTATAAAAAAAGTTCCACGAGAATTATTTGTTAACAAGCTGTCTAATCAATTAGCTTATGAAAATATGCCTCTGCCAGTAGAATGTGGACAAACCATTAGTCAACCTTATGTTGTTGCTTACATGATTGACTGTTTAAAATTAAAAAAAACAGATAAAGTTTTAGAAATTGGAACTGGGACAGGATATCAGACTGCAATCATTTCTCATTTATGTCAAAAAATTTATACAATTGAAATATTTGATAAATTATTTCATCAGGCAAAAATAAATATTAATAAGCTAAAAATAAGAAATGTTATTCACAAACACGATAATGGAATAAACGGTTGGGGAGAGGAAATTTTATTTGACGCTATCATTATTAGTGCGGCTTCAGAAGAAATACCTTCAAAAGTACTTAAAAACTTAAAAAACTATGGAAATTTAATTATTCCAAAAAAATACCTATTTGATAATCAAAAATTAATATTAATAAAAAAAACTGGCAAAAATAGTTTTGATCAAAAAGAATTATTCGATGTTAAATTTGTTCCTCTTTTAAACAAAAATATCGAACATTAAACATGAAAAAACATATAGTCATCTCCGGCAAGGTACAGGGTGTTGGTTTTAGGTATTGGTTATACCAAGCTGCAAAACAAAGAAATATTGATGGTTGGGTTAGGAATAAAATTTCTGGTGAGGTAGAAGCGCTACTAGTTGGTAACGATGCGGAAATAAATAAGTTAATCAAATTATGTGAAAAGGGCCCCGCTACATCAGAAGTTACAAAAGTTAAAGTTCAAAGTTATCAAAAGGAATACTTAAGAAAATCCTTCGACATAATTAATAATGATATCTGAAATCTATTTTTTTAAATTGATGCTGATAAGGCAAATTATCTCAAACATTACAGCTGCTGCAACCATGGAGGTTATATTATTCGGGCTATCTTTTGTTGGCATTAAGCAAGCTACATCTCCGCCAATTACATTTCTGCCTTTTAAACTTTGAAGCAATTTTCTAGCTTCATCCATATTAAATCCTCTAAAGGCTGATTCTATATTCGCTACTCCAGGAGCTACGGTTGGATCCAAACAATCTAAATCAAAAGTAACGTAAATTGGATTATCTCCTAATCTATCTAAAATCATTTTAGAACATTTTTCATGTCCTAGTTCATTATATTCATCCATAGTTATAACTTGATATCCAATATCATAGCTTGCTTGCAACCAATCTAAAGTTCTTGGATTTCCTCTTATTCCAATTTGTGTACTAGTTTTTGGATCAACATTTCCTTGTTTAACAAGATATGAAGCCCAGTGTGCAGCAGATTTTTTTGCACCTAAAAAATGATCTAGTTTTTCATAACAATCTGTATGAGCATCAAAATGAACCATGCTAATTTTTTTACCTTTCGTTAATTTAGAATTTTTTTTTGCTAAACTTTGTAATATTCCACCAGTAATCGAATGATCACCACCGATTGATACTACTGGTTTTTCAGCTTTTTCGATATGATCGTAAAAACTTGAAATTCTCTCAATACATTTTTCATTATCATTTGCTTCTGGAAAAGGAACATCTCCTAAATCATGAATTTTATTTCGTTTCCATGGATCTATCCCATATTGGAGGTGAGATCTTCTTAACATGGCTGAAATATTTCTTACTGCTCTTGGGCCTAGATGTTGGTCTCTTTCTGTTGTTCCATTACCTGTGCTGTGTGGCACTCCTACCAGGGCTATATCGCAGTTCATTGGATCAGGATCATTTTTACATCTAAATAGAGTTGGTATACCCCACCAATAAAGAGTCTCCATCATTATCTGATCTTCTTTTGAAATCATAGATTATAATTTACATTAATATATAGTTTTAAGAAGAAAAATAATCAATTATATACCCTAATAAATATGAAAAATAATAACGCACAAGGTATTCTTTTTATTCTATTGGGAATGTTCATATTTGCAATACAAGACACATTGATGAAATATATCATTGCTAGTGTAGCCCTGTATGAAGTCTACTTAATAAGAACTTTAGTAAGTTTATTGGTAATTGTTTTTTATTTAAAAATTACAGATAAACCTATTATTTTTAAAACACATTATCCTATTCTAACTTTTTGTCGTATAATTTTATTCTTTGCTGGGTTTAGTTTTTTTTATATTTCGTTAACTATAATGCCTCTAGCTACTGCTAATGCATTATTTTTTTGTAGTCCTTTTTTAATTACAATTTTTGCAAAATTTATTTTGAAAGAACAAGTAGGAATCAGAAGATGGACAGCGGTAATAATTGGTTTCGTCGGTGTGATGATTATTTTAAATCCTGACTTTAGTAATTTTGATTATCTTAGTACATTGCCCATCCTATGTGCATTTTGTTATGCACTTTCAATGATAATTATTAAGAAGACCTCGGATAAAGATAATGTTTATTCACAATCACTTCAATTTAATGCTGCAGCGGTTATTATCAGTTTAACTTTTTATTTCTTTATAGGTGATGGGCAATATGACAATATTAACCATCCCGCTTCGCAATACATTTTGCGTGAATGGTTTGGTGATTTAGAATTTACTCTGCCCTTCATGGTAATAATGGGATTTTCAGCGGCTTTGGCGTTTCTTTCATTATTTACAGCATATCGAATTTCGTCGGCAGCAGTTATATCTCCTTTTGAATATTCCATCTTGGTATGGACCTCTTTAAGTGGTTGGTTTTTCTTTGATGAAATACCGAGTATAAGAGTTTTTATTGGAATGTTTTTTATCGTATCTGCTGGAATTTATATTTTTATGCGTGAAAAAGCCCAAGATCAATCCATCGCTACTGAAAAACCACTAAGATAATTATTTTTTTAATTTACTCGAAAAAACTAATTTATCAGAGTTAAATTTTGATGAATTTTTTTTTATAAAATCGTCCATAATTTTTACTCTATCTGAATCAAACTCCGTAACTCTTCGTTGGCTAAGATCCACATATAATGACAGTACTTCATTTGTAGCGGCAAGATATTTTTTTTCTTTATGAAACATAGAAAGTTTATACTGAATTCTTTTTTTATCATGATCAATATAGGTTAGATGTGTTTCAACTTCTTCGCCCAGTTTAACTTCTTGATTATAGTTGGTATGCATTTCAACAACAAAAGTGCTTTTTTTATCTTTTTTAGCAGACTCTCCACCCATTTTAAAATTATCTAACATAACGTCTGCGGCTATATCAAAAACATGTATATAGTAAGCCACATTCATATGCATGTTGTAATCAGTCCACTCTTTTATTATTTTTTCTGTTTTTAAAATCATGTTCTTTTAATATAGTATATTCTCCATAAAAAAAATGAACAATAAAGTATTCGTCTCTTGTGCAGTAACTGGATCGGGTGATACCGCAAAAAAACATCCTAACCTACCTAAAACTCCAGAACAAATAGCAAAAGCAGCAGTTGAGGCTGCAAAGGCTGGGGCTGCCATTGCTCATATTCATGTAAGAGAACCTGATGGAAAACCTAGTAGAAAAATTGAATTATATAAAGAAGTAGTCGATCGAGTCCGTTCAAGCGGAACGGATGTTATTTTAAATTTAACCACAGGCATGGGTGGAGATTTAGAATTGGGATCAGGAAAGAATCCGCTTGATGTTGGCCCTAACACCGATATGGCAAACATTATGGAAAGAATAGCTAATGCTGAACAATGTCTACCTGAAATTTGTTCTTTAGATTGTGGATCTTTAAATTTTGGAGACAACACAATGCTGGCAGTAAATACTCCAAACGATATTCGAAAAGCCGCTAAACGATTAAAAGAAATTGACGTTAAGCCTGAAATAGAAGCGTTTGACTTGGGAAATATGTGGTTCGGAACTCAGTTGGTTAAAGAAGGATTAATAAAAGATCCCCCCTTGTTTCAAATTTGCTTAGGAATCCCATGGGGTGCTCCCGCGACTCCATCTGCTATGAAAGCTTTTGTTGATATTATGCCTGAAGGAAGTCATTGGTCAGGATTTGCAATTTCAAAAATGGAAATGCCCTATGTTGCTCAAACTATACTTCTGGGTGGTAATGTTAGAGTTGGATTAGAAGACAATTTATATCTTAAAAAAGGAGTATTAGCTTCTAATGCTCAATTGGTTGAAAAAGCAATAAGAATCATTACGGATATGGGAGCAACAACTTTGACTCCTGAAGAAACGAGACAAAAACTAAAATTAAAAAAACATAAATAAATGCCCAGCAATATTACAAAAATTGCTGTCATAGGCACAGGAGTTATTGGTGCCGGCTGGATTATTAGAGCGCTTGTACACAACAAAAAAGTCACCGCTTTTGACAAAGATGTAAAATTAGAAAAAAAACTAATAAAAGAAATTAAACGAACTTGGCCTCACGTAAAAAAATTATTTAATAAAAAAAAACTTAATTTAAATAAACTTGAATTCGTAGATTCAATAAAAGAAGCAGTTCAAGATGTAGATTTTATTCAAGAATGTGCAACAGAAAACTATAGTTTAAAAATAAAGCTAATGCATAATATTGGAAAATATGCAAAACCAAATGCAATAATTTCATCAAGCTCTTCAGGGCTTTTGCCATCAAGAATTTATTCAAAATGCAAAAATGCAAAAAGAACTATGATTGGTCATCCTTTTAACCCTGTCTATATGCTTCCAGGAGTAGAGATTGTGCCAGGAAAAAAAACCCAAAAAAAATATATTAATAAGGCAAAAAATTTTTATAAGTCAATTTCTATGAATCCTTTATTGGTAAAAAAAGAATTGCCTGGATATTTAGCAGATAGATTACAAGAAGCTTTGTGGAGAGAAGCACTACACATAGTGAATGAAGGATATGCAAGTACCGAAGATTTGGATAGATCAATTGAAGATGGTCCTGGTCTTCGTTGGTCTCTGATGGGAATCTTTTTAACTTATCACCTCGCCGGCGGAAAAGCAGGCATGAAGCACATGCTCGAACAATTTGGACCAGCGTTAAAATTACCTTGGACAAAATTAAAAGCTCCAACTCTTTCAAAAAGATTATCTTCGAGAGTAATAAAAGGAACTAAAAGACAAGCACGAGGTAAATCTGTTGATAAAATTTCAAATATTCGTGACGAATATTTAGTTAGTTTATTACAAATGAGAAAAAAATTCGAAACTAAATTAAGATAAGTTAATCCATTCTTTCTGCATTACCATCTACGGCAATAACTTGCCCCGAAACTTTATTAGCCTCATCTGAAACTAAATAAGCACTCATATTTCCAATATCTTCTTCATTAATCCAACTTTTCATTGAAGCCATTGAAACAAAATCACTTTCTATTTTTTTTGCTGAAGACTTTGTAAATTTGGCTTTATCTCTTATAACTCTTTTCATTCGATCGCCTTTAATAGTGCCTGGACATATTGCATTTACTCTAATTTTATATTTCCCAAGCTCCATGGCTAGGGTTTTGGTCATACCAACTATGGCCCATTTGCTTGCTGCATACGGCGAACGAAGTGGAAAACCCATAATTCCTGCCCCTGACGAAATATTAATTATTGAACTTGTTTTTGATTTTTTTAAAAGTGGAATAGCCTGCTTAGTGAAATAAAAATGACTATTCACATTAACATGTAAAGTATTTTCCCATTCACTAGAATCTAATTTTTCAATTGTGCCTGTCGGGCCAGCAATTCCAACATTATTAATTAAGGCGTCTAGATTTCTAAATTTCTTTTTAACTTTATGAAAAAAATCTATTACTTCCGTTTCATCAGATGCATCAACTTCTGAAACAAAAATTCGCTTGTTGTATAAAGAATGTTTTTTGACTTTATTTATTGCCTTCAAATCAATATCGCATAAATAGATTGAAGCACCTTTTGCAACACAAACTTTTGCTATTGCCCATCCTATTCCAGAAGCTCCAGCAGAAATTATGATTTTTTTATTTTTTAAAGCGCCACCCAACATTAAGTTTTGGACTTTGTCAAAATATCAGATTTGGACTTTGTCAAAGCCACGGACAATTCTTTTTCAGTAATATATCCTTTTATATTTCCGCTTTTATCAACCACTTCAACTATTGCTGGGGTAAGGCAAACCTGAGGTAAAAACTCATCCAGAAAAGAATCTTCGTTAACTTTAATAGTATTCGAATTCTTTTCTTTCCGGCTTTTAAATTTTTCTGGAGTTAGCATAATTATTTTAGCTTTAATTACTTTTGCACGATTTACGTCTTTTACAAACGCTGCAACATAATCATCCGCCGGGTTCATAATGATATCTATTGGAGATCCAACTTGAACTAAACGACCGTGATTTAAAATTCCTATATGATCACCTAATCTTAAAGACTCGTCCAAATCATGGGAAATAAATAGGATTGTTTTTTTTAATTCTGCTTGTAAATCTATAAGTTGCTTTTGCATATCACTACGAATAATTGGATCTAGCGCACTAAAAGCTTCATCCATCAACATGATGTCTGTATTAGTTGCTAATGCCCGAGCAAGACCTACTCGTTGTTGCATACCTCCAGATAATTGATTTGGATATTGGTGTTCGAAACCAGCTAATCCTACAGCTTCAATTTTTTCCATTGCAATTTTATTCCTTTCGTTAAGATCTTTTCCTTGAACCTCAAGACCATAACCGACATTTTGAATTACAGTTTTATGTGGAAACAATCCAAAACGCTGAAAAACCATGCTCATTTTATGCCTTCTAAATTCAATTAAATTTTTCTGATTTAATTCCATAACATTCGTTCCTTCCACCAAAACCTCTCCCGCGGTTGGATCAATTAATCGGTTAATATGGCGAATAAGCGTAGATTTTCCTGATCCAGATAAGCCCATACATACAAAAGTCTCGCCCTCTTCTATTTTAATGGATACGTTATCAAGTCCAACTGTATGACCCGTTTTCTCTAGAATATCTTCTTTTGTGGCTCCGTCTTGCACCATAGGTAGAACCTTGGAAGGATTATCTCCAAAAATTTTATAAACATTTTTTACTTCAATCTTTGACATTAAATACCTTTTTTTTCTGTGTTTTTTCTTGAATTCTTTCACCGTAAGACTGTGTAATTCGATCAAAAATAATTGCAAGAAGTACAATTGCAATTCCTGCTTCTGTAGCCATTCCTACATTAAGCTGTTGTAGTCCAAGCAATACTTCATCACCAATTCCTCTGGTTCCAATCATCGATGCAATAACAACCATCGCCAACGACATCATGGTACATTGGTTAATTCCTTGCATAATGTTAGGTAAGGCTAAAGGAATTTGAACACCCCAAAGTGTTTGTTTTTTACTAGCCCCAAAAGCCTCTGACGCCTCAATAACTTCTTTATCAACTAATCTGATACCAAGATCTGTTAATCTAATAAGAGGAGGAACAGCATAAACAAAAATTGCAATGATGGCTGGAACTGCTCCTAATCCAAATAATAAAATACCTGGAATTAAATAACAGAAACTTGGAATGGTTTGCATTAAATCAAGTATAGGTAATAATGCATTTCTTACTTTCTTTTTTCTGGCCATAGCAATTCCAACTGGAATTCCAACAATTATACAAAGCCCCATACCAATAAGCACAATACACGTTGTCATAATGCATTTGTCCCAATATCTTGGACTTAGAAATCCAAGAAAAAAAGTACAAAAGGCCACCATGACAGTAGTGTTTGTTTTTCTTCCACTTGCAAAATAAGTAATAAAAATAACTATTGCAATAACTAGTGGCCAGGGCAGGCCCACTAAAAAATTTTTCATTGAACTATACAAGCCAAGCAAAAAATTATTTATTGCTTCGAAAAAAAGTCCATAATTTACAATTAGCCAATCAAAACCCGCATTCAGTGGTTGCATCAAAGGAAAATCAAGCCACTTCGGCCAATCTCCTAACCAGGAAAAATCTTTAAATATATCTGTAAAATTTTCAGGCTTGTATCTAGGTCTAGCTGAACGATAACCAATAATAATGAAATATATAAATAATACTGAATAGACTGTTGGTTTAATAAATTGTTTATATTTTTGCATTGTTCTTCTTAAAAAACTAAGAGCCCTTTACAGGGCTCTTAGTAAATAAATTTATCAACTAAAAATTAAAGCGCAGCTTTAACTTTTTTAGCAACATCTCCTGGTACCCACTTCTCCCACATATTATTATTAGATAGGAAGTTTTTTGCAGTAGCTACCATATCACCATCTGATTCATCCATGTAGAATGCAAGCGATTTGTTTACCGTTGCAGTTGGTAATGTGTAATTCTTAATGAAATCAAGAATTGGTTTATTTGCTGCGTCATTTGCAAATTTAGTAGATGCAGCTTTGGTTAAAGACATATTAACGTATTCACATGCGCAAGTTGGTTTATACACATCAGGACCATTTGCCTTAATGTCTTCAACAACTTTCGTCATTTTATCCCAGCAAGCTTGATCATATTTGGGTTCTTCTAATTTAACTAAATCAACCTTACCCATCAAACCCGTTGGCGTCCAATAGTATGAAAATACAGGTTTTTTCTTTTTAAATGCACCAGCTATTGCAGCATCTAAAGCTCCTCCAGAACCTGGGTCAAAGTTAGTATAGAATTCATCTAGACCATAAACTTTGTGCTTCACTAAGTTAATAGTGTAGCAAGTCCATCCTGAAATACAGCTTGTCATTCTGCCTTTTCCAGGTGCTTCAGGATCAGCAAATAGTTTTGCTATCTCAGCGCTCTTCATATCGTCAACATGTTTCAAATTGTATTTATCAGAAGTTGGTTTATCTACGTAGAATCCTTGAGTAGATGAAGGAGTGTTAACTCCAAGTTCAATAATAGTTCCTTTTGAAAGGTTGTCTTCTATTAGCTGAACCAAATTATCTCTCCAAACCTCAGTGATGATATCAATTTGTTGATCGAAAAGAGCAGCCATAATTGGAGTAGTACTACCTTTTGTAACTTGCACTTCGCAGCCATATCCTTTTTCAATAATGAACGAAGCTATGGCAGTGTGCACGTTAGCACTATCCCAGTCAAAATCTCCCAAATGCACTTTGCAAGCAGCATTGGCACTAGTTGTGCCCAGTGTCATTATTCCTGCAAATACAAATGAAAGTAATAGGTTTTTTAGAAATTTCATGTAATTTCCCTCCCTTTTATTAGTTTAAACTGGCGTATTACAACGTGAAATGACCTAAAAAACAACCCTTTAGTGTTCAGAAATGGGCCATACGTAAGAATGTTTTTTTAACCTTTAAAATATTGATTCAATTATTAATTGAATTGAAAATTTAATAAAATAAAATAATCATATTTTTATGACAATAAATATTTTAAAAATTTCTCAGAATGGTTCTGGGTTGGATGTTGAATGGAACGATGGGGAAAAAAGTAATTTTAATTTCATGTGGCTAAGAGACAATTGTCCGACGTCTCGGGACAAAGATTCAAGACACAGAATGTTTAATCTATTAGAAGTTTCGACAAATATTAGTCCTAAACAATTTAAAATTAACGCAGAAGGTAAATTAGAAATAGAATGGAATGAAGGAAATCATACTAGTTATTATGATCAAAAATGGCTTAGAGAAAATTGCTACACAATTAATAACAAAAAAAAATATATTTCTCCTTACGTTTTATGGGACAATTCACTCAATTCAAAACTTTCAACCATACAAATAGAACACGACGAAATAATGGATAGCGATAAAGGCTTGATAAAATGGCTTGAACTTCTTCATTATTACGGAATTGCAATTGTTAAAAAAGCTCCAATAGAAAAAACGTCTGCTTTACCAGTCTTAAATAGAATAGGCAGTATAAGGGAGACTTTTTTTAAAACACCTTTTGAAGTTATTAATATTCCAAAACCAAATAACTCTGCTTATACAGCCCACGCATTAAGAAATCACATGGATTTGCCTTGGTTTGAAAACCCTCCAGGCTATCAATTTCTTCATTGTTTAATTAATAAAGCAGAAGGAGGAAATTCTTCAGCGGTAGATGCGTTTGCAGTTGCTGATTATTTAAGAAAGAATGAAAAAGGAATTTTTGAATCTTTAGTGAGTGTTCCCCTTAAATTTAAAGACAACGATTACACACAAGAATCAATTAGAATTTTTCATGCCCCAGCAATTACTTTAACTAAAGATGATGATTACAACGATATAAGATTTAGTGTCGCTACTATGGATACATTAGATTGTCACCCCGATATTATGGATAAAGTTTATAAAGCTCATCATAAACTAGGAAACTTATTGCATGATGATAAATTCCAAATTAAATTCAGGTTAAATCCTGGAGATATTTTTTCATTCAATAACAGAAGAGTTTTGCACGGCAGAACTGCTTTTGATCCCAATTCAGGGCATAGACATTTGCAAGGTTACTATATCGATAGAGATGAGATTATTGGTAGATTAAATTTTTTAAAAAAATAATTTTACAAGTTCTCAAAAATTAAATTTTTACTATTTTTATATTTTTCAAAAAGATCTTTTGTTTTAACTGTATAATAGAAAACAGGTTTTTTAATTTTAATTAAATTTTTATTTGATAAGAAACTTTTCTCAAGACCAAAAAATTTGATGTAGGGTTTTTTAGATTTTGATTTAATTACTCTTAAATTACTATTAGAAAGAAATAATAAACCTAAAGACAATCTTTTGTTTAATTTATATAAATTAACTAAATTTTTTTCTTTAAAAGAGAATAATCTCATCTTTTTTGTTTTTTTTATCAAATTAGCTAAACTCTTTAAGTTTTGATTATTTAGAAGCGGTTTAATTTCTAAAATCATATGGTGTTTATTATTAGATATTTTTAGCAAGTCTTTAAGTAATGGGACTGGAGTTTTACTTTTGTTACTTATTTTTTTTAATTTTGAATAGTTGATATCTTTAACATTTACATTTAACTTAAATTTTCTTTTTAAATTAAAATCGTGAAAACAAATCAATTTATTATCTTTAGTAACTTGTAGATCTGTTTCTATGCCAAATTTTTTTTTAAAACAGTACTTAAAACTCTGAATTGTATTTTCTTTAAATTTTTTTTTTGCCAGGCCGCGATGAATATAGTGCGTAGTCATACAAAATTATGAAACTGGTTTAAGAATTTTCAGGATTTTTTTGTGCAATATAGAACTCGAACTTACTAATATGCTTCCACCTGCTTTCGGATCCTTGCCTTTCCAGTTTGTTATATGTCCCCCGGAATTTTTTACCAAAGTTATTATTGGGTGAATATCCCATATTTTATTACGACATTGTAAAACCACATTAAGTTTTCCCTCACATAATTGACAATAACTTAAAGCGTCCGAACATGGATATCTCATGAGTCTTGTCAATTTTGAAATTTTCTTTTGTTCTTCTAAGGATAGATAACCGAAAAAATTCCCTGATATTTTTGAATTATTTAACGATTTTGATTTTACTACTTTAAGTTTTTTAAATTTATTATTTTCTACTAAATAAGAGTTATTATTTGTGCCTGTAATATAATATTTTTTTAACATGGGAAAATTAACTAAGCCAAAAGTTGGTTCGTTTTTATAGTTAACGCTTATTAAATTGCTCCAAGTGGGACTTCCAATAACAAATGATCGTGTTCCGTCGATTGGGTCAATCACCCATGTAAAACCGTTTTTTGTTTTTTTAGTTTTAAATTCTTCACCAATAACTCCGTCTTTTGGAAATTTTTTGGTAATTTCCTTTCTTAAAAATATTTCTATAGATTGATCAATATTTGTAACTGGGTCAAAACCATTGCTTTTTTTAGATTTATTGTGCAGTTTAAATTTGCCTGCCAATTTTTTAAAATATAGTTTGTTAATTTTTTTGGGAAGTGAATTTAAAAATTTATAATATTTTAATTGATTTTTTTTATTAATTTTGTCCATTAATAAATTACTTCCAACCTGTTATAGCTTTTACTTCTAAAAATTCATTTAGACCCCAGATTCCACCTTCACGACCATTTCCAGATTGTTTGTATCCTCCAAAAGGTGCGCCAACATCAGCTCCTTGACCATTAATAAAAATTGTTCCTGCTCTCAATTTTCTGGCAACTCTTTTAGCTTTTTCTTTATCTTCAGTTTGTAGGTAATTTCCAAGTCCATATGAAGTGTCATTTGCTATTGCAATAGCTTCTTCCTCAGTTTCAAATGGAATAATAGAAAGTACAGGTCCAAATATTTCTTCTCTTGCAATTCTCATATCATTATTTACATCAGTGAAGATTGTTGGTTTTACAAAATAACCTTTATTAAGACCATTAGGTAAATCAGGTCCACCTGTAGCTAGTGTTGCGCCTTCTTTTATTCCAACATTTATAAGATTTATTACTTTGTCATACTGAACTTTTGAAACTAGTGGTCCAATGTGATCACCTTTTTTTGATGCTACATCTACTTTAATTTTATTTGCTTCATCTACAGCTTCTTTAACAGCTCTTTCATAAATTGGTTTTTGAACTATCATTCTTGTTGGCGCATCACAAGATTGTCCTGAATTGCTCATTACATGTCTTACACCGTCTCTTACTGCATTTGGATAGGAGTCTGCAAAAACTATGTTTCCGCCTTTTCCACCTAATTCAAGAGTAACTTTTTTTATTGTGTCAGCTGCATTTTTTTGAATTAATTTTCCAGCTCTTGTTGAGCCTGTGAACGAAACCATATCTATATCAGAATGACCAGAGATATGATTTCCAACAACTTCTCCATTGCCATTGACTAAGTTAAAAACACCACGAGGAAAACCAGCTTCATCAATCATTTCTGCAAACAAAATGCCAGATATTGGAGAAATCTCAGAGGGCTTTAATATCATCGTGCAGCCAGCAGCTAATGCAGGAATAACTTTTAATACAATTTGGTTCATTGGGAAATTCCAAGGTGTTATTAAACCACATACTCCAATAGGCTCATATCTAATGTGATTATTAGACTTAGGATCAAATTGATGTTCAAAATTAAAATCTTTTAAAATTTTTATTGTGTTTTTCGAAATATCAGCACCCATTTTTGTGTGAGTTTCTGAAGCATAATCCAACGGAGCTCCCATTTCAGTTGATTGTGCTTTGACCATCTCATCCCATCTTCTATTATAAATTTGATCAAATTTTTCCAACAAGCTTAATCTTTTTTCTTTATTAGATTCTCTCCAAGTTTCGAATGCATTTTTAGCAGCACTGATAGCTTTGTCAGCGTCCTCTATTGATCCAAGAGATATAATTGCAAAAGGTTCCTCTGTTGATGGATCAATAACTTCAAAGTTATTTGGTTTAGATGGGGATACCCATTTACCATTTATATAAAAATTTCTTTTGTCTAACATTTTAAACTATCATTATCATATAAATCATATTACATAACCTTTTTCTTCTGATTCATTATCAGTTAATTCTGATGGAAAACCTTCTGCTCTTAAATTAATATTGCATGCATCTTCTAATCTTTTTACAATCATTGATGACCATGCTCGTGATCCATATTTTTTTTGACCTTCCTTAAATATGTTAAAAATGATTGGAGACACCTCAAGCGGAACATGATGCTTTTTGGAAAGAGCATTAAAAAGTCCTGCATCTTTAACAACCAAATCCATAGTGAAACTAATATTGTAAGAACCGTTCAAAATGACCTGACTTTCTGTTTCGTGAACAAAAGAATTTCCCGATGAAATTTTTATTGCCTCATAAGTCGTTTTAAGATCCATCCCTGATTTTTTTGCAACCGTTAATGCCTCCCCTATTGAAACTAAGTTAACAGAAGCTAGATAGTTGGTAATAACTTTTAAAACTGAAGCTGAACCTAATTTTCCAGTATGGAGAATTTTTTTTCCCATAACGGTTAATACTGGTAGTATTTTTTCAAAAACTTCATGTTCACCTCCAACAAAAATTGAAATATTTCCTGTAGCTGCACGATGACATCCTCCGCTAACTGGTCCATCAAGTGGCATTGCTTGTTTGTTTGCAACTAATTTACCCAATCTTTTTACTTCGGACTCATCAGTTGTGCTCATCTCTAACCAAATTTTATTTTTTGAAAGTCCATTAATAACTCCATCTTTTTTTTCCATAACCCCAGCACAAACTTTCGGCGAAGGAAGACAAGTTATTATTAAATCAACTTTTTGAGCTAGTTCTTTAGGGGAATTGGTGGTGGATGCTCCTTTTGCAACAAAATCTTTTGTTAGAGAAGAATCCAAATCTATAACGGTTAAATCAAACTTGTTACGGAGCAAGCTACCCGCTAATTTGCCCCCGACATTCCCTAAACCTATAAAACCAACCTTCATTTTAACCTCCAATCATTTTTTCTCTGACATTGTAGAAATTGTCGATAAGAGTCCATCTTTATCAACATAACATCCTTGTAACCAACGTGTTCCCACCCCCGAATAAGCTGTTCGTGCATGAAGAACTCGAGTGTTATCTGTTATAAAACATTCTCCTGGATTCAATTTAAAATTAACTGCCAATGTAGGATCATTGATAATATTAGAAAATGCACGATAAGCTTTATAGTAATTCGCCATATCATCATAAGGAACATCAGTGATGGGTGCTGCAGAACGATTATTAAAACGAATTGCTATTAATTCACCATCGGGCGACAACTCAATCATTGGTCGACGCGATTGTAAATGAGCTCCTTTATCTCCATTATATTCGAAACGAGCGCAGTATTTAGATAGCAAGTTAAAATAATCAGGATTTTCATCTTTAAGACGTATAGCTGCATTAAAACCATCTACGAGGGTAGAATCTCCTCCTGAAGCAGAATTTTCCAAGCAATAAAGAATTTGTATGGTTGGAACTGGATCTCGGTAAGGATTATCTGTATGTGCCTGCAAACCAAGATTTGTGTAGGCTAAATTAATCGCATTTATTTCTGATCGAACTTCAAACCATTTACCGTAATTGGTTTCACGAACGTAACCGAATAAATCAGCTATTTGAATAAGTGCTCCAGATTCTGTTTTTCCTCCAGTCATTTTCGCAAAGCCATAACAATAAAGTGACTTTAGCCATTGAAAAAGTAAAGTTTTATCTGATCTGGCGGATTTATAATCAAGACTTGGAATACTTTTTGACATATCATTTCCCCATGTCTTCAAATCAGAATTGATCCAACCTTTTTTATTACTTTTTTCCGTATCATAGGTATGAGCTATCAGCCAGTTTGCAGAAAATGAAATATTTTTTTTTTCAGGTAAAAAAGTTAAGAATATGTTTTTTCCCGCCTTATCAAGTGTTGCGGTTTCAATATAAGTATTAATTGGTATATCCGAAAGAGTAATTAAACGTTGTTTATTATTAACGTCTCGCGTTTTTGAATCTAGAGCATTATCACGTAACCACGTAGAATGATAACGTACACTATTGCCGTCACTACGCTGGAGAATTATAGATCTTCCGGAATCAATTACTTTAATTGATTTAAACGAATACATTTGTTCTTCATTATTTTTTTTTTGGTTTACTAAATAATATCATACCAATTCCAAATAATATAATCGCTCCTCCAACAAACACTTGTTTTGTCGGTTCTTCTCCAAGCAAAAAGATGGCAGTTGATAGTCCTGTAAGGGGCAATAAAAGCATCACTGGCATAACTTTATGAACAGGGTTACGTCCCATTACCTGATACCAAGTACCGTATGCTATAGGTTGCATGACTAAACCAAGAAAGGCTACTATTGACCATCCTTTTAAATCTGCAGATAAAAAATAATTCATTGTATTTCCATCAAAAATAAATGATCCCAATAACAACATTGGACCAGCAAATACACAAATCCATGCGGTAACAGCAAACCCTCCTATTTTTTTACTAATTGGTTTTGCCATTACCATTCCAAGAGACCAGGTAAATGCTCCAATCAGCAATAATAAAACGCCAATAAATTTACCCTCGAGATTAGGTGCTCCTAACAAAACAAAGAGCCCTACAAAAGCAACAATCATACCAAGTATACTTTTTAAGCTCGGTCTTTCTTTAAATAAGAAGTATGCAATAATTACGCCAAATGGCACTTCAGTATGAACAAGAAGTATTGATGATGATGCATCGACCCTATTCAAACCCATATATACTAAACTATATGTTAAAGTTCCTCCAATAAGTGAAACTATAAATAAATCTTTAAGAAATTTTTTTGGTATAGGAAACCACCAAATTAAAATGAGAGCTGCAATAGTAAATCTTAAGCCCATTAATAAAAAAGGAGGGAATTGTTGCATTGCAGGTTTAGCAATTGCAAAACCGAAACCTAAAAGCAATGGAGCGCATAGTGCAAGTAAAATGTCACGAAATTTCATCCGTGGCACTCACAGATTTGGGTTAAATACATAAATTATTTTATTGGAATTTTTTTCTTAGGGTCAAAGAAAGGCAACGGTACAACTTTTGCCTTTAAATTTGCATAAGGTGATCTAATTTCTATTTCAGTGTCATTTTTTGCATAATCAATAGGTATAAAAGCATATCCGATATTTTTCTTTAATCTTGGGGAAAAACACTTTGATGTAACATAACCAATTTCTTTTTTATCATCAAATGCAGGCCAATGATCAGGAACAAAGTATCCGGGTGTATACTGCGGTGGAACAACTTTGCTTATAGGGTCTCCAAGAATTTCTATACCAACTAATTTTCTTTTAATTCCTTCTTTTTTAATTTTCTTAAGTGCTTCTTTACCAACAAAATCTGCTTCCATCTCAAGATCAACTAATCTGTCCATTCCAATTTCAAAAGGATTATCTGTAACTCTCATATCTTGAAAATACGAAAAGATTCCAGCTTCTACTCTTCTAATTTGTGATGGACCGGTTGGAGCAATCTTGTGTTGCTTACCAGCAGTCATGATTTTTTCATATAAATCCGCACCTCGTTTTCCATCTCTAAGATAAACTTCATAACCAATCTCACCGCTCCATCCTGTTCTTGAAACAACGACTGGTATTCCATTTAAATCTGTCTGTTTGCACCAGTAATATCTTAAATCATTAATCCATGATCCAAATAAATCATTCATCAAAGCTCTTGATTTTGGTCCTTGGATTTGTAGAGGTGAAACATCTGGTTCTCTTAATTCAATATCGTATTTGTCCTTACCTGCCACACCCATTGCCCAAAGCAAAAGATCGCTGTCTGAGATTGAATACCACCAATGATCTTCTGCTAATCTTAATAGTATTGGATCGCTAAGAATCCCTCCTTGATAATTTGTATTTAAAACATATTTACATTGGTTAACTTCACAATTTGCTAAATTTCTTGGAGTTAATAATTGTGTAAATTTTGATGCATCTGGTCCTTTAATCTCTACTTGACGCTCAACGGAAACATCCCAAAGCGTAACATCATTGACTAAACTCCAAAAATCTTCTTCGGGAGTGTTGTAATAAACTGGAAAATACATGTGATTGTATGTTGTGTATTCTTTACAACCCCACGCCAAAGTGGATTCAAAAAAAGGTGACTTTCTAATTCTAGTACCAAAACCTAAATGCGGTTTTGGAGGTGAATTTGATCTTGTTGCCATGTATCTCCCTTTGAAATTTGGAATATGCTTTATTTCATTTGGGTTGTCTAGATAAAATTGTTTAGGCTCTTAATTTCTGATTATCAGGGTCGTAGACAACTTTATCGAGTATTTTTGTTTTTCTCCTTTGACCTTGAATTTCAATTTCTAGGTTTCCACCATTTGCCAAATCTGATTTTACGTAAGCAAATGCTAGACTCTTTTTAGTTCTAAAACCGTATCCTCCTGAAGTTACTACTCCTACTATTTGATTGTTGTGATAAACGGGTTCGTTCCCTCTTGCATCAGCATTATCAACATCTACCTCTAGATAAACTATTTTTATATCAACTCCTGATTGAACTTTATCTTGCAAGGCTTTGGCTCCAAAAAAATTGTTTTTTTTCTTTAAATTAAAAAACCGCTCCATGCCAGCCTCTACTAAACTAATCTCTCCGGTCAATTCAGCTCCCCATCCCCTATATGCTTTTTCCATTCTCAAGGAATTTACTGCATAAGTTCCAAAATTAACTATATTTTCTTTTTTTCCAACTTCGTAGATTGAATCATATAATAACTCCATTTGACTCATGGGATGATGAAGTTCCCAGCCTAATTCTCCAACATAATTTACTCTAAGTGCTCTTACAGGAATTTTATTAATTAAAATTTCTTTGCCTTTAAGCCAAGGAAAATCATTATTATTTAAATTTTTAGAAGTTAATTGAGACAACACTTTTCTTGACTTTGGTCCAGCTAAAACGAGAACGCCATAATCCTTAGTAACATTTCTTATATTAACCGTTTCTTCTTTATTAAGGTGTCTGTTAAACCAATCAAAATCCCTAATTTCAGAAGCGGTGGATGAAAGTACGTAAAAAATATTGTTTGGAAAACGAGTTATAGTCAATTCGCTCTGAATACGACCCTTTGAATTAAGCATGTGTGTCAAAATAATACTACCATCTTTCTGCGGTATCCGATTTGCACACAATCTTTCTAAAAATGTTTCGCTGTCTTTCCCAGAAATTTCATATTTTGCAAAAGTGCTTAGATCCAAAACACCAACGTTATTTTGAACACTTTCACATTCTTTTTGAACATAAGCAAAAGCATTTGTTCTTTTAAAACCATATTCTTCTTTCATTCCTTTTTTTGCAAACCAGCATGGTTTTTCCCAACCATAAGAATCTAAATACATGGCTCCTGCTTCTTTTAATTTATTATAAATAGGTGTTTTTTTCATAGGTCTGCCAGTTTCTATGCTTTCATTTGGCAAGGGAGTAAAATACATCCTTCTATATTGATCTGACGATTTTTTAATTGTGTAATCTTTGTTCGTCCAACTCATATATCTTCTAGGTTCAAATTCCAGCATATTGATATCTGCGTCGCCATGAATCATCCATTGGGCCATATATTTTCCTGCCCCTCCTCCTTGGGCAATACCGATGCTTGCACCACAAAACATCCAAAAATTTTTTAACCCTGGTGCGGGACCAGCAAGAAAATTATCATCTGGTGTATGGGTGATAGGTCCACAAATAATTTTCTTAATTCCAACATCTTTAAATTCGGGTATTCTATCCATTCCAATATTTAAGTGTTCTTCAATTCTATCGAGTTCAGGCTCCAATAATTCCATATCGAACTTCCAATCCATTCCATTTAAAGCCCAGCATTTTGTATTTTTTTCATAAGGACCAATTAACAAACCTTTTCCTTCCTGTCTTAAATAAGCTGAAGCCATTGGATCTCTTACGACCGGTAACTCTTTTTCTAATTTTTTAATTGCTGGGTGTTCGTCTGTAACTAAATAATGATGAATCATATTAATAGACGGTATATTCTTTAATCCGACCATTTCTCCAACTTCAGGACCATAACTTCCTGCTGCATTAACTACATGCTCACAAATAATATCTCCTTTTTCGGTTATTACTTTCCATTCTCCTGAAGAAAGCAATTTAATATCTGTTACTCTATTTTTTCTATATATTTTAGCTCCACGATTTCTAGCACCTTTAGCCATGGCATTCGTGGTGCTTGTTGGATCAGTATGTCCATCTTCTGGTGTATGAAATGCTCCAATAATTCCATCTAATTTTATAAAGGGGTGTACATTTTTAATTTCATTGGTAGATATAATCTCTGCTGGCGCCCCAACATTATCTAAAATTCCTTTTACATATTTAAACCAATCTAAATCTTCTTTTTTGTAAGCCAGCCTTAAACTTCCACAATCATGAAATCCAGTAGGTTGTTCTGTTTCTTTTTCGAGCTTTTTATAAAGATTTGTAGATTCTAAATGAATTTTAGCTAAATTATAACTACCCATCATTTGTGGACATTGACCAGCTGCATGCCAAGTTGATCCTGACGTCAGTTCACCTTTTTCTAACAAAACCAAATCTTTCCATCCCTCTTTGGCTAAATGATAAAGCAAACTTACTCCCATAATTCCACCGCCAATAATACCTACTTTTGCATGTGAAATTATTTTATCTTCTGGCATTTTTTCTCCCTCATTATTTATTATATAATATGATCCATAACCTACAAGATGATAAGCTGTAGATATGAAAAAAGTTAAATTTACACAAATGAAAGACGGCACAAAAGATGATTATCTTCTTTTAGAGAAACATGAAAAAAAATTTATAGAAGAAACTCCGTCACGAATATTAAAATATATGAGTAGTTTAACTTCTACTCTTGAAGGTTATCAGGTATCAAGATTAGAGCATTCTCTTCAATCAGCCACTAGAGCTTTACAAGATAAAGCTGAAGACGAAATGATTGTTGCAGCTTTATTACACGATATTGGAGATGAACTAGCTTTTCATAATCATTCTGAATTTGCTGCTGCAGTATTAAAACCTTACGTAAGTGAAAAGACACGCTGGATAGTAGAAAAACATGGAATTTTTCAATTATATTATTACGCTCATCACCTAGGATACAGCAAAGACGAGAGAGCAAAGTATAAGGGACACAAATACTATAAAGACACAATTGGTTTTTGCGAAAATTGGGACCAAAAATCATTTGATCCTAATTTTAAATCAATAACGCTTAATGATTTCGAGCCTTATGTTAAAAAAATATTTAGCAGAACGCCATATACGCAATAAAATTTGCATTTAATGACTGTGCTCTTCAATGCCATGTTTTTCTAATAATAGATGCATTCTCTTATGTTCTTTATGGGTTAAACTATAGAAAATAATTACTGTCACTATTGAACCAACTACAGCACCTTGAACAAATCTGAATATTATTCTCTTATTTCTTTTTTTTGTTTCATTAGTCATTCTTTCCCCGCGCTTTTTTGCTTCATAAAATTTATAAAATGAATATGCAATTAACCCAAAACCTAAAATCCAAGAAATAGGATGATTAACAGTTGCAATAAAAGATCCTCCAAATAGAACGGCTATGAAGCCACTTATCCAGCAGATAGGGCACATTATTTAAATACCTTTCTGAATTGCAGAATAAATGGTTTCTTTATCTGTTTGCCCAACTATACGAGCTACCTCGTCATTCCCTTTGTAAACAACAATAGTTGTCCAAAATTTAATGCCTAGTTTTTGAGCTATATCTTTATTTTTGCTTTGTTCGTAGCTTAAAAAAACAATATCTTTAAATTCTTTTTCAGCTTGATCTAAAATTTTAGTTTGTTTGCTACATGTACCGCACCAAATCTCATAAGAATTGACAACTACTGTTTTTCCAGAAGTTTTTGCGTTTTTAAAAATTTCCTCTGAAAAATTAGTTTTCTTTTCAACCGCATTTGCTGAAAAGCAAGCAATTAGAAATAAAGTGGTAAATAATTTCCTCATAACTTTTTATAACATATTTCGCTTATTTTTGATTGTCTTATTGCCTTAAAAAAGTGTTAATCTTCTGCTAAATTACAAATGATGAACGAATATATAAAATCTATTATGGACCGAGATCCTGCAGCTAAATCAAAGCTGGGTATTATCCTAACTTATCCCGGGGTTAAGGCAATTTTTTTTCATCGGATAGCAAATTTTTTTTCTAAAGCCAGATTTACTTTAATTGCAAGAATCATTTCTCAGTCTTCAAGATTTTTAACTGGAATAGAAATACATCCGGCAGCAAAGATTGGGAAAAACTTTTTTATTGATCATGGAATGGGTGTAGTAATTGGAGAAACTGCTGAGATTGAAGATAATGTAACACTTTACCATTCTGTCACTCTTGGAGGAATATCACCCAGTACTAATTCAGGCGAGCAAAGGGGAATTAAACGTCATCCAACTTTAAAAAATAATGTTGTGGTAGGATCTGGAGCGCAAGTTTTAGGACCAATCATAGTTGGTGAATTTGCTAAAATTGGTGCAAATGCTGTGGTCACACGTGATGTGCCAGAACATGCTATCATGGTTGGGGTTCCAGCAAAAAATATTAAGATTAAGTCTGAGATTAAAGATACTTCATTCAAACCTTATGGGATTATTGATGAAGATGATATTCCTGCTTGTTAAGGATATAAAATTTATAGATCATGGTTAAATGAAAAATACATTTAATAATTTCGTTAATGGTATAGGAAATACTCCCCTCATAAGGTTAAATGGGCCTTCAGAATTAACCGGTTGTAATATTTATGGAAAAGCTGAATTTTTAAATCCGGGTGGCTCAGTCAAAGATAGAGCTGCCTGGGCCTTAATCAAAGATGCGGAAGAGAAAAAATTAATTTCTAAAGGGGGAACTATTGTTGAAGGAACTGCAGGAAATACTGGTATTGGTTTATGTTTAATTGGAAATTCCAGGGGTTACAAAAGTATTATTGTAATGCCCGAAACTCAAACTCAAGAAAAAAAAGATATTCTCAAATCTATTGGTGCTGACTTGCGTTTAGTTCCAGCAAAACCTTATAAGGATCCAAATAATTATGTAAAATATTCAGGCAAACTTGCGGAGGATTTAAAAAAGAATAATTCTCAAGGTGTGTTTTGGGCAAATCAATTTGACAATATTGCTAATCACAAAGGCCATTACGAAACAACTGGCCCAGAAATTTGGGATCAAACAGAAGGTAAAGTTGATGCTTTTATTTGTGCCTCGGGAACGGGAGGAACTATCGCTGGAGTAGGTAAAGCTCTTAAGGAAAAAAATAAGAATATTAAAATTGTCTTATCTGATCCAAAAGGATCTGCTCTTTATAATCACATCAAACATGATGAATTAAAAATAGAGGGAAAATCAATTACTGAAGGTATAGGCTCTAGCCGTGTGACTAAAAATTTTGAACAAGCTCCAATTGATGACGCTTATTCCATTAATGATCATGAAGCCTTAACAGTTTTGTTTGAATTATTGGAAAAAGAAGGTTTAAGTTTAGGCACAAGTACGGGTATCAATGTTGCTGGTGCTATAAAATTAGCCAAAGATTTGGGTCCCAATCATACCATTGTAACAATTTTGTGCGATAAATCTGATATCTATCGCAGTAAGCTGTTTAATAAAAAATTTTTAACTGAAAAGGGACTTCCTTGTCCAAAGTGGCTATAAGCATGGTAAACCGTTATTTTTCCAACCTATACCTTCTTGACTACCCATAAAACCATCAGAAATATTTATAGATTTATAATTTTCTCTAGATAACAGCTCTGCAGTAATTTGAGATCTTTCGCCTGATGCACAAATAACCAAAACATCATTGTCTTGATTAATATTTAAATTTTTAAATTCTTTTACAAAGTTGAAGAAAGCATCTCTTTGTATTTCTAAAAAATAGGTTTTTAATCCTATTTTATCTCCATCTGGTTTACCAATATTATCCCATTCTTCTTGTGTTCTAACATCTAGTAATACACTCTTGGGATTATTTTTTACGTGATCCTTTAGATCTTTACAGATTATTTGTTTAATCATAATTTGTCTTTCATCTTCTAATAATTATTCTATTCACTAATTCTGTTAATAAAAATCCTCCTAGCAAGGATAATACAAAAAACAATGAATAAGTATTTAATAATGCAAGAGATGATATTGCTGGGCCCGGACAAAATCCAACCATCCCCCATCCAATGCCAAACGTAGCTGAACCTATAATTAAATTTTTGTCAACAGATTTTAAAGTTGGCTTAGCGAAATTGTCTGCAAATAAGGGTCTGTTTTTGTTTCTAAATAAAAAAAATATTGGAGCACTTATAATAATTGCACCCATCATCACAAAAATTAAGGAAGGGTCCCATTGACCAAATAAATCCAGAAATCCTAAAACCTTTTCTGGATTGATCATGTTTGAAACGGACAAACCAACGCCAAAAATTATTCCACTGATACAAGAGACAATTTTAGACACCATCTGTTTATCCATTCAACTTAACTGTAATTATTGCTGTGATCATAAAAATGATTGTTGCTATAATAGATCTTACTGACAAAAGACTAATGCCACAAATCCCATGACCACTTGTACAACCCCTTCCAATTTTTGTACCTATGCCAACTAAAAAACCAGCAATAATAATGATTGGTAGCGAGGAAGTTATTAAAAAAGGAATATCAATTTTTGTAAAAAATACATAAAAAATGGGCCCTAAAACTAATCCGATTATAAATAAAAAATTATCAGTTCTGTTTTGTTTTGAAACAAGAGCAGCATTCACAATGCCACTAACACCCGCTAGTCGGCCGTTCCCAATAAAAAATATTATTACAGCGAAACCAATTATTATTCCTCCTAAAAAAGCAGATTGTGGTGTAAAATTTACAATATTCATATTGTGTAATCGTCAAGCTTTATCTTGATAGTCTTTCTGATGTTTTGGAATTCTTTTATCCGTTCCAAATAGCATATGAGTCGACATATCTTCATGATATTTACTTGCTGGAACTTTTATCCCAACAGCTTCCGCAGTTTCTCTAATCAGCATTGGGTTTGCTCCGCAACAAACACCTAGGTAATTTATACCAAGACTATAAGCTTCTTTTGCAAATTTACCAATTTCATACCTATTACATTGCATTGGATCCAATGCGGTAGGAAATGGTGTTTTGTGAGGTGTATGACATGAGCATCCATTATTATCCGGTAAATTAAAAAAAGTTGGATGTTCTTTCGTCGTTCGATAATTTATAGGTAAAGCCGCTACATGACATTTCAAAGCTTTCCTAATTTCTTTAAGATAAGGCATCATCGTATTTGGTCCTCTAAAACAATTCATTCCTACCACATCGCCTCCGCGCTGTTCTAATTCTTTACAAGTATCTACAATGGACACTCCATCTCTCATTATATTTTCACCCATGGGCGCAATGGTAATGACACATGGAAGATTGGTTTTTTTCATCACTTTTAAGGCTGTATAAGCTTCTTCAGCATAGTAAAAAGTTTCTCCGATCAACATGTCTGCACCCTCTTCAACAGCCCATTCAATCATTTCAGAAAACATTTTCTCAACTTCCAAATGCGTTTTAGGATCTTTTTCATTCCAAATATTTGAATTTGAAATATTTCCGGCCATTAAATTGGGCTCTTTTCCAATTGGATTTGTTGCAACTTTTTTCGCAATTTTCAGTGCTGCTCTATTCAAGGGCTCTAACAATTTTTCTTTATTAATCACACGCATTTTTTCACGATGACCATTATAGGTAAATGCCTGAACAATATCAGAACCCGCATGTTGAAAATCCCTATGCAGATTTTCTAAAGCTTCTGGATGCTCCAGAGAAACCATCGGAACAAATTCGCCAGATGCCATATAACCTCTTCTTTCAATTTCAAATAGAAAGCCCTCTGCACAAATTACAGGTCCAGAATTTAACCTTTCAATTAAATTTCTTTTTTTATTACTCATTTTTAACCTCCATTGCAGTGCTTTGACATGCGTCGGGTGCACAATATGGTTAAATGCCCGGTCTTTTATTGAAATAAATTTCCAAAAAAAAACCACCGGCTAAAGCGGTGGTCTAGTAGGGTCGCTTTAGCAGGATTTTTAAAGCGCCCGCAATCTGATTCAACTCGGCGCTATATATTAATTAGACCATTCTAATGTATTATTGTCAAATAAAATCTAAATTAATTTAAAGGTTATAACTTGAGTAATTTACTTAAAAACGAAAAGAGTCCTTATCTTAAACAACATGAGAATAATCCAGTCCACTGGCATCCATGGAATAAAAAAACTTTAAATAAGGCTAAAGAATTAAAAAAACCTATTTTCTTAAGCGTAGGCTATGCAAGTTGCCACTGGTGTCATGTCATGGCACATGAAAGTTTTGAAGACAAAAATACTGCAGCTGTAATGAATGAAAAATTCATTAATATAAAAGTGGATCGTGAAGAAAGGCCAGATCTAGATAATGTATTTCAAAAAAGCTTAGCTATTTTAACAGGTACGCCGGGTGGTTGGCCTCTATCAATGTTTTTAGATGAGAATGGAGTACCCTTTTCGGGTGGAACATATTTTCCTCCAAAAGAAATGTATGGTAGGCCTTCTTTTGTAAATATTCTTAAACAAATTTCTGATTTCTATGTAAAAGATAAAGATAAAGTTATTCAACAAGCTTCGCAAATAAAAGAGGTTTTTCAAAAAGATCAAAAAAAATCTTCTGTCATTGGCCAAAATTTAAATCCTCATCTTGAAGCTATGCTTAATTATATTGATTTTAAATGGGGCGGTTTTCAAGGAAGTCCAAAATTTCCACAGTTTTATGTATTTGAAAGTTTTTTACACTTTTATAAAAAAAATAAAAATAAAAAATTTTATGATGCTGTTAAAATTTTACTTAATAATGTCTGTTCAAGAGGTTTATATGACCACTTGCTTGGAGGAATAGCTCGATATTCAACAGACGATAGATGGATCGCTCCACATTTTGAAAAAATGCTTTATGACAACGTCTTATTTATAAACTTGATGGGACAATTTTATCTTCAAGAACCAAATGAATATTATAAAGAAAAACTGATACAAACTGTGGAATTCGTTAATAATTCATTTAAAAATAAAGAAAACCTTTTAGGATCTGCTTATGATGCCGACAGTGAAGGTATAGAAGGCAAATACTATGTTTGGGATGATAAAGAGTTAAGAAGTGTACTTGAAAAAGATTATAATCTTTTTGCTAAATATTATGACATTTCTGAAAATGGAAATTGGGAGGGAAAAAATATCCTAATAGAAAAAAGTATCAAGCCAACGAAAGAAGAAAATGAAAAACTGAAAAAAATAAAAAATAAACTCTTAAGTATTAGGGAAAAAAGGCCAAAGCCCTTCTTTGATGACAAAACCCAAATTGATTTAAATGCCTACTGGACAAGCACTTTAATTTTTGTTGCAGAAGTTTTTAATAAAGAAGATTGGAAAAAATTATCCTTATCAAATTATAATTTAATAAAAAATCTTACTAAAGATGAAATATATCATTGTTATAAAGATAAAGATGGAGTGAAAGTTTTTCTTGATGATTATGCATATCTTGCTCAACTAATGATTAATTTTTATGAAACCACTGGGGAAATTAATTATTTAGATGATGCAAAAAAAATAGTTCAGCAAACTTGGGATCTATTTTATGATAAAGAAAATAAAATTCTTCAAAAAAATCCTATTAAACAGAATGACCTTTTTGTTCCACCTTTAGATATAAATGACGGCAATGTACCTAATGGAAATAGTATATTTTTATTAAATTGCAAAAAACTTGAAGCAATAACTAACGATACTAAATGGCAAGATATGGCTAAAGAATTGATACAAAGTTTTCATTCATTTCTCAATTTAAAATCGACACAAATGGTAAGCTATATTAAAAATTTAGACATATGCGAAGAATTAACAACTTTTACTTTCTTCGGAGATGTTAAAAAAATTAAAGAATTACAACAATTTGTTAAAAAAAATTACTTAAAATCTTCAACTTTAATTTACAAAGAAGATCCTAAAGAAAACTATTTAGTTGTTTGTAAAAACCAAACCTGCTCAAATAAAATTAAAAGTATAGGGGAACTAAAATCTGTTGTAAAAAATTATGCCATATAGTGATCAAAAAAAAGGAACGCTTCTTGCATTTGCTGCGATCATGTTTATTACTCCAGATTCGCTTTTTATTAGATTAGCAAATCTTACATCGTGGAATCTGATTTTTTATAGGGGCTTTATCCCTTTTCTTGTTGTTTTTTCTGGTCTATTAATTGTTTATAAAACTAAATTTATTTCACAACTAATAGAAAATGGTTGGCATGGAATTGCTTACGCAAGCATCTTTACAGTAACAAATATTTTTTTTGTAATATCAATAGAAAATACTAATGTTGCTAATACACTAATTATGATTGCTTTAGCGCCTATGCTTTCTGCAGTAATTAGTTTTATTTTTTTAAAAGAAAACACAGATCAAAAAACATGGGTCGCTATAATTGTTACTACACTATCGGTAGTCTATATTTTTAACGACTCCTTCGAGAGAGGGGATGTTTTGGGAAATTTTTTTGGATTAATTTGTGCTACAGGCTTAGCAATAGGAGCCGTAATAATAAGATCGGCAAAAAAAATTAACCTGGTTCCCTCAGCTATGATGGGCAAATTAATGGTAACATTAATTGCTTTTTTATTTGCAGATAATTTGGTCTTAAAAGGAAACGATTCAATCATTATCCCGCTTATGTGTATCATGTGTGTTGCTATACCTTTCGTTCTAATAACTTTAGCTCCTAGATATATCAGTGCAGCAGAGGTCAACCTTTTCTTTTTACTTGAAACTATATTGGGACCTCTTTGGGTGTGGTTGATTATAAAGGAACAACCAAGCACAGAAACAATTATTGGAGGATTTGTAATTGTTGTTACAATTACCATACACTCAGTTTTGAGCCTAAAAAAAACTAGTTTACTAAAATAACCCATTGCAATTGGTATCATGAACGCATAATTACTCTTCAGTTATGGGAAAATTATTTAAAAATTCATGGGCTCTTTTTGTAGGCTACGGAACACTTATGATTGCTCATGGACTTCAAGGAAATTTGTTGGGCGTTAGATCTGTAATAGAAGAATTTAATTTCTTAGCTACAGGCGCAATGATGTCAGGATATTTTGTAGGATATTTTATGGGAGCCATTATAATTCCTGATCTTGTACGCAAAGTAGGACATATAAGAGTTTTTGCAGCTTTTGCATCAATGGCATCATTGGCTATCTTAGTTCATGCCATCTTTGTTGATCCTATTGTGTGGATTTTTGGAAGATTTCTAACAGGCTTCAGTATTATAGGTATTTTTATTGTTGTAGAAAGCTGGCTAAATGATCGAGCCAACAATAGAACACGCGGTCAAGTTTTGTCTGCTTATATGTTTGTTAGTTTAATGGGATTAGCAATTGGTACTCTTTTATTAAATTTTAGTAGTCCAGAAAAATACGAACCTTTTATATTAATTTCCTTATTATTATCCATGGCGTTAATACCTATCCTGCTTACAAAACGTAAGCCTCCAAAATTTAAAAAAATAACTGGTATCAAAGTAAAAGAGCTTTATAAAATTTCTCCACTTGGCACAGTCAGTATGTTTTGCACAGGTTTTATCCACTCAACTATATTTACATTGGGTGCTGTTTATGCTGCCACAATGAATTTTACTATTTTTGAAATTTCTCTTTTTTTATTTTTAATTACAGTTTCGGGAGCTATATTTCAATGGCCGATAGGTTATTTTTCTGATCATACAGATAGAAGAATTATTATCATTGGTTGTACTTTTGTTGGTGCTTTTTTTTGTTTTCTATCAATTACTGCATCGGGAACATCTTTGCAAAATATGTATTTAGCAACAAGCGTTGGTATGGATAAAATAATGTTCTTCGTATTTGTTACCCTGTATGCCGGTTTTGCACTTCCAATATTTACTCTTAACCTAGCTTATGTAAATGACTTTATTCCAAAAGAAAAATTCGTAGCTGCCGGTGGTGGTATGCAAATTATATTTGGATTGGGAGCTATGGGTGGACCAATTCTTTGTTCTATTTTTATGAATATCTATGGATCTAATGGCTTCTTTGTATTCTTAAGTATTTTTCATCTTATTATTGGATTGTTTGGAATGTATAGAATAACTAAAAGAGATTATGAGGATAATCCGGAATCTACTTTTACACCTCTCCCAAGAAATATTACTCCTTTAGGAATCGAACTTGATCCAACTGCTGGAGCAGATTTGTCCACCAATGATAAAAAATGAATAATGAAAATGTTCGGTATTGCTAATACTCAAATATCCTCACATTAATTATTTTAAGAAAAATATGGAAACCTTTACAGAGCTAAATCTAAATCCGTCTTTAATGCAATCAATAACAAGAATGCATTTTAAAGTTCCCACACCAATTCAAGCTCAGGCTATACCTCCAGCTCTTCTTGGAAAAGATATTTTGGGTACCGCACAAACTGGTACGGGAAAAACACTTTGTTATGGAATTGCTTGTATTAATAAACTTCTAAATGACAGAGGTAGTAACGCACTTATTATATGTCCAACGCGTGAGCTAGCGGTTCAAGTTGGAGATGTTCTTAATGGATTAATAGAAAATACTATGAATATTAAATCTGCTGTACTTATTGGTGGAGAATCTATGCAAAAACAATTAAGGCAATTACAAAAGCGCCCAAGATTAATTATTGGAACTCCTGGACGTCTAAACGATCACTTAAAAAGAAAAAGTCTAAAATTATATCAATCATATTTTTTAGTCCTTGATGAAACAGATAGAATGTTAGATATGGGTTTTATTCCACAAGTAGAACAAATATTAAAGTTTGTACCAAAAAAACATCAAACATTATTATTTTCAGCAACTTTGCCTCAAAATATTCTTAAAATTACTGAAAGATATTTAAATGACCCAATAAGAATAAGAGTTGGATCAACAACGACACCTATTTCAAAAATTAAACAAGAGGTTATTCAAGTAAGTGAAGGTGACAAATATAACAAATTACTGGAAGAACTTTACAAAAGGAAAGGATCTATTTTAGTTTTTGTAAAAACAAAGCGCAATGCAGATAAAATGGCAGATCGTTTACATGATGATGGGCATCGGTGTGACTGCATGCATGGAAATTTAAGACAATCAAAAAGACAAAAAACTTTAATCGCATTCCGTTCTGGGAAAATACGTATTCTAATCAGCACTGAACTTGCTGCCAGAGGTTTAGACGTGCCATCTATTCAACATGTAATTAATTACCATCTTCCCCAGGTTCCAGAAGATTTTATTCATAGAATTGGAAGAACAGCAAGAGCTGGGGCAGAGGGTTGCGCTCTTACTTTTATCACTCCTAATGATAGACAAATGTGGAATGGAATTCAAAGATTGATCAATCCCAATATAAAACAAGAGTTTAACACTTTTAAAAAATTTAACTATAGAGGGAAAAAAAGATTTTCAAGATTTAAACAACGCGGGAATAATGAAAGCAAACCTTTTAAAAAAAATTACTTTGAACACTATAATAATAATGAACATAGACGAAAAAAGAAATTTAAGTTTAAAAAGTATAGTCGGAGGGGTAGAAATAGAGCCGTTTAAATAGTGAAAAAACTTTTATAGGATTTTGTAGGATAAACTAGTCTCCAAACTAGATCGTTTTGAGATAAAACAAAAATTGTACCAGTATGAACGAAGAAAAGTCGCGCCAACTCTGGAAAATCATACAGGAAGCTGGCGATTATTTAAAAGGACAATTACCCGACCACCCAAATCACCCTAAAGGCAGAAATCCTTATGCACACGTTGCAATATGCGTGAAATCTAAATTTAAAAAAAGTTATAAGGATATTGAAGATGAAAAATTTCAAGAAGTTATTGATTATATTGAATTTCTAAAAACAAATCCTAGTTAACTATTTCTTATTTTTAAAATTAGACTATAAGAACTGTAAATAATGAAAAATAATATTAGAAACATAGCTATAGTTGCTCACGTAGACCATGGAAAAACTACATTGATAGATTCTATTATGAAACAAAGTGGATTATGGCGTGATAATCAAAAAATTGAAGAAAGAGTTATGGATAGTGGTGACCTTGAAAAGGAGCGAGGAATAACTATCCTTGCAAAACCTGCCTCCATAAAATGGAAAGAAACTAGAATTAATATTATTGATACTCCTGGACACTCAGATTTTTCTAGTGAAGTAGAAAGAGTTCTTGATATGGCCGATGGAGTAATACTTCTGACAGATGCAGCTGAAGGATGCCTTCCAGGTACAACCTTTGTAATGAAAAAAGCTTTAGCTCAAGGACTTAAACCAATAGTTATAATTAATAAAATTGATAGAAAAGATGCTAGACCAAAAGAAGTCATTGATGAAGTTTTTGATTTATTTGTTGCTTTAGGTGCAACAGACGAGCAACTGGATTTTCCAATTCTTTATGCATCAGGACGTGATGGCTGGTCAGTAAAAGAATTAACCCAACCAAAAGAAAATTTACATTCTTTGTTAGACTTAATGTTACAGCATGTTCCTGCTCCAAAAGTAGAAATAGATAAACCTTTTGCTATGCTTTCTACGCTTTTATATGCTGATAGTTTTTTGGGTAGATGTTTAGTAGGTCGTGTTGGTCAAGGAACCGCACGTATAAATCAAAATGTTAAAGCAATTAATTTAGATGGAAAAAAAGTTGACGCCGGAAGGTTAACAAAACTTTTAAGATTTGAAGGAACTAAAAAAATTCCAGTTGAAGAAGTTGTGGCTGGAGATATTGTAATTATTGCTGGACTAACCAAAGCAACGGTCGCTGATACCATTTGTGATCTTTCGGTTAAAAAACCTTTACCAAGTACACCAATCGACCCTCCTACTATGTCAATTAGCATAAGTGTAAATTCCTCTCCACTTGCGGGAATAGATGGAACAAAATTAACTTCTACAAAAATTCGAGAGCGCTTATTGGCTGAAGATGAAAATAATGTTGGAATAACTTTTTCAGAAAATGAAAATAAAGATTATTTTGAAATTAGTGGACGTGGTGAACTGCAATTAGGAGTATTAGTAGAAACTATGAGGAGAGAAGGTTTTGAACTTACAGTTTCTCGCCCTCGTGTTATTTTTAAAACAGATGCTAATGGAAATAAAACTGAACCAATGGAAGAAGTAACAATAGATTTGGATGCAGAGTTTTCTTCAAAAATTATAGACAGCATGAACAAGCGTAAAGCTGAGATGATTAATATGATTAATACGGGTGCTGGAAAAAATCGCTTAATTTTTCATGCCCCATCTCGTGGTTTGATTGGGTACCAGTCAAGATTTATGACTCAAACGCGTGGTACTGGAGTAATAAATAGAACCTTTCATTCTTACGGATCTTTTAAATCTGGAATTAGAGGAAGAATAAATGGTGCGTTGATTTCTATGGAAACTGGACCAGCTGTTGCTTTTGCAATATTTAATTTGCAGGAACGTGGTGAAATTTTTATTGAACATAATACAGAAGTTTATCAAGGAATGATTTGTGGAGAACATAGCAGAGAAAATGATTTAGAAGTGAACTTTTTAAAGGGAAAAAAATTAACTAATATGAGAGCGTCAGGCTCTGATGAAAATGTAGTTTTAACACCTCCACGACAAATGAGTTTAGAAGAAAAAATGGCTTACATTAATGATGATGAGGTTTTAGAAGTTACACCTAAACATTTAAGACTTCGTAAAAAATACTTGGATCATCACGAAAGAAAAAGAATGTCTAAAAGCAACTCTCAAAATGTTTAATATAAAAAAAATTTCTATTAATTTTTAATTTAATCCAATAAAGCGTCTATTTCTTCTGGTGTTCAAGCTGTAATATAAAAGTGCAAAAGTAATAATACTTCCTCCAATTATTGTATTAGCTGTTGGTATTTCGTTTATTCCAAAAATAGGCAACCATACCCAAAAAATACCACCTAGAACCTCTGTCAAAGATAACAAAGTAAGATCAGCCGCAGGTAAATGTTTTGACCCTAGAGAATAAAGTATCATTCCTGAGCAAACTAAAGTTCCGTGTAAAGCTGATAAAGATGAATTTCTAAATGTAGTAAAAAAATTAGCATCGCTAAAAATTAAAACAAAAAAAGAAAACGTCCCACAAAATAGTCCTGCAACTGCAACAGTTGTAAATGTTGGTGTATTTTTCCTCCACCTTAATGAAACAGAAAAAAATGAAAACCCTAATGCCGATAAAAGTCCAATCACTAAACCAAATAAAGTTCCAATTTCTACACTATTAAAGGCCATAAAAATAATTCCTATGGCTGCAACAATTATTGCTGTTAAAGTTGTATTTGAAACTTTTTCTTTAAGGAAAATGTAACCCAAAATTGCTGTCATAAAAGGCATTGCTGCTAACATTAAAAGTGTAACGGCCACTGTTGTATGAGTTATTGACCATATAAAACACATCATAGCGATTCCTAAACTTATTCCTCCAAGAATTCCTGAGGCTCCAATTTTTTTATAATTTTTTATAAATGACTTTCCTTCTTTTAAAAATAAATAAAAATTTATTAGTAAAAAAATAGTAAAGCCTCTAAAAAAAAGATACTGCCAAGGAACTGACTGCGCATCTTCAATAAAGCGAACTACTAAAGCGCCAAAAGACCAGAATATCCCTGCTATTAAAACAATTAAAATTGCTGAATCGATTTTATCTTTTTTCATTTTAATATCGCTAGAAACTTTTTCATATTATTATATTTCTTTTTTGGGTCTTAATGAATGTCCCGGAAGCCATTCTTCTTTTCCATCAGCATAGTGTTCTTTTTTCCATATAGGAGATTGATGTTTTACCTCCTCAAGAATATATCTACAGATCTTAAATGCTTCATCTCTATGTCCTGATCCAACTGCTATTAGAATGCTTATTTCGCCTACTGGCGCATACCCTTTTGCGTGTTCTAAGAAAATCTTAGCATGTTTATCAAATTTATTTTTTGCATCATTACAGATTGATTGAAAAGATTTTATAACAGCTTGATCATGAGCATCATAGGTAACGGCTGTTACTTTTTTTCCACTATTTTCATTTCTAACTCTTCCAATAAAAATAGATTCAGCTCCATTTTTTTCAGAAACAATAAATTTTTTTGCCTTTTCTGAGGAAATTTTTTCTTCCTCTATTTTAACAAGCGCAGTATGTATGCTCACTAACCACCGCCAATGGGAGGAATAATTGAAATGAATTCTTTATCTTTTAATTTATAATTATCATTTACAACTTCATCCTTTTCGCTAAAAAAGGCTGCTGTTTTAGGTAAGTTTTTTAAATTGCTTTTTGAATATTTTTCAGAAATAATTTTAGTTAGAATGTCTCTAACCTTTTCTATATTTGAATTATTTGGTAATTGAATATTTAAAGTATCTTTATCACTTAATACTTTTGATGATCCATAAAGTTTTAATTGAATTTCCATCTTAACCGCCTGTTACATTCATGTGTCTAGGAACAAATTGTTCATTTTCTTTTCTTTTAATAACAAAATCATGCCCTTTGGGTTTTCTTAAAATAGCTTCATATATTACGTCTTTTAGCAGTTGATCGTTTTCACTTTTTCTTAAAGGTGATTTCAAATCTGCTTTATCTTGTTGGCCTAAACACATGTACATCTCGCCAGTGCAAGTAATTCTTACTCTATTACAAAGTTCACAAAAATTATGAGTATGTGGAGTAATGAAACCAATTTTTTGATCTGTTTCATGGCAATGTACATATCTTGCTGGACCCCCGGTTCTTAACGAATCTTCGGTTATGCTATATTTTGTTTGTATCAAACTCTTAACATCGGTTAGAGGCATGTACTGATCTGATCTTTTTTCACCAATTTCACCCATCGGCATTACTTCAATAAATGTAAGAGCAAATTTATTTTCCCCACACCAATTCACCAAATTTAAAATTTCATTTTCATTAATTCCTTTTAAGGCCACCGTATTAATTTTTATTTTTAATCCTGTTGCTTTTGCTACCATAATTCCGTTAATGATTTTATCAAAGTCACCAATTCGAGTAATTTTTTTAAATTTATCTTTATCTAATGAATCTAATGAAACATTAATTCTTCTAACTCCGTTATCAAATAAATCTTTTGCATAACGGGCAAGTTGAGAACCATTTGTAGTAAGTGTTAATTCTTCCAACCCATGACCTATTTTTCTTCCTAGATTGTGAAATAGTTGCATTATATTTTTTCGAACTAGAGGTTCCCCCCCAGTAATTCTAAGTTTTTTTACACCAAGATCGATAAAAGTGTTACAAAGCCTGTCTAATTCTTCTAATGATAAAACATCTTTTTTAGGTAAAAATTCCATATCTTCTGACATACAATAAGTACATCTAAAGTCACAACGATCTGTAACTGAAACTCTTACGTATGATATTTTTCTTTGAAATGGATCTATTAACATAAATAAATTAAACCATAAAAATTATCTATTAGCTACTAGGAATTAAAGGTACCCATTCAATAATATCCCCTGAATTAAATTGCTTTTTACCGCTAGGAAAAATACCCCAACAGTTTGCCTTTACAAACGATTCGATTCTGTGAGACTGTTGTCCTTGCAGCACCTTTAATTCTCCCAACCCCTTAGCATTAATATTTATTAAACACCTTGCAAAATGGGTAAAATTTTTTCGTTTTGAATATTTGTTAATTAGTTTGGCTTTAAATTTTTTTTCTTTTAACATTCCTAAACTATTTCGCAACAACGGATAGACAAAAAAACGAAACCCTGCTGCACATGAAATGGGATTTCCAGGTAAACCGAAAAATAATTTTTCTTTTCTGTTAAATTTAGCCAACATTATAGGTCGTCCAGGTTTTATAGAAACCCCTTTAAAATACGTTTTAAAACTGAGTTCATTTAGTAGCTTTGGTATAAAGTCAAATTTGCCTGCAGATATTGCTCCTGAAGTTACAAATATATCAATATCTGATTTAAGTGATTTTTTAAGTTTTTCTTTGAGTTTTCTTTGTTCGCTGTCTTTTATAACTCCACCATCTATTATTTGGTAATGCAAACTTTTGCTGAATGATGTGATATAATGATTATTTGAATTACGAACCTGCCAATTCGATATATTTTTCTTTTTATAATCTACAATTTCATCGCCGGTTCCAAAAAAAATTATTTTAGGCTTTTTTTTTACATATAAGTTCTTAATACCAAGAGTAGTAAGAGCCATAATGTGTTTTGGTTGAATTAACTCACTTCTTTTTATGACTACATCTTTTAAATTATAATCTTCGCCAGCAAATCGAATAAATGAAAATTTTTTTACTTCATGATCCACAACAATATGTGTTGGTTTTCTTTCAGATGGATAATATTTTATCTTTTCAACTGGTATAATAGAATCAAAGGGTTTGGGAACTATGCCTCCTGTCATAATTTCTACGGAAGAATTTTTAAGATAATTATTTATTTTTGGATTGTCGCCAGCGCCAATAGTTTTTAAAATCTTAAATTTTTTAACTTTTTTTTTAGATAGCCCTTTGGTTTCTTTAGCTAAAACTGCAAAACCATCAAAAGCAGTGTTATTGGCTAACGGATTCGCTGATGGTGATAAGATGTTTTTTGCACAAACTCTATTTAAAGAATCTGATATAGAAATTTTTTCGTGAGGTAAATTTAAGTAAACTTTATTTATTATTTTTATAGCTTTTTGGTAGTTGATCATTTTAAATATTTAAAACATTTTTTATTTTTTTTGGTATCCCTTCAGGGTTAATCCATAATCCTTTTTTACCTCCTGATTTGACAAGCAATCTTGTGTTAGTGATTTTTAAATTTGGTTCGACTATTTTTGAAAGATCATAAATTGCAAGAAGCGCTGAGTTCACTCCAGATAATGCCTCCATTTCAACACCTGTCTTTGAATTTGCGGAAACTAAACAATAAACAATAATCGAATTCTTTGGTTCATCAATTTCTGTATGAATAGAAATGTGATCTAAGGGTAAAGGATGGCAAAGTGGTATTAGCTCACTTGTCTTTTTAACTCCATTGATTCCAGAAACTTCCGCAATAGAAAGTGGATCGCCCTTGGGCATTTTCTTATTCTTAATCATTTTAATCACCTCAGAGCTTAAAATTATTTCTCCAACGGCAAGAGCCTTCCGGTGAGTGATTTCTTTGCTGCTGACATCCACCATTTTATAACCTGAGGATGAAAATATTTTATTTAAAGAATCTTCTAATTTACTATTTTTATTCATTTTTTATCTTCTTGCTTAATTTTTTTGCAAATTCTAAATCTTCTTCAGTATTAATATTAAAAAACGGATCATAATCTTTAAATGTAAATTCTAAATTTTTTATTTTATTTTTTTCTGTCCAATCCTGAACTTTTCTCACTTTTTTGTTTATTAAATCGTCTTTAAGTTTGTCATAAAGATCTAAGGACCACAAACCAAAAATGTTGTGTTTACGTCCGTGAGAGCTTGCACAAAGTATTAAAGATTCTTTTTTTTCTGACTCTTTAATAAAACTTTCAATAATCTTTTCAGGAAAAAAAGGTGTGTCACATGGAAACGTGGCAATCCAAGAGCATTTGTTTAAGTTCTCTTTTGCCCATTTCATTGCGGTAAGTATACCAACCAATGGACCTAGTTGTCCTTCAATGCAATCTTTAACCGTTATTAAATTATTTTTGGAGAAAAATTCATTATCTTGATTAGTAATTATAATTACTTTTTTTAAATATTTTTTTACTTTATCTATTGTATGTTCGATAAGTTTCTTATTATTAAGCTCAAGAAAGAGTTTGTCTTTACCCATTCTTTTTGATTGTCCGCCAGCGAGTATGGCTCCAAGTATATTGTCTTCACTCATAAAACAAATTATAAATGCTAAAGAAAACACAATAAAGTTTAAATGATAGATAAAGAAATCATTAGAATAGCCTCAAATACCGAAAATCACGGTGCTCTTGATAGTCATACTCATTCTTCGAAGTTAAAAAATTCAATATGTGGCGATGACATGAAAATTTACCTAGTTGTTGAAAACGATAAAATTACAAATTTTAAATATGAATGTGAATCCTGCATATACTGCCAAGCCTCGGTAAGTTTATTATCCAGAAAAGCTAAAAATAAATCGATTGAAAAAATTAAAAATTTTGCTCAACAAGCAAATAGTCACTTTGATAAAAATACAAATTCTTTTGACAAAGAATGGAAGGAATTTGATAAGATTATTACAAAAAATAATATCCCAAGAAAGGAATGTTTGTTATTGCCCATTAACACAATGCTTGATGCTCTAAGTAAAAAATCTTTATGAAATTTAAAAAAATAATTTGTTGGCCTCCATTATTGGGTGGCGTCGGTGCAGGAGTCACAATTGCTATTCTTGCATATATAACCTTTCAATCTACTTTATCTGGTACTAATTATGGTCTTTGGTTAGCCGCATCCTTTGGCTCGTCGGTCGTTGTTGTTTTTGGATATCCCAATAATGAATTCGCCCAACCAAAAAATGTATTATTTGGACACCTTTTGTGTGCGTTGATTGGAATTATATTTGTAACTTTATTCAAAATCTCTCAAGATAGATCGATTTTCTTTCTAGCAATAGGTATAGCTGTAGGCATTTCTGTAACGCTTATGATGGCGCTTAAAATTACACATCCACCTGCCGGAGGAAATACAATTGTTGTAATGTTAATTCAAGATTCTTTTCAATTTTTAATATTTCCAATAATGGTCGGGGCAGTTACTATTATAATTGGGGGGGTGATTTATAATCGCTTTATTTTAAAAAAGAAATATCCTCTAAAATGGTTTTAGTATGAATTCAAAATATCAGACTATTAAATATAAAAAAAACAAACCAGCAAATATAGAAGACCTGGTATCAATTGAAGAACCACTTGAAATGGTTGTACGCTATAAAAAAGAAAATGAATGGATAGATAATTCTATTTCAATAACAATGCGAACACCAAAAAATGACGAAGATTTAATTGTTGGTTTATTATTCTGCGAAGGAATAGTCCAAAAAAATTCAGAAATAGAAAAGGTTGAATTTTTAGGGGATAAAGTTGGAAAATTTGATTTACAAAATAAAATTCGAGTTACTTTAAATAGTGGCGAAAATCTTGACCTTAAACATCTGAGAAGAAATTTTTTAACAAACTCCAGTTGTGGTGTGTGTGGAAAAACATCAATGGACTCTTTAGAAATCATTTGCAAGACAAAGATAAATAAAGATGTTCCGAAGATTAAAAATTCATTAATAACAGAAATTCCTGATCTTTTAAGACAAAGTCAATCTGAATTTTCAAAAACTGGAGGAATACATGCCAGCGCATTATTTAACAAAGAGGGTAAACCATTAGTAATCAAAGAAGATGTTGGCCGCCATAATGCTTTGGATAAAGTTATTGGTCACAGTTTTAAAAACTCTCTATTTGATACAAAAAATCAATTCATAGCTTGTTCAGGACGATTAAGTTTTGAATTAGTTCAAAAAACTCTTATGGCTAACATTGGGCTTTTAATGGGAGTGGGTGCGCCAACAAGTCTCGCGATAGATCTGGCAAAACGTTTTGACATGACGTTAATTGGTTTTGTAAAATCTGATAGCTTTAATATATATTGTGGTGAAAATCGTATTTTAAAATAAATTTATTATGTCAAAAAATATAAGCAAACTTTCAGGAAGAAAAGGTCTTAAAGATAATCTCTTTAAGAGGATGATTGATGCGACCAAAAAAAACAAAAATGGTAAAGAAATTAAGCAACTTGCTGACGAATACCACGTTGGAATGTCAACGATTCATGGAGCTGAAAGTTTTTACGAATTTTTAAGACCAGAACATAAAGAAAAAAAAGCATGGATATGTAATGGTAGTGCGTGCATGTGCGCAGGAACACAAGGTAAAGTTAGAAAAAAATTATCAGAAAAATTAGGTGCGGATAAAATTGGTACGATGTTTTGCTTAGGTCATTGTTATGAAACTAGTTCTTTTCACTACAATGGTCATAATTATTCAGGAAATGATATTGACCAAATTGATGAAATTATTAAAGGTAAAAAAATTAATACAAAAAGTATTAATTCAGTAAGTCATGCTACAAAAAGTATATTAATGGGCGAAGACTTATCTACTATTGAAAAATTTAAAGATTTACTATCACAAATATTAAAAAAAGATAAAAAAGAAACACTTAAAACTATAACCGAATCAAATCTTTGTGGAAGAGGTGGCGCGGGATTTCCAACTGGTATGAAATGGAATTTTTGCAGTCAAGAAAAAGTAGAAAAAAAATATGTCGTTTGCAATGCTGACGAAGGTGATTCCGGTGCTTTCTCTGACAGATATCTTTTAGAAGACCAGCCATTAAAAGTATTATTTGGGATGGTAGTTTGTGCTTATATTATTGGAAGTGATGAGGGTGTTCTTTACATTAGAGGTGAGTATCCTAAATCTATAGAAATTATTAACGGTACAATTAACGAACTAAAAAAATTAAATCTTTTAGGTAAAAATATTCTAGGTACTGATTTTTCTTACGACTTATATATTTGCATTGGTCAAGGAGCTTATATATGTGGGGAGGAAACTGCACTAATAGCATCTATTGAAGGAAGACGGGCTGAAGTTGATGTTAGACCCCCTTTTCCAACTGTAGAAGGGCTTTATAAAAAACCGACTGTAGTAAATAATGTAGAAACTTTAGCAGCTATACCTGGCATATTAAAACATGGCGCAAAATCTTTTTCATCTATTGGAAATGTTAAGTCCGCTGGTACAAAACTTGTTTGCTTAGATAGTTTATTTAAAAATCCTGGTGTTTATGAAATGGATATGGGAACTCCTATGAAAAAAATCATTTATGATATTGGGGGTGGATTTATTAAACCCGTAAAAGCTTTGCAAGTTGGCGGACCACTTGGTGGCGTTATTCCAATTAAAGAAGTAGAAAAGTTAAATTTAGACTTTCAAGAATTTGCGAAAGCGGGGTTTATGTTGGGACACGGTAGTATTGTAAGCATCCCGGAAGACTTTAATATGATTGAATATATTCATCATTTATTCAAATTTTCCGCAGAAGAATCTTGTGGAAAATGTTTCCCTGGAAGACTAGGTTCTTATCGAGGTAAAGAAATGTTTGACCAAGCAATTAATAAAACAAACAAAATTCCAATAAAACTTTTAAACGAATTACTTATTACTATGCAAAAAGGCAGTTTATGCGCTCTTTGTGGAGCTATTCCACTGCCCATCCAGAACATACTTAAACATTTTACCGATGAATTTATAACTGATATAAATCAAGAAGCTTAGGGGAATAATGAAAAACGGAAAAAACGGAAAAAACGGATCAAACGGCAAAGACCATAAAATTGCTTATATTGATGGTGTTGCCCATCAAATTAAATCTGGCCATACCTCTGTTTTAAAATTCGTTAGAGAACACGTTGGAAAAGATAAAATTCCAAGCTTATGTGACGATCCAAATTTAGTCCCATATGGAGCTTGTAGAGTCTGTTCAGTAGATGTTGCTCTTAAGAAAGATGGACCAACAAAAACAGTAGCGTCTTGCCATACCCCGGTAACTGAAGGTTCGTATATTTTAACTAATAATGAAGATTTAACAAAACTGAGAAAAAATATTGTTGAACTTGTTCTTACTGACCATCCAATGACATGTTCAACTTGTGAGGTAAATAATAATTGTGAATTACAAACTGTAGCTAACGATCTAGGTATAAACGAACACCGTTATAATAAACCAAAACAAAATAAAGGAATTCCAAAAGATACTTCGCATGCATATATGCGAATGAATTTAGATAACTGTATTAATTGTGGACGTTGTGTAAGAGCTTGTGATGAAATTCAAGGTTCGTTTGTTTTAACGATGAGCGGAAGAGGTTTCGATTCAAAAATTACAACAGATAATGATTTGATGTTTGGCGACTCTTCTTGTGTTGCTTGTGGAGCTTGTGCTCACACTTGTCCAACAGATGCGATATCAGATGTTTTTGCTTCTAAATCGGCTGACTATGATGAAAAAGTTAGAACGACCTGTTCTTATTGTGGAGTGGGATGTAATTTAGAAGCATCAGTAAAAGATGGCAAAGTAGTTTCTATTGATACACCAAAAGAAACAGAAGTAAATGCAGGACATACTTGTATAAAAGGTAGATATGCATTTGGTTTCTATGATCATCCAGACAGATTAAGAAGTCCCCTAATAAAAAGAAATGGTAAGTTTGAGAAAGCGTCTTGGGATGAAGCTTATGATTATATTAAAAACAAATTAGAAAAAATAATAAAAGAGAATGGCCCTGATGCTGTTGCGGGTATTTCATCTGCGAGATGTACAAACGAGGAAAATTATGTTTTTCAAAAAATGATTAGAGCTACAATAGGCACAAATAATATTGATTGTTGTGCAAGAATTTGTCATTCACCAACCGCATGGGGTATGCAACAAACATTTGGAACGGGAGCTGCCACAAATTCTACGGAAGACATTTATCATGCAGATCTATTTTTAGTAATTGGTGCAAATCCAACAAATGCACATCCAGTTACCGGTGCAAAAATTAAACAACAGGTGATGAAAGGTAAAAAACTAATAGTTTTAGATCCTATAACAACTGATGTAGCAAAATTAGCAGATTATCATATTAGGTTAAGACCTGGAACAAATGTAGCGGTTTTAAATATGATGTTGTATTTCATCGTAGAATCTAAATTACATAAAGAAGATTTTATTTTAAGCAGAACAGAAGGTTTTGAAAACTTCCTTAAAGAAATTAAAAAATTAGATATTGATCATTTGGCTAAGGTTGCGGGCGTTGATAAACAGCAAGTAAAAGAAGCCGCAATAGCATACGCTACTGCAAAAAATTCAATGGAGTTTCATGGTCTTGGAGTTACAGAGCAGGAACAAGGTTCAAAAACAGTAATGCTAATTGCCGATCTTGCAATGATAACAGGAAATATTGGAAGGCCAGGTGTTGGTGTAAATCCACTAAGAGGCCAAAATAATGTTCAAGGTGCGGCGGACATGGGCTGTCAACCACATCAAGGTGCAGGATATTTTCCAGTTGCTGATAAAAAAATTCAAGATTTCTATTCTGAAAAATACGGTGTCGTTCATCCAACAAAAGCTGGTTTAAAAATTCCACAAATTTTTGATGCAGCGATAAATAAAGAGGTAAGAGCAGTATGGATTATTGGTGAAGATGTTGTTCAAACAGATCCTAATAGTGCTCACGTTGCTAAGGCAATGAATGCATTGGACTTATTAGTGGTTCAAGAAATATTTATGAGTGAAACTGCTAAACATGCAGATGTAGTTTTGCCTGGAACAACTTTCTTAGAAAAAGATGGAACTTTCACAAACACTGAAAGAAGAGTCCAAAGAGTTAATAAAGCTGCAGAACCTCTTCCAGGAACAAAAACGGATGGTCTCATTGTTACAGAAATGATGCAAAAACTTGGCTATGATCAAAAATTATATGATGCTGACGAAGTATTAGCTGAAATTGCTAATGTGGTCCCTTTCTTCAAAGGTATAACTCGAGAAAGATTAGGAAAATTAGGATTACAATGGCCAGTGAAAGAAGATGGAACAGATACAAAAATTCTGCATGAAAAAGAATTTAAATTAGGAAAAGGTAGAATTAAATATTTTGACTGGAAAGAAAGTGCTGAATTAGAGAAAAATAAAAAAGATTTTCCATTAATACTAACTACAAGTAGAGTATTACAACACTACAATGCAGCAACGATGACGAAAAGAACTAAAAATATTAAAATTGTAGATGAAGACGTTTTGTTAATTCATCCAAAAGATGCAAAATATAGAGAGTTAAACACAGGAGATATCGCGAGACTTTATTCAGGAAGAGGGGAAGTTTCTTTAAAAGTTGAAGTTACTGAAAAAGTTAAAGAAGGTATAGTCTTTACCACTTTCCATTTCCCAGAACACATGGTCAATATGGTAACTGGTCATGGAAAAGATGAAGAAACAATGTGTGCTGAATATAAAGTATCAGCTGTCGAGGTTCAAAAAATATCAAATCAATTTAAAACAAAAGTTTCAACTGAAAAAAATCAAGCAGAAGTATTGAAAGCTTAAAATTTTAATGCAATTAAATGGAACTGATTTCCAGATCAAAGTTTGGAAAGCGTTAAAAAAAATTAAAAAAGGGAAAGTTAAAACTTATAAAGAGATTGCTATAGCTATAAATAGGCCTAAAGCGGCTAGGGCTGTGGCCAATGCTTGTGCAAAAAACCCATATGCGCCTAAAGTACCTTGTCATCGTGTTATTAAGTCTGATGGAACTCTAGGAGGCTTCTCTTCTCCCGGCGGTACAAAAACCAAGAAAAAAATGCTTAGAAGAGAAGGCTTTTCACTCAAAAAATATAAAAAAAATAGTTAAGAAATAAACTATTCTTATAAAACGTAAGGTTCTGTTCTTTTTTGTTTAGCAGAGATTCTATCCAACCCAAAACAAGACAAATCTATAGTCTGATATTTTCCAGTAGTGATTAGTTCGGTTAAACCTCTACCAATTCCTGGTGATTGCATCAAACCTCTGCCTGTAAACCCGGTAGCTAAAAATACATTTTCATATTTTGGATGTTTTCCTACAATTGCATTATTATCTAAAGTGTTACAATCATAGTATCCGGCCCAACCTCCTGTTAATTTTAATTGCTCAAATTCAGGAACTCTATTCGCCAAAGCAGGCCAAACAAGACTCTCGAAATCATCCCATTCAGGTTCTAAATCTGGGGAATCAAATTTAGAATTTGGTGAACCTGCAAGATACTCCTTACCTTCTGGTCTCCAGTACACACCCGATGGCAAGTCTCCTGTTAAAGGCATGTCTGCATAATGTTTAGGGCATTTTACTCGAAACACAGTATGCTTTTGTGGTACAACCGGTATGTCATCTAATAATTCTTTGGTCCAACATCCAGCTGCAGATACAATTGTTTTGGCTTTAATATCACTTAGTTTTTCAACGTTTCCTTTTTCAAATTTAGCACCTAATTCAATAGCTTTATTTTTTAAAGCATTATGAAACATATGGGGATCAATCCAACCTTCAATTTTACTATCAGTATAAGTTGCTGTTTCCAAACCTTCCGGATTTATCCAACTAAAAATTTCTTTCAAATTGCTTGCAGGAATATTTTTTGTACCTGCATCACACGCTTTATGATTTTTTAATGCTTCATACTGCTCCTCTGCGTGCTCTGGTCCAAACAATAATAGATAACCATTCGGTACCATACTAGCTGTTGGATTGGGATTGTTTTTTGTCTTTAGTGTATTGGAAATGTCAGAAATAAACTCTAAAGCAAATTTACCTAAGTTGATGTTTTCTTTTTGAAAAAATTGTCTTCTAAAACCACCTAAAGATAAAGGAAATGATGCTTTTTTATAACTTGGATCTCTTTCTATTACTCTAACTTTTCTACCCTCTTTTGATAAAAAATATGCCGTGGATGCTCCAATAATTCCACCGCCAACTATGACTACATCATCCATGAATCCCCATTTTTGGGAAGCATATCACAATTTAATTTAGGGTAAAAATATAGAAATTTAAAACGAATGCGTAACTTAACCACATAAGGTAAGGGATCATTAAAAATGAGCTAAGTTTATTGATTGGATAGTATAATTTGATTAACCAAGAAACCAAAAAAATAATTACTGCAATTATTATTAAGGATACAAGTATTAGGTGAAGTCCGAAAAAAAACAAACTCCAACTTCCGTTAATAAATAAATGAATAAAATAAATATATATAACTTTTTCAGATCTATTTGGATTAATCCAAATTAACCAAATTGCAACGGACATTGCTAAATACAAGATTATCCATACTGGGGCAAAAATCCAATCAGGCGGGTTAAAAGTAGGTTTTATAATTGTAGAATACCATGGTTCCTTAGAAAGGCTTGTAACTAGGCCACCCCACGCTGATGCACCAAAAGCAAGAGTTACAAATACTAATAAAGAAATAATTTTTTTAGGTAAGGTCATTAATAATTTTTGGGTCCTATTTTGCTAATCCAGACATTTTCTTCATCATTATAAGGAAACATGCTGTGATATATAATCTTTAAATCTTTTTGTTCTACACACATCATGTCGCACATTTACTGTTACATTTTTATTAAAAGACGTTAAGGTTAACGAATGTCGAAAAAAGTATGGATTACAGGTGCAAGCAGTGGAATTGGAAAAGCGCTTGCCATAAAATTTTCTAATGAAGGTTGGCAAGTTGCCGCATCTGCTAGAAGAGAAAATTTACTTAAAGATTTAAACAATCAAAACCCAAATATTCACCCTTTTCCTTTAGATGTAAAGAACGAAGATGAAGCTAAAAATATTTTTCAAAATATAATAAAAAAATTTGAAACGGTAGATATTTCTGTTTTTTGTACAGGTATCCATGACCCTGATGCAGAAAAAAAGCTAAGTTCAGAAAAAATAAGGGAAATTATGGAAACAAATTTTTTTGGAACTTTAAACTGTATTATGGCGGTAAATACTTATTTTAGAGAAAAAAAAAGTGGTCACATTTCAATAGTTTCTTCTGTTGCAGGTTACAGAGGTTTGCCAGCAGCTTCGGGTTACTGTGCATCTAAGTCAGCTCTGACGAGCCTAGCTGAAAGTCTTTATTTTGACTTTAAAAGACACAACGTAAGAGTTTCATTGGTAAGCCCTGGATTTATCCAAACTCCTATGACGGATAAAAATAAATTTCCAATGCCAATGATAAAATCTCCTGAATTTGCTGCGGAAAAAATGTTTATTGGTTTAACAAAAAAAAATGCATTTGAAATTCATTTTCCACTAGCTTTCACAATGATAATGAAATTATTAAAAATTATGCCCAATTGGTTATATTTTTTGTTGATAAAAAAAGGAATGAAAACTGTTAAATATTAATCTTTTTGAAAAAATACAGTTAATTCCGCAACTTTTATTCCAAACTTAGTCATTGTGGCTCTATTAATAGCAACTTTCTCATCTTGCTTAAATATCCAATCATCAAAAGTAATTTTCATTTCCTTGCCCTTAACAGGAACTAATAAAACATATTCAAATTTAAAAGCTGGTCCATAAGAATAACCTTTGGCCTTACCTACAACATCACCTGCTATTCCTTCGTAGTTGTGTTCATCAATTTTGTCTATTTTCCACTGTCTTTTTTGAACTTCACCATCTGACCAGTAAAATTTCTCATTTAAAATTAATTGCTTTCCATCCCATTTTCCATTTAGATCAGCTGAAAATTGTCTTGTTACTTTACCAGATCTATTCTGTAAAATTCCCCAAGCCTTAACGTTGCCTGATAAATAATCTTCTATAATTAGTCTTGGTTTTTGATCTTTAAAATCTATTGGTTTCATACCATTTCCTGAACAATTAGTTAATAAAAACGCAACTAATAAAGTAAATATAATTTTCATATTTAATTATTTATTACATAAAGAAAACTGAATTAAATCTATATTTTTTGACTTAAAACCAGCTTCACAATAAGAAAAATAAAAATTCCACATTTTTTTAAAATTTAGGTTAAAACCTTGTTTAGAAATAAGATCCCATGAATTTAAAAAGCGTTCTCTCCATTTTTGTAAAGTATTAGAATAATGTGTGCCATATAAATCGTATTGATTAATTTTTAAACCTGACTTGTCAGATAATTTATTTAAGGATTCAACTGAAGGCAAAAAACCACCTGGAAAAATATATTTTTGTATAAAATCTTCTTTTGTCCTATATCTATTATATAATTCATTCTTAATAACAATAGACTGAATGGCTGCCCTTCCACCTTGGAATAAATTATTTTTAATAACATTAAAATATTTATCTAAATATTTTTCACCTACAGCTTCAATCATCTCAATGGATATTATTATGTCATATTTTTTATTAACATCTCTGTAATCCATCATTTTGACATTTACTTTATGGTTCAATCCTTTTCGCCTAATTCTTTCTTTGGTAAAGAAAAATTGTTCTTTTGAAATTGTAATACAATCTAATTTAATATCATAATTTTCTGCAAGATGTTCTGCAAAACCGCCCCAGCCACATCCTATTTCTAAAATCTTGTCTCCCTTTGTTGGGTTAACCATATTTATTAATTTGTTATATTTATTAATTTGAGCTTGTTCCAAAGTTTCATTTGAAGAATTAAATATGCCACAAGAATAAGTTAGTGTTTTATCGAGCCAAGTAGAAAAAAAACTATTTCCTAAATCATAATGCTTAGATATATTTTTTTTACTTCTATCTTTTGTATTTCTTAATATATTATTTTTTAAGAAATTTTTAATTAACGAAAACTCAAAAAATCCAACAAACCTATGGGTCGTATTAATATTCTTTGCACTCAATTCTATTAAAGAGGTCAAATCTTCAGTTTCAAACTCACCTTTCATATAGCTTTCTGCTAGTCCTGAACTCCCTTTTCTAAGGATTTTGTAACAGAAACTTGGATCATTTATTTTTATTCTTGCTTTGAGTAAACTTTTATTATTACCAAAAAAATGCTCTTTTCCTTTTGAATCAGTCAAATGTAAATATCCAAAAGAAATTTTTTTTAAATTCATAAAAACAAACTGATCAAAAAAATGGTGCAAAATTTTATTCATTAATTCTCTATAGATAAATTGTTTTTTATTTTTACTTTTCTTTTGACGTGTTTAACTCCTTTAATCCACAATCTAAATGCTTCAAAATGTATCGCTAAAATAACCTTAGCTGACATTAATGGATGCTTTAAAAATTGAAAAAATAAATTTTTACTAGTAAAATCAAGTCTTTTCCCTACCTGACGGGCAATGAGTAATAATCCATTAGTATCATTTTGTTTGATTAAAACATTTAGTTTCTTACCAGGTTTTAACAATCTAAAGTTGTAAAATGTTTTCATTTCAATAAATGGCGAAACGTAAAATTTTTTATTACATTTATGTAAAATTAAATTAGAAGAAGATTTGCATCGAAAAACATAAGTGTGCTGCTCATTAAATGTATTTTTCACCTCATAAAGAATTGCTTTAAGTTTTGATTGTTTATCATAACAATAAAAAATACTAAGAGGATTAAAAACGTATCCAAAAAATCTTGGGTAACAAAGTAGTTTAATTGTACCTAAATTAAGATTTAGTTTTGATTTTTTTAATGTTTTTCTAACCCATGAAATTAGTGTGTCTCCACCACGAGAACCGTGATCAATATCATAAAAACTCAAAATATTGAATTTATTGTAAGAAAAAAATTTTATATTTTTTTCTAAATTTTTAATTTCATTTAAATCAATTAATAATGAAAACGTTTTGTAAGAAAAAAAATGCCTTTTTGGTTTAAATCGTTCATGAGTTACAAAACCAGAATATATACAAGAATTAAAGTGCCTCATATTTTTTTTGCTACTGTTATTGCCGAATTCAAACCATCCTCATGAAATCCATATCCAAAATAACTTCCACAAAACCAACTATTATTCACTCCCTGTAATTCTGTAAGATATTTTTGTGCATTGATGGCTTGCATGTCGTAAAAGGGATGGGTAAATTCAATTTTTTTTATAATTTTTTTATTATCTATATCTACTATTGGATTAAGCGTAAGAAAATAATTTTTTTTAGTTTTTAAATTTTGTAACTTATTCAACCAATACGTAACGCAACACTTGCTTGCGTCACCCTTATCTAAAATTGAATTCCAGCTTGACCAGGCTTTTTTATTTCTGGGCATAAGGAAATCATCATTATGCAGATAAGCTATGTTTTTTTTGTATTTAAAATTTTTTAATATTTTTTTTTCATTTTCTGTAGGATTTTTAATTAACCTCAAAGTATCATTAGCATGTGTTGCAAATACAACATGGTCATAATCAAAATATTCGTTTGGTGAACCGTAGTATAATCTAACATTATTTTTGTTTCTAAATACATTTTTTATTTCATAATTTTTAAAATATTCACCACTAATTGTATGTAAAATTTTATCAACATAAATTTTGCTTCTTCCTTTTACCGTATACCACTGAGGTCTGCTTTTAATTTTAAACAAACCATGGTTTTTAAAAAAATTTAAAAATAAAGACAAAGGCATTCTTTGTGCTAAATCAGGTGGAATAGACCATATAGCAGTAACCATTGGAACAATGTGAAAATCTATAAAATAATTTGACATTTTTTTATATTCTAAAAAATCACCTAATATCTGATCTCGGTGTTCTTTTTCATTTATTTTTTCTGCCTCTCTATAGAAAAAGATTATTTCCTTTATCATTTTTAAAAAATTAAAATTAAAAATATTATATTTATTAGAAAATAATCCTCCTATCCCACTGCCAGAATATTCTATATTTGAATTTTTTACAGAAACAGAAAAAGACATATTGCTTTTTTCATAAGGAACTTGAAGAGAGTTAAAAAGTTTTAGTAAGTTGGGATAATTAATTTTATTAAATACAATAAAACCTAGATCAACCGAGATTAAATCATGTGAGCTATTTATAGGTATCTCAACAGTATAAGAATGTCCTCCAAAGCGATCATCTTTTTCAAATAAATCTACTTGATGTTTTTTTGACAAAAAATGAGCTGCACTTAACCCCGATATACCTGAACCAATTACAGCAATTTTCATATATGATTAAATGCCAGATGATAAAACTATTTTTTTTTTTGGCTGAAAAAAAACTCAAATAAAATTGCTGAAATAATAATGCTTCCTCCAATAAGCACACTTGCGGGTGGTATCTCATTTATAAAAAGCCAGGCCCACACTGGTCCAAAAACAGCTTCGGTCAACATCAAAATACCAACTACGGCTGCAGGAGTGGTTTGAGACCCAATGGTGATCATAATAAATCCAAAACCAATTTGAAATGTTCCTGCCAAAAATCCTAAAAATAAATCGTGAGGTGAAATAGATAATTTGCCAGCAACTAAATATCCAATTAAAGCAGCAAAAACTCCTGCGATAAATTGGGATGGAACCATATCCACTTTTGGATATTTTCTGACTATTACAATTAATACTGCAAATGAAATAGGCATTATAAACGCAACAATATTGCCAAAAAATTGACTACTGGTTTGAATAGATAAGGAGCTTCCAATTATAAGAAGTACTCCTGACAAACCCATTATAATTGAAATTAAAGTTACTAAATTAATTTTTTCCTTTAAAAAAATATACCCAAATAATGCTAAAAAAATTACCTCTGTTGAAATAATAAAAAGTGTATTAGCAACAGTAGTGTGATACATAGCAAATACATAAGCAGAAAAACCAATACCCAAAAATATTCCAGCTATAAGCCCAGGTAATCCAGAAGCATGAAAAGACTTAAAGAAATTTTTTTTAAACGTAATTAATAAATATAAAGCTACGGTAATTGAAAAAAAAGCTTGTCTCCAAAAGAGAATTTGCCATAAATTAGCACCTTCAAAAGATTTTACAATTATGCCGCCAAAACTTAAGCATAACGCACCAAGTAGAACTAGAACTGTGCCAGGGATTTTATTTAATAGTGTCAATTTATCTCTTTAATATTTTTTATAATTTCTGAAATGCTATTGAGAAGTCCTTTATACAATTGTTCAGCCTCACGCAACTTAATAAGTTCAAAAAATATTTTTTCCCCAGGAGTTTTTTGGATCAATAAGTTATAATCCACTGATGTTACATTCGCTATTTTAGGATATCCTCCTATTGTTGGATAATCAGTTAATAGTATAATTGGCTGCCCATCAGCTGGAATTTGGATAGCGCCTTTGGTAATGCCTTCTGATCGAATATTCGTATTAACAATATTTTTCATAACTGTACCTTCCAATCTCATGCCCATTCTATCTGTTAGATTAGAAATTTTGTATTCTTTTGAAAAAAAATCTTTTTGACTTTCTTTTGAAAAATAATCAAATTGAGGGCCTTTTAAAACTCTAATTGTACTTTTATTCTTTTTTGTAAATTTAGTTAAAAAATCTTTTTTATTTTTGCTATTTATTTTAATATTTATTTTGTCATTTATTTTTATTTTTTGTCCTTCGTTAGAACCAATTTGGGCTCTGGATAAAATAGAAACACTTTTACAAAAAGGTTTTATATCAAATCCCCCTTCTAAAGCCATATAACCATAAGCTGATTGTTTAGTTGCTAAAATATCAATTTGGTCTCCCTCATCCAAAGCATAAGTTCTATTACATTCTCCGTTTATTGTTTCTTGATTTGATTTAATTATTTGAAAAAGAACATTGCCTGTAATTGCAATTTTTGTTCTACCTTTAATTAATTTCAGCAAAGGTCCTTGATAGGCAAATTCCAAAACTCCTTCGTTAGAAGTATTGCCAACTAAAGCATTTGCTATTGAAAATGACTTTAAATCCATGCACCCTCCTGGGGTAACTCCGAGATGCTGCATATGAAAACGACCCTTGTCTTGAAAGGTAGTATTAATACCAGGACGTAGAACTTTAAAAAAATAATTACTCATTTACTAATTTTTCAAACTCCTTTTTTGAAATTGATTTAAATTTTACTGAATCTCCTGGTGATAAAAGGCACGGGCTAGATTCATTTTGTGTATTAAAAAGTTTAGTGGGAGTTCTTCCTATAATATTCCATCCTCCAGGACTTTCATAAGGGTAGATATTACAAAATTTTTCTACAATTCCAACTGATCCTGCTGGTATTTTAACTCTGGGTGTCTTTAAACGATTCAAGAAAAGTTTTGAGTTTAAATCTCCCATAAAAGGATGACCAGGTATAAAACCAACCATGTAAACAAAAAAAACAGTATTTAAATGAGTATTTATTATTTCATCTTTGTTTATTTTTAATGTTTTGCTCATATTTTCTAAATCCATCTCAAAATCGTAACAAACAGGAATTGTCCATTTTTTACTATTTTGAGAAAGATTTAATTTGGAAAAATCTACTGATTTTAAAAAATCGAAAATTTTAGATGAATTTATTTTTTCAAGATCAAAATTGATAATTAATTTATTATATGAAGGTGTGTAGTTTAATATTCCATTTAAATTGCCCTTTAAAACCTCTTTTTTCAAATGGTGAAATAATTTAATAACACTAGTATTTATTTCCCGATTAACTTCATCGCCAAAATCGCAAACAATGCCACAGTCGCCAATATTGTTTAGTTTCTTGAACATAAATTGATATAATAATTGGTATTCCTTATTAAATAAACTAAGGACTTAACATATGGAAATTAATATTAATTGCGATTTAGGGGAAAGTTCAAAGCTACATTCAACAGAAAATGACCCTTTGTTGCTAGAAATTGTTAACTCAGCAAATATTGCTTGTGGGTATCATGCGGGAGATAAACCAACAATGGAAAAAACAATTGAAATTTCTAAAAAAAATAACGTAAGCATAGGTGCCCATCCATCCTTCAATGATCCAGAAAATTTTGGAAGAAAAAGGCTTAATTTGCCTTTAAGTGAAATAACAAAGCTAGTTATAGATCAAATAAACATTCTTTCAGAAGTTGCGATTAAAGCAGGTGTGAAAGTTACTCATGTAAAGCCACATGGTGCCTTGAACAATATGGCCTGCGAAAATTATGAATTAGCAAAAGTAATTTCTGAATCAATAGTGAAAGTTGATAAAGACTTAATTTTTTTGGTTCCAACAGGTTCTCAAATGGAAAAGGCCGGAAGAAGAAACGGAATGAAAATTGCATCAGAAATATTTGCTGATAGAAATTATGAAGATGATGGAAATTTAGTTTCAAGATCAAAAGACAATGCTATGATTACTGATCCAGAAATTGCAAAAAAACATGTTATAAAAATGGTAGAAAGCCAAGCATTGAACTGTTACTCAGGAAAACAAATTCCTTGTAAAATAGACTCAATTTGCGTTCATGGAGATGGTAAAAGCGCTGTAAATACTGCTAAAGAAATAAAGGACGGTCTTATAAAATCTGGTGTGACTTTAAAACCATTAGATAAAATGAAAAAATTTATATAGATCTTTAAAAAAATTAAATGATTAATTTAAAAAAAAATATTAAACTTTTAATAACACTTTTTATTTTGTTAGGGATATCTTTTAATTTTAATTTAGTGTATTCGGCTGGCAATGTTGATGCTGATAGCGATAAAGCAACTTTATATAATAGTGGTAAAAAATTAATCCTTAGAGCAAAAAAACTAGAAAAAAAAGATAAAATTGAAAAAGCAAAAAAACTGTATCTTAAAGCTTATAAAAAATTAGAGAAAGCTTATGCTAAAGATAAAAAAAATGCCGATATATTAAATTACTTGGGTTACACTTTAAGAAAAACTGGCGATCTGGAACAAGCAGAAGTTTATTATCTAAAAGGTTTAGAAATCGATTCTGGACATTTGGGTATAAATGAATATTTAGGTGAACTTTATGTTCAAACAGGAAGAATTGAACTTGCTAAGGAGAGGCTTCAGGTTCTTGATGGTTGCAAGTGTGAAGAGTACGACGAATTAAAAGAACTTATAGAAGAAAATTAAAATGCATATTATAGAATTTCTTGGTCGCGCACTTCTTTCAACATTGTTTTTAGTTGAAGGTATTGGAAAAATTTCGATGCAAGAAGAAGTAATAATGTTCATGGACGATTATGGTGTCCCGGAAATATTATTTGTTCCCGCAATAATTATCGAAATTTTATTTCCTCTATTGCTCATAATTGGTTATAGAACAAAGTGGGCCGCTTCAATTATGGCTACATTTACCTTTACGGTGGCAATAATTTTCCACACGGACTTTAGTGAAGGAATGCAAATGATATTCTTTTTAAAAGACATCGCAATTGCCGGTGGATTTATGATCATTGTTACTTATGGCCCTGGCAAAATTAGTTTAGACCATTACTTTAATTCAAAGAAGGAATGAAACCGGCTGATAAAAAAAAATCAGAAGATTTTTACAAAATTTTTAAACCTCAACTATCTCCACAGAAAATGTTGAAGATGGGTGTATTTGGTGGTTCTTATTTTGGTGGAAAAATAAAAGAATATCCAAAGTCTTGGTTTAAAAATGTAAAACTAAGTAAAACTTTTGATGTAGAAAAAAATCGTTTTAAAGTAAAGGCTGGCTTAACCAGAAAAGAATGGTTGGATAAAGGATGGATTTTTAAAGAAGATCCACTCGGTTGGTTCCAGTGGTATTGCAGATTTGCTAATGGAAGACGAATTTCCCACATTGATGACATTCAGATTAAAAGATGGAAAGCTTTTAAAAGACATGTAAGTGCCATTAAAAAAAATTGTGAAAATGGTGATATTCATTGCAGAAGAAAGCAAAGACAAGCAATTTTACAGTGGGCTTATAATCCTTATATTTAAGTGATAGACTTAAACATTATATAAAGTGCTAGAAGAAACATTAATATTTATCCAAATTATTTTCATAGACATAGTAATGGCTGCAGATAATGCAATCATAATTGGCTTAGTTGCTGCCAACTTTGCTCCAGCAAATAGAAAAAAAATAATAATGTATGGTGTGCTTGCTGCTTTCGTTTTTAGGGTAGTCTTTGCAGCTTCAATTACTTTTCTGTTTCAATTTACTTTTATAAAATTAATAGGAGGAGCGCTTCTACTTTGGATTGTTAAGGACTTGTGGCAAGATTTATTTAGTACAAAAAAAGTTAAATCTCCTACAAAAAAATCCAAAGAACCATCGTTTATGCGAGGTGTCTATCAAGTATTAATAGCCGATATTACTTTAAGTTTTGATAATGTTATTGCTGTTGCTGGCGCTGCTCAACAACACTACTATTTATTAATTTTTGGTTTATTATTGTCCGTTGTACTCATAGGAGCAGCCGCTTCATATTTTGCAAACATTATTAAAAATAATCTCTGGATAGGTTACATTGGTCTTGCAGTAATTTTAGTGGTTGCCGTCCAACTAATCATTGGTGGTCTTATGGGTGTAGGATGGATTACTATTAACGAACCTTTTGCCTCTTGGTTTTACTGAAATTAAGCTTCACCCTCTCCGCGTTGACCACAAAAAAAACCTAAGCCAAAATCTGAAGTAGTAAATGTCACGGCAGTTCCTTTTGGAAAATAAAAAAGATCTCCAGATTTTGCTTCAACCTTTTGTCCTGTTTCATCTTCAATTGTGAAACTGCCATCAACTATGAACTTCATTTCATGGTAAGTGTAAGTGTATTTAAGTGACTGGCCGGCTTTTAATTTAAATAAACCGCTTGTTATTGGTTTTTCTTTATCATCAGATATAGAAAAATCTCTAAGATAAGCTTCAACATTCTCTACTTTCATTGAAGGAATGTCTTGCTTGCTTATTTGTTTATAGTGCTTAAAAGCCATACATCAATTACATGTATATTTTGTCAGCAAGTCCGTAACAAAGAATAGCACTTAAAATTGTAAAAACTAGTGGTGCAATAACCCCTTCATTTGAATCGTTTTTTATTCCTGTCTTATCAATTTTAATTGAGTAAGTATTTACAACGAAGATACAAAGATTTTGTACAAAAATTAAATTAAAAAATCCCCAAGTACCCTCTGCTCCTCCAGGTCTAATGAACATAATGTAAAGAGCCATTAATAATGCTCCAAGAAACGAAGCTCCTATCATTCGCATTATAGGTGTTGCTGTTTCGTCCATTATAAATTTTTCTCTAAATTTTTTGTTATTAATTATCATTTGATAAGCATAGACCCCATAACCTATAAAATGAATTATGAAAACTGCTAAATAAATTATTCCGTTAAATTGTTCTATCATTTTTATTATCCTTTCTTATTATTAACTTATTATTAACTTACTTTACTCAATTCATACATTTGAACACCTTCGATACATTCATCGAAAATAGGTTTTGCTATCGGGTTATTGCCTGAAGCAAACTTCTTCATTTCTTCTTCATTATGAACTGAGACTTTAAACATAACATAGCTTTTATCTGGTGCTATTGCTGGAACTGTTTTTTCAACATGAGCAATAGTTTTTCTTACTGCCATTCCTTCATCTGATTGCATAAATCCCATGAACTTTTCAAATTTTCCTTCACCAGATTTAAGTTTTGCTATTGCAAGCATTTCTTTTGCCATATTTTCTCCTCCCTTTTTTTTATAATTTTAATGCTAGGTTAATGTTTATTGAATAGCAAATAAAAATTTAAAATATGCTGTTTTTTGAAGATCGTTGTTTTTGAAGATCAGAAACAACCTCAACGTTTAATTTATGAAGCTCTGATTTATTTATTTCTTTTAGATTTTGGACATCTTCTAAAAATCTTTCAGATTCTTTTTGATCAATAATATTAGCTGTAAGTGTTTTAAACTTATTAATATAATCTTCTCTCTTAAATGGCCTTTTTCCATTAGGATGCGCATCAGCAATACCAAGTTGATCTTCAATTTTTGAACCATCTTTCATTTTTATGATTACACGTCCCCCAAAGCATTTTTTCCTCGGATTTGGATCGTGATATTTCTTTGTCCATTTTTTATCCTCAAAAGTTTTAATTTTTTTCCATAGATCAACTGTGCTTTTTTTACTTGCTCTTTGAGGAGTATAAGAGTTCAGATGATGCCAATTCCCATCCTCCAAAGCAACTGCGAAAATATACATGATGGAGTGGTCTAGTGTTTCTCTACTTGCATTTGGGTCCATTTTTTGTGGATCGTTTGCACCTGTACCAATTACATTATGTGTATGATGACTTGTGTGAATTCCAATTTTTTTGATATTGGAAATATTATTAATTTTTTTATTTAAGCTTCTTGCTAAATCTATCCACGCCTGTGCTTGATATTCTGCTGAATGCTCTTTGGTATATGTTTCTAAAATGGCTTTTTTTTCCTCATTAATTTTTGGCAAAGGAACAGTATATTTTGCTTTAGAGCCAGAAAGCACATAAGCAATTACACTATCTTCTCCTTCGTATATCGGACTTGGAGAACCCTCTCCTCTCATTGCTCTATCTACTGCTTCAATTGCTAGCTTGCCGGCATGTGATGGGGCAAACGCTTTCCAACTTGAAATTTGTCCCTTTCTTGATTGCCTTGTGGAAATTGTTGTATGTAAAGCTTGTTGGATTGATTGATAAATTGTTTCAGTATTAAGTTTTAATAATGAACCAAGTCCCGCTGCAACACTGGGGCCCAAGTGAGCAATATGATCAATTTTATGTTTGTGTAAGCAAATGCCTTTAACTAGATTTACCTGAATTTCATATCCTGTAATAATTCCTCTAATTAAATCTATGCCTGATAAATTTTTTTGTTGAGCAACTGCTAAGATGGGAGAAATATTGTCTCCAGGATGACTATAGTCAGCTGCTAAAAAAGTATCATGAAAATCTAACTCTCTTACTGCAGTTCCGTTTGCCCAAGCTGCCCACTCACAATGAAATCTCTGATCTGAATTAATGCCAAAAATAGTTGCGCCATGCTCTCTTGGATGAGCCAAAGCCATATCTCTTGCTGAACTCACGGGTTTTCTTTGAAGAGAAGCTATTGCTACTGCAGCATTATCAATAATTCTATTAATAACCATATCAACGGCATCTGTATTTAAAGGCGCATTATCTGAAGCTATCTCGGCTATTTTCCATGCCAACTGATCTTCTTTTTTTAATTTTGCCTTTGAGGGATAAACTTTTACTTTAATGTTTCTCAATTTTTTTCCTATTTTATAATATATTTCTTAAAACATATTGGAGAATTCCGCCATGCTTATAATATTCAATTTCATTTGCGGTATCAATTCTACACAACAGTTTTATCTTTTTGCTAACTCCATCTGCATATTTAATTTCACAATCAACTTCTTGCCTAGGTTTTACGCCTTTTTCAATATCAATGATGGTAAATAGTTCAGAGCCTTTTATGTTTAATTTTTTTCTGTCAAATCCTTCTTTAAATTGAAGTGGAAGCACTCCCATGCCGACTAAATTTGAACGATGTATTCTTTCAAAACTCTCAGCTATAACTGCCTTTATCCCCAATAATTTTGTACCCTTTGCTGCCCAGTCTCTAGATGATCCGGTTCCATATTCTTTTCCAGCAACTACCACCAAATCATTTCCTCTTTTTTTATATTCCATAGCAGCTTCGTGCACACTGACAACTTTTCCTTCTGGATATATTTTAGTAAATCCTCCTTCGGTTCCAGGAGCCATTTCATTTCGTAATCTAATGTTTCCAAATGCGCCGCGCTTCATTACTTCATGATTTCCTCTTCTAGCCCCATATGAATTAAAATCTTTTTGTTGAACTTGATGCTCCATAAAATAATCGCCTGTTGGACTATCCTTTTTTATTGAACCCGCGGGTGAAATATGATCTGTGGTTACTGTATCACCTAGAATTAACAAAGGTCTAGCACCATCGATTTTTTTAAATCCCTCTGGCTGGTCAGGCATGTTTTCAAAGAACGGCGGTTTTTTAACATAAGTCGATGTGTCATCCCAATTATAAATATTACTATCATTAGTTTTAATTGTGCTCCATTCTTTAGGACCTTCCGATATGTTCGAGTAACGTTTAACAAACATGTCCGCACTAATTGATGTTAAAATCAATTCTTCGATTTCTTTATTAGTGGGCCAGATATCTTTTAGAAAAACAGGCTTCCCCTCTTTATCTTTACCTAAAGGTTCTTTATATAAATCAACATTCATTGATCCAGCTAAAGCATATGCAACAACTAAAGGTGGAGACGCAAGATAACTCGCTTTCACATCTGGATTAATTCTACCTTCAAAATTTCTATTGCCAGATAATACTGAAACAACATATAAATTTCCTTTTTGTACAGCATCAGATATATTTTGTTTAAGCGGTCCCGAGTTACCAATACAAGTCGTACATCCATAACCAACAAGATTAAAACCAAGTTCATCTAGGTATTTATTTAAGCCAGCCTTTTCAAGATAATCTGTAACAACTTTAGAGCCTGGTGCTAAAGAAGTTTTAACCCAGGGTTTAACTTTTAACCCTTTTGCAATAGCTTTTTTTGCAAGTAACCCTGCTCCAATTAAAACATTTGGATTGGAAGTATTAGTGCATGATGTAATCGCTGCAATTACGATAGATCCGTCTTTTAGTTTAAAATCAGTTCCCGAAATCGATTCTTCATTTGGATTTTTTCTGTTTGCATTTTCTTCAAGAGCTTTTGAAAATGATTTTGCCGCTTCGGTTAATAAAACTTTGTCTTGCGGACGTTTAGGACCAGATATACTTGGAACTACTTTGGATAAATCTAAATTTAGAGTATCAGAAAAAATGATATTGTCATCCGCCCATAATCCTTGATCTTTAGAATAATGTTCAACAAGAGAAATTGTATGTTTATCCCTACCTGAAAATTTTAAATACTTTAAAGTTTCCTCATCAACTGGAAAAAAGCCACACGTAGCACCATATTCTGGCGCCATGTTTGCTATTGTTGCGCGATCTGCCAAAGAAAGATTTTTTAATCCATCGCCGTAAAATTCAACAAATTTTCCAACAACATTTTTTTGTCTTAACAGTTGAACAATAGTAAGAACCAAATCGGTAGCTGTAGTTCCTTCAGGTAATCTGTTTTGAAAATTAAAACCAACAACTTCTGGAATTAACATAGATATCGGCTGACCCAACATTCCTGCTTCTGCCTCAATTCCACCTACCCCCCAACCAAGAACTGAGAGACCGTTAACCATGGTAGTATGACTATCGGTTCCAACAAGTGTGTCAGGATAGGCATACATATCACCATTACTTTCTGATGACCAAACAACCTTTGATAAATATTCTAAATTTACTTGGTGACAAATCCCTGTGCCTGGTGGAACAACTCTAAAATTATTAAATGCTTGTTGGCTCCATTTTAAAAAAGAATAACGTTCACCGTTCCTTAGAAATTCTTTTTCTACGTTTTTTCTAAATGAATCTTTAGATGCATAAGCATCAACCATCACTGAATGATCAATAACGAGATCAACAGTTGATAGAGGATTTATTTTATTTGGATCCTTTTTTTTTAACTTTATCGCATCTCGCATAGCAGCTAAATCTGCAACCGCAGGAATGCCAGTGTAATCTTGCATAAGAACTCTTGCAGGTTTAAAAGCAATTTCGCTTGTTGAACTTTTATTTTTCAACCATTCTTTAATAGCCAAGATTTGTTGTTTTTTGACAGTTTGATCATCTTCGAACCTCAATAAATTTTCTAGTAAAACTTTTAAAGACTTGGGTAATTTTGAAATACCTTCTAATCCATTTTTCTCAGCTTCATTGAGGCTAAATATATTATAAACTTTTTTATCTACTTTTAATTTTTTTAAAGATTTAAAAGAATCTTTACTGTTTATTTTCATATTTTTAAATAAATAAGTATAACACAAACAACTAACGAAAAGGACATGGTGTAATTAAACATTTGAATAAATTTCTTATTTTCTGAAAAACGCCTTAGAAATTTTCCTAATAAGCACCAACTTGTTATACTCGTTATTGCTGCACAAAATGAGACTCCTATTACTACTACTGAATGAAATAAATAATTCGATCCTAGCTCAACAAAAAGAGATATGCTTGTAATGGCTGCAAAAACACCTTTGGGATTAACAAATTGAAATATAAATGTCTCGTAAAATTTAACAGGATTCTTAATTTTTTTTTTTTCAGCTTGGGTTTGAAATGAAATCTTGTAAGCTAAGTAAATTAAAAAAAATGAACCCAAAATTTTTATTATAGTTTTCAATATTGGGTAGGCGCTAAATATTACATTTAATCCTCCAGCTGACAAAGTTATTAGAGTGGTGTAACCAAATGTGACACCTAAAATTAATGGTATAGATTTTTTTATGCCAAAATTAAAACCTGAATATGATCCTATAATATTATTAGGTCCAGGGGTGAACGCTGCAGCAATAGAGAAAAAAATTAGTGGTACTAAACTAGGATACATCGCAATGGTTTATGCTATTTCTAAACCATTTTCAACTTTTTGAGATGGATGCACCAAAACCACTTTACCATCTTTTTCTATTGCTCCTAAAATGAGAAATTCAGAAACTATTCCAGCTATATTTTTTTTTGGAAAATTGCATACACCAATTACTTGTTTGCCCACCAAATTTTGCTCATTATAATAATGAGTAATCTGAGCAGAAGATTTTTTAACACCAGTCTTGCCTCCAAAATCTACATCGACAACTAATGAAGGTTTTCTTGCTTTTTCGTTTTTTGAAACTTTTAATACCGTTCCAACTTTGATCTCTACCTTATTGTAATCTTCATATGTTATTTCTTGTTTCATAGTAATGATGTATAATATTTTTTTAATTAAATGGCTACGCAAAAAAACATAATTGACCAAATATTTCCTGAAACTCTAAAGATTTTGTCGGAATTAATAAAATTTCAGACTGTATCAGGCACTTCTAATTTAAAATTAATTGAGTATTGTGAAAAAATATTAGGCAAACTTGAAGCTACATCTTTTAAAACTTTTGATGAAACGAAAAAGAGAGTTAATTTATTTTCAACAATTACTGGAAAACAAAAGTTAAATGGAGGAGGAATTATTTTATCTGGTCATACCGATGTGGTGCCTGCATCTGCAAAGGAATGGTCTTCTAATCCATTTGTTGCCACCGAAAAAAATAACAAAGTTTATGGAAGAGGATCATGTGATATGAAAGGATTTATTGCTTGTGCTCTAGCTGTAGCTCCTTATTTTGCGTCTCAAAATTTAAAAAAACCAATCCATTTTTCTTTTACTTATGATGAGGAAACAGCTTGTCAGGGAGCACCGATAATGATTAGAGAATTAAAAAAACGCAATATTAATTGTTCTATTTGTATTGTTGGCGAACCTACTAGCATGAAAACAATTCAAGCTCATAAAGGTTGTTATGAATATTCAACTCATTTTACTGGCTTAGCTGGCCATGGTTCTGCTCCTGATAAAGGGGTGAGTGCGGTTGAATATGCAGTTCGATTTATAAACAAACTTATGGACCTAAGAGAAGTACTAAAAAAAAGAGTACCAAAAAATTCTGTTTTTACTCCTCCATATTCAACTTTGCAAATAGGGAGAATTAAAGGAGGATTAGCAAGAAATGTTATTGCCGATCAATGTGTAGTTGATTGGGAACTTAGACCGGTTGTCCCAGAGGACGGAAAATTTGTAAATGAAAGTATAGAAACTTATGTAAAAGATTTTCTGTTGCCAGAAATGAAAAAAGTTTATCCAAAAGCCAACATTGAAAAAGAAATCATTGGAGAAATTATTGGATTCACGAAAGAAGAAAAATCTGCTGCAGTAAATCTCGTTTGTAATCTTACAGGTGATAATTCACAAGACGTAGTTTCCTTTGGAACAGAGGCAGGATTGTTTCAAGAAATTGGTATTAGCACTGTTGTTTGTGGTCCTGGATCTATTGAGCAGGCGCATAAAATTGATGAATATATAAGTTTTGATCAGTTAAAACTTTGTTTAAAAATGCTTATTGATCTTAAAGAGCAGATTGCAAATTGAACTTAACTTCTCGCAAATAAATTTGTTAATTCATAAACGATCGTAGCTGCAGCAAGTGAAGTAAGTTCTGCATGATCATAAGCTGGGGACACCTCAACAACGTCGGCTGATATTAATTTTAATCCCGCAAGCCCTCTTAAAACATTTACAATTTCACGAGTTGTCATTCCAGCAATTTCGGGTGTACCAGTGCCTGGAGCATGAGAAGGATCCAATACATCAATATCAATAGATAAATAAAGGGGATTATTTCCAACTCTATCTCGTATTCGTTTTACAATTTTATCAATACCCTCGGTTTGAAATTCGTCGCAATGAATAATTTTAAAACCAAATTCGGCATCATTTTTTAAATCATCTCTACTGTATAACGGTCCTCTAATACCAACATGCATAGAAGAGTCTTCCAAAAATAATTTTTCCTCTCTAGCCCTTCGAAAAGGAGTACCGTGAGTATATGGTGCGCCAAAATAAGTATCCCAGGTATCTAAATGAGCATCAAAATGAACCAAAGCAACAGGTCCTTTATTCTTATGGTTAACAGCGCGCAACAAAGGCAAAGCTATTGTGTGATCTCCACCCAAGCTAATTATTCCTCCAACCTTACTCAATAGATCTGTGGCTGCCTTTTGTATTTGTTTAACGGACTCGTTAATATTAAATGGATTGCAAGTGATGTCTCCCGCGTCAGCCACTTGTTGTTCTAAAAAAGGTTCTGAATCGTATGCCGGATGGTAGTTTGTTCTTAAATGCCTTGATGCTTGTCGAATACTTTGTGGGCCAAAACGTGCCCCTGGACGATAACTAGTTCCCGCATCAAATGGAACTCCCACTATAGCAACATCACAACTCGAAACATCTCTTAATTCAGGAAGTCTTGCAAATGTAGATGCTCCTGCAAATCGAGGAACTTTAGTACCGCTAACGGGTTGTATGGGAATTTTGTCCTTTTTTTTTTTCATTCGTTTATTATAATAAATATTATGGTTTTTTTATACATTGTTTTAGCTTTATGGGCTGTCGGAATGATTTCAGAGTGATGCCGCAAACTATTTCTCTACACGTTCACATTTTGCCTTTATTTTGTTTTTAAATTCTGGATCTTCATTAAACATTCTAGCTCGAGAAGAACATTCTTGATAGCTTTCATATACAATGCTACTCCAGCCTATTTTATCTTTGCCAATACTTTCTGCTGATTGCCAGCCGGCAGTAGTCATAAAATAAACTACAAGCGCCCATTTCATAACTTATTGATGTAATTTAATACCACGTAAACGTTCTGAACGTCTTCTGAGCAATTCGACTGTTGTTAATAAAGCGATTGATAAAGCTACTAAACATGTGGCCATACATAAAATTACAGGACTTGTTTCTTGGCGTAAACCTGCCCACATTTGCTTCGGTATAGTTATTTGCTCAACGCTACCTACAAACATAACAACCACAACTTCATCAAAAGAAGTAATGAATGCGAATAATGCTCCAGAAATAACCCCGGGAAGAATTAAAGGCATAATCACTTTAAAAAAAGTTCGCAATGTATCTGCACCTAAACTTTGGGAGGCTCGAATTAAATTCGTATCAAAACCGGTTAAAGTTGCTGTAACGGTAATAACCACAAACGGTGTTCCAAGGGCA